>NZ_VIUK01000023.1:0-124800 GCF_007828295.1 Pseudomonas sp. SJZ080
ACTCTTATCGTTGCTATTAGTCATAAACATAACCGTTTGCCTATCCCTTATCGTAAGGGGGAAACGGTGTCCTGTCTTTCATGGGGCTCGTTCATCTGGTCCCTTTGGGTTTTCTAATGGAGAGTGCTGATAATAATCTTTGCCATACCAATCATTGACCCAATCAGTAGCATTGCCTGACATATCGTAGAGGCCTAAAGGGTTGGGTGTGAAACGTTTTACAGAAAAAGTAGCTGTTTCAGACTCCATTGGAAAATTTTTCCCATAACTTAGACTCCCAGTATCGGTCGGAAACAGCACATGTTCGCCTCGATTGCGGGCTGCATACTCCCACTGGGCCTCAGTGGGAAGGTCCACGGGATAACCACTTAGTTTTCCAATCCACTGGCAGTAATCTTTAGCCTCCTGCCAGCTTTGAGTGGGAGCAGGTAGCGTTGGATTATAAAGTGTGTCTTTTAGATCTTCTCTATTTCGATATTTAGTGTCAAATAAAGGCTTTCCGTTCGCGACAAAAAACAGATCAAACTGCTCAAGCGTAGTCTGAAGTTTCGATAAGTAGTAACCACTCAGCTTTACCGGGTGTACGAAATCATCATCACCATCAGGACTAATGTTACACATCTGCTCATGATCTTGCCCGCAAGGCCAAGTACACACATCCTTTTCGTCGTACTCACAAATCCAGCCAAAGTCCCCCATATCAAACTGTCCACCCTCGACAAACACCATATTGTCGATGGACTGCACGACGGAGTTGAGCACCTTACCGCGTAGTTCGCTGGAAAGATCAGGGTACTTCTTCGCAATGGTGGCCGCGATGCTGGAAACTTTCTCTGGTGCAAGACTCTTGCTGGTAGGCAAAGGGCCGGATTCCGCCTCGCAACCGACTAAAAACATCATGGCTGGCAGGGCAAGTACGAGCTGACGTAGCACTGGAAATATCCTTATAAAATGCGACAAAGTCCGAACATTAACATCCCCTGTCCGCACAGCAAAGTCCCGCACAAAGCCTTTCAATATCTCGGTATTTGTCTATGGTTTGGATACCTTCGAGGCATACCGTAATGGTGACTTTGATACTGCTGGAATCAGCGCAGGTTTGAGCGCAGCATCGGGAGCGAATCTGGCCATCTATGTTCAGACATTTAGAGCTGTTCGGGCAGCACGAGCTGCGGTCATTCTTGGTGACGCTGCAGCGATTGGCCGAGGAGTCAGTCAAGCCCCCCATCTAGCCTTTAAGGCGTTGGGAGTGACCATTTTGATAGTGGGGGGGGTATTTGCACGACTCTACACTCAAGACACCCCATTGGAAAAATGGGTGAAAGGCACAAAATTTGGGGTCGCTCCTGCTGATTGGTCCAACAACTACAAATCCTCTATGATCGAGTTCTACAAAGTCATTTTTCCTATCAGTTTCGAAGCATCTCGCTTAAATGAACTGAACCCGTATAAAGGCATGATCGAAAGCACCTATCTCATGCTGCGTCATGCCAGGAAAAAGCGTGTTGACTGACGACATGATCTTATTTGAAGGGGAAGAGGTATGGGGATGGATTTTCGGTTACGGTGGTAAGCGAGAGAAAGTAAAATGGACAGGAAATGGCTTTGATCGTCACGAAGGAAGCCGCGTTGCTACAGAAGAGGGTGTAGCGGTTTATCGACGTGTTTATCACGTTGACCGTAACGGTAGAGCACTGAAAAGCATAAATGGCATGCTTAGCTATTCACCACTAGAAGGTATGACCTTGCCACCAATTGAGATCAAGGAACTCGCATGGTTGTGAAGAATCTGGCCCATCAAGCCCGGGCCAAGTACGGGGCGGTGCCTCATGCCAGCTTAAAATGGAATGAAACTACCAGCGAAGCACCGATGGAGTTGTTCATCACCGATGAGCATACTGAGAATTTTTTGTCGTTAAAAACCGGAGGAGATACGGACCGAGGTCTCCTCACGGGCGTAATGGCGTTCGGGTCGATTCCCTGCCTGCTTATAGCCCTGTGGCTACTCGCAAATGGCAATTACGCAGGTGCCGGCAATGCTCTGATTGTCGCAACTCCACTGGTTCTGATCCCGTTTTTTTGGGAGATTTTTCGCCGACTACCCTTACCTATAATGTTCAACAGACGCACCCGCGAAGTATATTTTGACAACAACGGGGAACTGTTTCATGCCCCCTGGGATGGCATGGAAGCACTAACGTGCGAATTTCAGATGGTCGGACCTTATACCGCCGGAATGAAAAACTCCTCTTTGGAAATCATGGTCCAGCGATTCGGCGACCCAGAAAATGCATTGATGATTAGCCTTGGTTCTCCAATAGGAAAAACCCTTGAAATGCAAAAGGGCTTTTGGGAGTACATCCGCGCTTACATGAATAACGGGCCTTGGTTTGACAAAAATGGCAACTCAAGCAATTCAGATACATTCATAAAAGATTTACTAGCATCGAACCTCAAACAGTCGGAGTTTCTAGGTCACACCCTACAAGTCATTACAGAAAAAAAAGCTGCTGCCAATGGTAAAAACTATTTAAGTGGCATTGATGCCGCGATGTTCTTGGGAAACTTGTTTTTCCACCCCCTGAACCTAGTTCAAGATTTCACGTACAAAATAGCTAAACGTCGCTCGCGTAATCGTTGGCCGAAGATTGTGCTGGAGCGCCTGCAATCAGATGGTCCTACCACGAGATTGGTTGATATTGAGAAGTAGAGACAAATAGTTCCTTATGAGATGTGGGCATTGATGTCAGAGATGGACTAAGTCTGGCAAATATCAACCCCCTTACGCTCGGCTCGTCGTACCTGAAAACTGGTGCGGTGAGCAATCACAACTTAAATTGCGATTTAGCGTTCAGCCTGACATTGCGAACGCCCCCCTGAAAGCTACGGACGAATACCTATATTACCCTGTATCTTTAAGTTTTCTTGGGGCTGGAAAAAATACCGTCGTTAATGGCGAGCCATCCGTCCGAGCCAGTCGAACGCCATTACAGTGGGTCGACGTGAAACCGGAGCATTTACATGCTTAAAAACAAATATGATCGGCTACCTCATGCAGGTGATGTCGAGAGAGAGCCGGGTACTGAGATAGTCTATTTATCACCAAAACCGGTACCGACCGGAGTGCTGCCTTTCAGTGCGCGCCAACTTCACCGCTCTGCCAATGAAGTCTTCTTAGACTTTGCCCTTTCTCGAGGAAGTTTTGAGTTTATGGCCCGAGCAGGAATTGGTGCAGTGATGTTCTTGTTGATTTTTCTTTTTTTACAACGGGGTTTGGGTCTTGGCTAAGAAGAGATGTAGAACCGTTTTGGAGTAGTTGGCTGGATTTCTTTACAAGCATTGCGGTTTGGGGTTTTGTTGGCGCGCTTGCCACTCTTTACCTTTGCGTATTTTTCTTTGCAATTCGCCAAGCCAGCAATCAACCTCCCATACGCTTTAATCGCCAGCGCCGGGAAGTTGTTTTTGTTCCCAAGAAGGGAATGTCCCCTCGTTATGAGCCTTGGGAAGAAGTAATCGCGAGCGTTTCAGTTAGCAAACTGATCACTCAATATGCTGTAATCCCAGAGTTCAAACTGATGATCGGACTTCGCGACAAAAATGGCGACGTGCTTTGGGTCAGTGTTCCTAGTGGAAACTTGAACCAAGCCATAGCTGAGTGGGAGGCTATACGCGTCTATATGGAAGAAGGGCCTCAAGCATTACCAATGGGGCAATCAGATGAATTCGAAGCAGGATCAGTCGCGTATTTCCATATGTGTAGACAGGGATACCGTTCTCATCATTCATTCCTTCGGTATATCTGGGAGTTTTTGATAATTCAGTTTTTCAGTGGCTGGACGATACCTTGTTACATCGCAGCCTGGATCAACAACCGCCCCAAAGCCGCCTTCCCTAAAGAAGTCCTGGAATGGTCAAAACCTCTCCCCCTCGAGCAACACGCTATGCCGAGCGAAGCGTTGCTCAAGGAGAGCGCCGAAATCCGGAAGGCCTTCGCCAAAGGCCAGAACCTGTTGGATTATTTCAAGGTGAAATTTGCCGAACCGGATAAAGAGCCTGCAGTGGACGCGTCCTAGGCCGAATCCACTTTATGGTTATCCTGTATGACACCTACCTCTGCGCAGTACGATGAGTTCGATATTCAACAGCAGCGCCCTGTCGCTGGGGCAACTCGTCGGTTCCCCACTGGCGAAGCATTGTTCCTATCTCCACTGCCGGTTCCTACCGGGCAAATTCCAATGGATCTCGTCGGTAGTTTTGTTGAAGTCAACGACACCTATCTGGACTTGGGCAGCAGCAATCTCACCAAGTCTTTCCAAGCACGATTAGCGGTGTCACTCCCGACAGTCGTAGTTATCGTTTGTTTATTTGTTCTCCCAACCTTGATGGGCTTCGCAGCATTCATAAATCCATTCGGCAGAAGCTTTTGGTTTTACTTCAACGATTTTTTTGAGTTCGGGCTATCACTAGCGCTCTGGTGTGGAGGGGGAGCGGCGCTGATTGGCCTGTACGCGATTATCAGCACCACAAGAAACAAAGCCCGCACCCGCCCCATCCGATTTAACCGTCAACGCCGAGAGGTCTGTTACTTCCCGAACGACTCCGATGAACCCGTGATCCAGCCTTGGGAAGACACGGTTGCGTGGATCTCAGTCAGCACCGGATTCACCGGAGTAGGCGTAATCAGTAGCTACACCTTTGGTATGGCCATAGATAATCCCAAGGCCGATACGGTGCACTTTCTTACACAGGAGGTCATGAGTCCTGTTCATGGACTAGGCAAATGGGAAGCCATACGTGTCTACATGGAAAAAGGTCCGGAGTATTGCCCTGGCAAAGCTCCCTACGAAGGCCGCCACACCTTCGATAAAGAACGACAAGACATGCACGAGGAATACCAGCACAACGAACGTTCCGCTTTAGGAGTTGGTTGGTGGTACCTGACACACCTGATCACCTGGTGGCGTTTTCCGTACTGGGTTGCGGAGTGGGACCACCGTTTCAGCATGAAATCTCTACCTGAATCCATTTCTGAGTGGTCTAAACCTCTTCCGCCTGAGCAGTGGGCGAAGCCAAGCCAAGCTTTAAAAGAGCAAAGTGTGAAGATCGAAAAAGCCTTTGCTCAAGGACAGGATTTCATGACGTACTTCAACGCAAACTTAAGTAAAACCGAGGCGAAAAAGTCAGCAGGTAGCTCGGCATTATGAATGCAGAGATCAAACAGCCCGGTGATTGGCGGGACTTGAGCAATCAGCGCCCTGTTACTGGCGAGTCCCGACGGTTTGCCACTGGCGAGGCGGTGTTCTTCTCACCATTACCGATTCCTACCGGGCAGACGCCAATGGACTTGGATGGAAGCTTTCTCGACGTCAACGATACTTATCTCGATGTGGGTAGTAGCAACTTTAATAAGGCTTTCCAAACCAGAGTAATGATCGCGAGTGTAATGCTCTTGCTGATTGTAAGTTTGATAGTGGGACCTTTCATCGCAGGTTTGATGAGTATCGGTGATCCCTACGGCCGAACATTTATAAACATTTTCATTGAGTTTTTCCCCACTGGCGCTGCCATCGGCGCTTGGGGAGCAGCTGGCGCAGCAGTTTTAGGACTGTATGTTGTGATCAGTACCACCCTCGATAAATCCAAAACCCGCCCCATCCGCTTCAACCGCCAACGCCGCGAAGTCTGCTTCTTCCCCAACAACTCCGACGAACCCGTCATCCAGCCATGGGAAAAACTGGTCTCCTGGCTCTCCGTCAGCACCGGTTCAACCGGCGTAGGCACAATGAGCACTTACACCTTCGGCATGGCCTTCGACGACCTTAAGGCCGACAAAGTCCATTTTGTGAATCGAGCTATGGCGACACCTATCCATGGGTTCGGTACTTGGGAAGCGATCCGCGTTTATATGGAAAAGGGACCGCAATACTGCCCCGGCAATGCGCCTTACGAAGGCCGCCATACCTTCGATCAGGAACGTGCAGATATGCACGAGGAGTACCGGCACAACGAGCGCTCAGCGCTGGGTGTTGGCTGCTGGTATCTGTCCCATGTAATGACCTGGTGGCGATTCCCGTACTGGGTCGCCGAGTGGGATCATGGCTACAGCATGAAAAGCCTGCCTGACTCGATTTCAGACTGGTCCCGGCCCTTGCCACCCGAGCAATGGGAGAAGCCAAGTGCTGAGTTGAATATACAAAGCGCCAAAATCGAAAAGGCCTTCGCCCAAGGGAAGAGCTTTAGTGCGTATTTCGAAACCAGGATAACCCCCGAATAAAACCCAAAAAAAACGGGCGATCTGATTGATCGCCCATTTTTTATCCCCCCACCTCAAACACCTCCTCCCCAACCTCATACTTAACCAACACCCGATTCTTATAAAGCCGCGCACTCTCCAACACCCGACTATCCTGCCCCTTACTCCTTATCTCCCGCCAGATCTCATTCTCCCGAAACACCCGCTCCCCCTCACGCACAAACCGATGCCCACGTTGATAAACGTGATACCAAAACTCCCGCACCTGATCGCACAACAACTCCCCTTCCAACTGCTGCTCGCCCACCTTCAACTTCAGCTGAAAGTGCCGATCCGTCGGGTTATGCAATACCAGGTCGATGTAGTTGTAAAAGATCGCTGCCCCGGAACCGAAGGGCAGTACCCGCCCCTCATCCGGAAACGGATCGAAGCTGTGATTCGATCGCTCAATCACCACCAGCGGCGAGTGAATCGCCATCCAGTGAATCAGGTTACTCAGCTGACGAATCCCGCCACCGATGCCGCTGCGCGCTTCACCGAATGACAGTTCCATGCCTTCGACATAGCCGCGTTTTCGGGTTGGTCGGCCGACCAGGCGGCAGAAGGAAAAGTATTCGCCAGGCTCAATGACAACGCCATCAATTGAATCCACGGCCAGTTTCAGGTTCACGACTTTGTTGTGTTGCTGGGCAAGGTCGGAGTTGCCGAGTTTGCGGATCAGTTTGGAGGTGTGTTTGAGGTAGCGGAACGGCAAACGCTCAAAGGCGTCTTTCGGGCGGGCGTAATGCTTGCGGGAGAAGCGCCAGGCCAGTTGGCGGAACAGTCTTTTTTGCCACACGCGCAGCCAGTAGAGAGCCGGGTGATAAAGGGAGAGTGGTTTCATCCGTGTCAGAACGGCGGCAGCCGTTTTCGTCCTTGATCTGAAAATGCTGCGTATCTTAACGGATCAGCACGCCCGAAGAAGGTGTTCGCCCAGTGTAATGGCCTTGGCAATCCATGCACCGGTAAAGAGCCCTGCCACTGGGCGAACGGAAAGTATTTTAGTGGAACTCTTTGAATAAGTCCGCGCATATAACATGAAATTTATCGAACAATGATTGAATGTCATACAAAATATAACTTACATACTCCCACCAAACTCACCAGTTCGACCATAAAAGCCGATTATTCTTGTACAAAAAGTTATACAAGAACAATCGGCACTATAGAGTCAATACTCAACTTTCGCGTTGAGTGGTCACTTTCAATACATCGGTGTAAGTGACGACAACGCTTTGTCCCACTTTCAAGTCCTTCAGTTTTTTCTGAACTTCAGGTTTCTCGACGTTGACGGTTTTCGACTGGCCCGCCGGGTTCTCGAAAGTGACCTGGTTTTTCTTCAGGTCGATGTCGGTGATTTTCAGCTGAACCTGTACCTGACGGAACGCTTCACCGCCCGGGCTGGGATTGTCTTTTGTTGCGCGGATTTCACCGGTGCGCTCGATGGAGCCAGGCAATCCTTTGTCGACATCGGTATCGAGGTAGGCCGCCACCGAGCGGATCACTTCGACTTTGACCTGATCCCCGACCTTCAGGTTGCCCAGATTCTTGGCCTTGTCGCTGAGCTGGACATGAACCTGTCGGCCTTCGGCACCTTCAAGGACAACTTGGTGCTTGGCGGCGTCGACGGCCAGGACTTTGGTCGTGACCTGATCGGCTTCCACGGCCACAGACAGCGGGATATCCGCTGCCATGACGCTGAAACTGGCAGCAGACAATACGGTGGCGAGGGTGATGGCTTTGGTCAGTGCATGAAGTTTCATAAGCGCTACGTTCCCTGTGATGAATGGCAGCGGACGGCTCTGAACCGAGACTCAGCGCCGTCCGTGCCACTGAGCATAGACGCTGTTCAGCGATTTTCCGCCGTCTCCTGCGCGGTGGATTCGCCGCTGTCGGTGGATTCGCCGCTGTCGGTGCCTTTGCCGCTGTCCTTGCGGCGAGTCGGATCAGTGGGGCGCAGGGCGTCGTTGTCGCGCTCGACTTCTCCGGGTGGACGCGGTTCGTCGGGGTGTTCCGAGGTGTCAGGCGGTTGGCGGTTCATGATGGTTCTCCTCAGGCGTCGGGGTCGTCGACCTCGTGGGCGACGTTCACGCCAGGCGAGTCTTTGTGGGATTGATCGGCCTTGGCTTTCAGGGCCTGCCACTGGTCGAGGTCGATGGCGCCCTGCCCCAACAGATCGTCGGCCACGCGCAGCAGCTCGGTGTAATGGGCGTCAGGGGATTGCTGCCAGTAGGCCTTGTCCTCGAACAGGCGCTGCCACGCGGCAAGGTCGGGTGGTTTGAGGTCGTCGCTCATGGCGGGCTCCGGTTGGCGTTCGTACGGTAGAGGGCCGGGCGATGGTCGTAGTTCCTGTGGATTCAAGATCAGAAAATCGCAGGCTTCGCCAGCGCCTACAGTGGCGCGATCTCCTGTAGGAGCTGGCGAAGCCTGCGATCCTTTGATCTTAATAACCGGTCATTTCCAGATAGCCCTGCCCCGCGTGACTGCCGCTCAGACGTACGGGGCCTTCCCAGTACGGAATGCGCAAATCCATCCAGGCATTGGGGTTGAGCGCATTGATGGTGATGTCGAGGTGTCTGGCGGGGATGTTGATCGACCAACGCACGGGCATTGAGCGCCCGGCGACGGTGGCGGTGTCTTGCGGTGTGAGGCGGATGTCGGAGGCAGGCAGTAACTGTGTCTGGCCCTGGGCGTCGATCCAGGTGCCGGTGAGATACGGCTCGCCGTTCTTCTGCCGCATGCGGTACAGCATGACCTGTTCGCCGCTGTCCAGGTGCAGCGAAAACCAGTCCCAACCGCTCTGGTTCGTGGTCAACGGCTGGCTGCTCCACTCTCGATCGAGCCACGCCGGGCCACTGACCTGATAAGTCTTGCCGTCGACCTCCAGCGTACCGCTGGCCTGAAAAAACGGCTGGCTGTAGTAGTACGACGCCTGGCCCTGTTCGGATTTCTGGCTGAAGCCCTTTTCGCCTTGCAGTACCGGCGGACGCGTGGACGTGAGCCGCAGTTGGTAGCTGAAAAGCTTGTCGCGGGCGCTGAGTTGAAGGTCCGACAGCGCATCGGCACCCTGACTGCTGAACCGCCAATCGTCGATCCACGCATTGAACGGCTGCACGCTCACCCCGGCCTGCCCGACGCCGCCACGGGCGTAGCGTTCAGCCGCGTGATGCACCGTCGCCGAGGTCACGGCTGCATGGCCCAGCCAGATCGTCTGGTTAGCCCAACCTGCCACTTCGGGCGTGGCTTTCAAGGCACTGCGAAACAACGTCCATTGCACACCGAACTCGCGCCCCTGATCGTCCTTGAGGTTGGCGGTGACGTACCACCATTCGATGCGAAATCCATCGTGAGGGCCGTGATCCGCCGGAAAGCTGAACACCCGACCGGGCACCACCGGTGTAAATGTAGCGGCCTCACCGCCAAGACCGGCAAAGCCTTTATCAACCGGCGCCGAGTCCTCGCAGCCGCTCAACAGCAGCATCAGCAACCATGCGCCGAGTTTAATCCTCATGAGCAAAGGTCCTCAGCAGATCCGCCGGTTGCGAGCGATACAGCGAGTACAACGGCCACGCCGACGCCAGCAAGGTCGCCAGCAACGCCAGCCCCATCAACTGCGCCAGCTGCAGCGGGAACAACCGCAACGGCAGGCGCCAGCCGAACGCCTGAACGTTGATCACCGTGTCCAGGCACCACGCCAGTGCGATGCCCAGCGGCAACGCGAGGACCAGCGTCAGCACCGCCAGCAACCAGGTTTGCCCGAGGTTGAGCAGCATCAATTGCTGGCGCGTCACGCCCAACGCCCACAACGGTGCGAGTTGTCCGAGACGGCTTTGGCTCTGGGTCAGCAGGCTGATGAACAGCGCCACGCCCGCGACGCCCAGGGTCAGGCTGTTCAGCGCGGCGGTGGCGGCGAAGGTGCGTTCGAACACTTGCGTGGACCAGCCTTTGAGCCGGGCCTGATCGATGATGCGACTGTCGTCCAGGGCGAAGCGTGTTTGCAACGATTTGAGGAACGCCGGGATCAGCGGCGGCTCGATGCGCAGGTTAAAGCGGTTCGGTGTCAGTTGCGGCCAGCCGCGCAGCAGGTGGTCGACGTTGACCAGGATGTGGCCCTTCGGATTGCCGTAGTCGGCGTAGATCCCGACGATTCGCGGCGACCACGGGCCGGTTGGCGTGGGCAGCGTGAGGTGGTCGCCGAGGCGCACCTTCAGGCGCCGGGCCAGTTGCTCGCTGAGCATCAGCGCGTCGTCCTTGGCCAGTCGGTCCCATGGGTTGTCGCCCAAGGCTTCCAGCAACGGCCAGTGCTGGCGGTACGTCGGGTGATCGATCACGCCGAACACGTCCGCTGGCCAGCCCTGCAACTGGATCGACACTTGCCAGCTGGGCAGCACCGCGCTGAGTGAGGGTTGCTGTTTGAGCCAGCTCTGCAGTTCTCTGGCCTGGGCCGGGTTTTGCGGGTTCACGTACAGCTCGGCGGTCAGCCGTTGTTCGAGCCAGTCGCTGAAGGTCTGGCGAAAACCGGCGGTCATGCTGCCGGCGCCGATGTTCGCCGCCAGTGCCAACAACAGCGCCATCAACGCCAGGCTCAGGGCCGGCAACTGCTGACGGCAATCGGCGAGAAACCATTGACCGAGCACCGAACGGCTGCGCTGCAGTACCAGGTTCAGCACCGTATCGAGCATCACCGGCAGCGCCAGTGCCGCGCCGATCAGCAGCGCGGCCATCAGCAGGAATCCACTGGCCAGGCTGTCGCCAAAGATCAACGCCAGCAGTGCGATCACGCCCGAAATCGCTGCAACCCAACCCTGTCGCCGCAACCAACGCGCGTGGGCCTGATGCCAGGCTTGCGGATCGGCCAGGGCCAGCAATGGCAAACGCGCCGCCCGCAACAGGCTGTTGGCACCGGCCAGCAACGCGCCGAGCAGACTCAGGCCAACTCCGCCGAGCCACCACCAAGGGCTGAGGCTCAACTGCCCCGCCACTTCGGCGCCGTACAACCCGCGCAGACTGGCGGCGACGTCTGGCAGCAGCACACTGGCCAGCAGGTAGCCGCTGGCGACGCCTGCCAGGCCCCCGATCATCGCCAGACCACCCAGTTCAACAGCGAGGCAAGCGATCAACATTCGAGCGCTGACCCCGCAGGCGCGCAAGGTCCGCAGCAGCCCTCGACGTTGTTCCAACGCCAGTCCGATGGCGGCATGGACAATGAACAGGCCGACCACGAAGGACAGAAAACCCAGGGCATCGAGGTTCAGGTGAAAGCTTTCGGTGAGGCGCGAAAGATTGTTCTCTTCGCCGCTGGTTTTTAATTGGAGATGGCCTTTGTACTGATCAGGCAACGTTCTGGTGAAATCCTTGGGCAACAGTAACCGTGACAGTTGATCCGGCAGCCCCAGAATCTGTTGAGCGAAGCCGATATCCACCAGCAATACACCGGGGGCCATGTCGGCTTGAACATGCAACGGTGGCAATGCCGTACCGCTCAAACTCAAAGGCTGCTCGCCTTCGCGCATCCCCAACGTTTGCAAGGTCTGCGGCGAAATCCAGGTGCTGCCCGGCGGACTGAAGAACCCGACAATCTGCTCGATCTCCATCGCCTGCCCGGCCACCGCCGCACCGGTCGGCAGCGACACCGGCTCGATGCCCATCAGCTGCAAGCGCTGATCTTCATGGCCCTTGAGCGTGACTCGCCCTTGCAGCACCGGCGACACTGGCCAACCTGAACGGCGAAGTTCGACAAACAAGGCCTGGGAAAACGTCCCGCCACCCGGCGCACTGAGGCTGGCCTGGGGTTCGCCGCCGATCAACTGACTGGCCCGCGCATAACTTTCCCGCGCCTGGCTGTTCAGCGCCTGCACGCCGGTCAACAGGCTGGTGGCGAGCCAGAGCCCGGTCAGCACACTGAAAAACTGCACCGGGTGCTGCCGCCAATGGCTGAGCAGCGCCCGCATCGTTTCGCGAAAAACCCGCACCTCAGCGCTCGTCCGCGCCAGCCAGACGACCACGGTGCAACACCACTTTCTCTGCCAGTCGCGCCGCCACTCTTGGGCTGTGAGTGACCATCAACAACGTCGTGGGGCTGTCGTCGAGCAGCTCCAGCAACAACTTCAGCACTTCATCGCTGGTGGTTTCATCGAGGCTGCCGGTGGGTTCGTCGGCCAGCAGCAGTTTGGGTTGCGACGCCAGCGCCCGCCCCAGTGCGACCCGCTGCTGTTGACCGCCGGACAACTGCTCCGGATAACGCCGCAGCAAATCCCCCAACCCCAGACGCTGCACCAGATGCGCCTGCCAGCGCGAATCGTGCCGCCCGGCCAACCGCGCCTGAAACGCCAGATTGTCCTCCACGCGCAAACTGCCGATCAGGTTGAACTGCTGGAACACCAGACCGATTTCAGTCCGCCGCCAGTACGCCAGTTGTCCCTCACTCATCCGTTCAAGCTGATGTTCACCACTGCGGATGCTGCCGCGATCGACCTTGTCCAACCCCGCGATCAAGTGCAGCAAGGTGCTTTTGCCGCTGCCCGACTCGCCCATCAGCGCCAGGCTGCTGCCGGGTTTCAGCGTCAGATCGACACCTTGCAATACCGGCAACGGACCTTGCGGGGTGGCGTAGCTTTTGTAGACGCCTTGGACCTGAAGCATGGGTGAACCTGTTTGAGGGGCGTGGGGCAAAGGATAGCGGGCCGGGATGGGTTTTGTCCGTTGGGGATTGCGGTCCTTCTGCGCCGACGAGCTGATCCTGGAAAGGTGATCAGGTGATTGGGCGCGGTGGTGAAGACCTTTGCATGTGCGGTGAATGGGCCGGCCTCTTCGCGGGCAAGCCACGCTCCTACAGGTACAGCGGTGTTGTTGATTTTTGCAGGAGCCGACTCGGTCTCAGCGCTTCACCCCCACCCATGTAAAACACAACGGTAACTGCGCCGCTTGCTTCTGATAGCGGTCATAAAGCTCCTCACGATTGGAATGCGGATACTCCTTGAAGTGGCTGATCTGCAATCCCGCCTCGATGGCGCCAGTGAAGATCTCGCCCAGCGTGTGGACGAACCAGTAGGACGTCGCGGCGGGCTGCTCGACCTTGCCTTCGTAGACGATCGGTTGATCCTGCACGAATGGCTCGCTGCGAAAGTATGAACTGGCCAAGCCATACGGGTCGGCGGCTTCGGGGTCGAACATTTCCAGAAACGGGTGGGTTTCGTACACCACCAGTGCACCACCGGGCTTGAGGGTTTGTGCGACGTGGCGGAAAAATTCGCCGATGTCCGGCATCCAGTTCAGGACGCCGATGGTGATCAGCGCCACATCGAACCGCTCATGCAGTTCCCTCGGCAGATGGTGGATGTCGGCCTCGATGAATTCAGGTGCGTGCGGCGAACGCGTCGCCAGCTCCCGCGCCTGATCGAGAAACGCCTCGGACTGATCAACACCCACGACGCTGCGGGCACCCAATGCAAACAGTGAAAGACTTTCACGACCGTTGTTACAGCCCAATTGCACAACGTCCTTGCCGTCTACGCCGACCTGTTCCAGCACACCGCGCAAGGTGTCGTCGATGCAGCAAAAATCGCCTTGAGTGACCGCCGTCAGAAGCGAGGGCCATTCAGGATTGTCTTTGTGGTGTCGGGCGGAGTCATTCCAGGCATCGCGGTTGCTGGCGATGGCCTTTTCTTTTGACGGCATTTCCATTGCACACTCCAGAACTCGGGTTTTATCAGACCGGCCGAGTCTAGATCAGCGTTATTGAAAAACCCACGTGGCGTTTGTTGGAATCTTGTAAGCCAGGCATCGCCCACATCCGGCAGCTATAGTTAATGACCTTGGGGAAATGCGGGAAAACCGATTTCGCAGGTACTGCCATGAAACACACCCATCTGCCGTTGTTGTTCGCCCTCTGCCTGACCGCCGCCAACGGCGTTCACGCGCAAGACAGCCTTGTACCCACGTCCGAGTACAGCAGCGAGTTCAACTATTACGGCGAAAACCAGCCGTTCGCCCACCCCGTTCCGCCGACCCTGAGCACGGTACCGCCGCGCTCTTACATCCCGACACCTCCTCTGGATTTCATCCCGATCGCCAGCCAGCATGAGTTCTCCGACTCACGGTTGCCGACGGTCGCGGATGCCACCGTCCGGGTGTTCATCCGCTCCTACGATCCGGAACGCGGTGTCTACGTGAACGAAGAAGTCGTCGACCCCACATGCCTGCTGGCCTGCCTCAGTCGCCAGGGCCTGGCGACGCCCGTTTACCATTGACGTTTGTCCGGGCGTGCGAGGCCGAGTTTTTCGATCCGGTAACGCAGCATGTCGCGGCTCAGGCCCAGCAGTCGTGCGGATTTAGTGACGTTCCAGTCGGTCCGGTCGAGCATCTTGCGCACCATGTCGCGTTCCACTTCCGGCAGGTTCATCGACTCGTTGCCGTTGTAGACCGGACGTGGTTCGCTGTGTGGTTGCGCCTCCGGCATCGCCGGCGGTTCATCCACCAGGCTCAGGCAGACGTTCAACTGGTGGGCGGCGATGGTGTCGCTCTGGGCCAGCAGCACGGTTTGTTCGAGCATGTTGCGCAATTCGCGCACGTTGCCCGGCCAGCTATAGCCGAGCAGCAATTCTTCGGCCTGATCGCTGAAATACAGGTTCGGTTTGCCATAGCGTTTGCCGTGGATCGCCAGGAAATGCCGGGCCAGTAGCAGGATGTCTTCGCCGCGGACGTACAGGCGCGGCACCTTGATCGAAATGATCCGCAGGCGGAAAAACAGGTCGCGGCGAAACTTGCCCTGCTGGACCATTTGCTCGAGGTTACAGTTGGTGGCGCTGATCACCCGCAAATTGACCTTGCGCTCTTTCACCGAACCGACCCGGCGAATGGTCCGGTCTTCGATCAGCTTCAGCAGTTTGGCCTGCAGCAGCAGGTCCATTTCACCCACTTCATCAAGAAACAATGTTCCGCCATCGGCCGCTTCGACCAGGCCAACGCGACGGTCCTTGGCGTCGGTGAACGCGCCCTTCTCATGGCCGAACAGCTCCGACTCCACCAGGTTGGAAGGGATCGATGCGCAGTTGAATTCAATGAACGGCCCCTTGGCACGCGGACCGTCAAAATGCAGCGCGCGGGCCACCAGCTCCTTGCCGGTGCCGGTCTCGCCTTCCACTAGCACGGGCGGCAGATCGGTGTTGGCCATCCGGCGCTCGGCGTCAAGCAACTGCGCAATAGTGCCTTTGAGATAGAGCATAGGCCCCGATTCGCCGATCAACGCCTGCACCCCCGATTTCTGCGCTTCGCGTTCCTGATAGAACGACAGCGTTCGCTCCATCCGGTCGGTAGCCAGGGCCTTGTCCAGCAACAGCTTGAGTTCTGGCAGCGCCACCGGCTTGGTGACGTAATGAAACGCGCCCTCTTTCATCGCCACCACGGCGTCTTCGACATTGCCATAGCCGGTCATCATGATCACTTTCAGCTCCGGCGCGCTGATGCGCAGCTTCTGGATCAGATTGTGACCGCTCATGCCCGGTAGCGAGTTGTCGGTCAATACCACGTCCGGGGCGAACATGCGCATTTGCTCCAGCGCCTCTTCAGCCGAGTGGCAGACCGTGACATCGAAGTCCTTGAGCTCAAGATAGGTCTGAATGTTCTCGGCAAGGAGTTCATCATCCTCGACCAGCAGAATGCTCTGCCCCATATTCCCCTCCCGTTGCCACTTTAAAGTTAAGACTGACGCGAGTTCCTTGCCGCTCCTGACTGGCCAGTTCGACCGAGCCCTCGAAGCGTTCCATTATTCGTTTGACCAGGGCCAGGCCGACGCCCAATCCGCCTTGTTTGGTGGTGAAAAACGGTTTGAAGACCATTTGCTGCTGCTGTTTGGTCATGCCCTTGCCGGTATCGCTCAGGGTCATGCGCACATGCCCGGCTTGCGGCGACTCAATCTCGATGCTCAGCACACCGCCCTTGGGCATGGCTTCCAGGGCGTTGGCAAACAGGCTGTTGAGAATCTGCGTCAGCAACACCTGCTGGCTGACGACCGGCGGGCAGGCGTTGGGGGTGAAGCGAACGTCGACATTGGAGCGGTTGATCAGCGCGTCGAAGGCACTCAGGGTGTCGTCAATGGCGAGCACCAGATCCACTGTTTCATACTCGTCAGTCATCGGCCGCAACGACACCAGCAGCTCGCGAACCCAGCGCGACATGCGATCAACCTGACTGATGATGTCGCCGATGTTTTTCTGCGAGCTCTGGCTGGCGATCTCCTGGGCCAGTTCGGCGCTGGAGCGGATGTTTGCCAGCGGGTTACGCAAGCTGTGGGCAACCGCCGAGGACATTTCCCCCAGAGCCACGAAGGTTTCGTTGGCGATCAGCTGTTTCTGCTGGCTCTCGAGCAGCTTGGCCGCACGCTGCACAATCCAGAACAGCCCAAGGTAGATGACGACACCGCCAAGCACGGTCGCCACCCATATCGACTTGAAACCGCGCTGGATGCGCGCAACCAGATCAACCGGCTCCTTGTAGACCTCGACCATGGCGATGACCTTGGTCTTGTCGGCATTGAACATCGGAATATAGTTTTCGATGAACAGATACTCCGGCTCGCGCAGCAGTTTCTGCTCGGGTCGTTCTTCATCGATCTCGTGGTAGCTGGTGGACACGGCTTCCTTCATCGCGAAAGACTCGTCCAGCTCCTCATCATCTTCAATGCGCACACCGATCAACTCCGGGTTGGTCGACCACACCACGGTACGATCCAGGGCGTACACCGTGGCCAGCAGGACGTCCGGCAGATGTTCCACATGATCGAGAAACTCGTTGCGCGAGGCGGCACGGGCACCCGGATTGACATCGGGGTAGGCGTTGTCCTGACGCGGGTCGAGCATTTCGCCCATGGTTCTGTTCGGGGTGATCGATGCGTGGCGGATTTCGGCGTCACCGATGGCCTGAACGAATTGCGCGGTCAGCATGGAATCGCGTTCGATGCTCTCCTCGACTACGAAACGCGTGGAAATGTAGCCCAGCCCCAACGCCACGGCGGCGATGATCAAAAAGCTGCCGATGGAAAACCAGCGCAGCAGATTGAAGCGGCCCCGCCAGCCCGCATCTCCCGCCAGCGTGTTCGGCGGCGTGTTCGGCGGTGCAGGTAACTTGGGTTGTTCGAGTATCTGCATGGACGGGTCCTGGTGGCTGGCATGTAGCCTTTTCAGCGGCATTTCGAATCAGTGTAGGTGGCATTGATCGCGCCTGACGGCTCGATAACAGTAATTAGCTGCTATGGCACCTGCGCGGCCTGCAACGGTTGTTGACGATCGGTTTCCTCCTGCAAAAATTCGACGATGGACTGTGCCGAGCGCTCATCCAGGCGAAGGTTTGGCATTGGGATCCTGTCAAAGCGTTGAAACAGCTCCAGCGCAATCGGGTCCTTTTCGGCGAGCATGCGATCCGGTTCGCGGATCCAGCGATTGAGCCAGGCGGGATCCCGCAGGCGGGTCACGCCGATCAGGTCCGGGCCGATGTTGCGCATGCCGATGCCCTGCCCGTCTTGCGGCCCGAGGCTGTGACACGAAGCACAACGGGTGCGGAACAACTCTTCGCCGTTGCTCGGCGGGCGGATCTCGGGCGCATCGGCATAATTCTCTTCAATGCTGGGTTGCTTCCAGTTCTGCAAGGTATTGGCCAACTGATCGGCGAGGATCCACGGGTTCTCGAACGGCGAGGCTTTCATCCAGCGACCAGTGCCCTGATTGCCCACGATCAGGCTCAGGTTGTGGTCCTTGTTGCGGCCGTTGTCGACGCCTTCGATGAACAGCCCGAGTTTTTTGCGCAAATCGGTGACGGCCTCGAATTCGCCGGTGAGAAACTGCCAGCCCGGTCCGACCTTGAACTTTTGGGCGTAGGCCTTGAGCACTTCGGGTGTATCGCTCAACGGGTCGATGCTGATCGAGTAGAAAAAAATGTCCTGGCCAACCCGGGGCCCCAGCAATTGTTGCACCTGGCGCAGGCGCGCGGTTTCCAGCGGGCAGGAGTCGCTGCACGTGGTGAAGATGAAGTTGATCACCACCACTTTGCCCTTGATCAGGTCATCGAAAAAACGCACCTGCCGACCGTCCTGGTTGGTCAGCAAGGTGTTGGGGAAGTAATCACCGCCCCAGGGTGTCGCCGATTCCGTCGGCGCCAGTACTCCGTCATGAGCGTGCAGCACCTGACTGGCCAGCAGAAACGTCACCAGTACCAGAATCAGGTGCATGCCCAACGCACGGGAGCGCGGCGTGTGCAGTGTCATGTCGGCTCCCCTTCGGATCATGGTTTCATCACCGCTTGAGGGCCGTAGCCATCGCCGGTGCGGAAGGTTGGCAGCGCGGCCGAGTTCACGTAGCGCACGCCATCCCAACTCGGCAGCGGAACCGGCATCAATTGCAGTTGCCCCGGTTTCTCAACGTCCCAACGCAACAACATGGAATTGTCCTCATGTTGAGTGTTGTGGCAGTGTTCCATGTACGTCCCGGCGAATTCGCGGAAGTGGATCGCAATTTCCACGCTGTCCAGGCCGTCCTTTTCCGGGCCGATGCGGTACACGTCCTTGCGTGCCCATTTTTCCCATTCCGGTGGTAGCTTGCCGCCGCGACTGAGGATGATCCCCTCCTCGAAGTGCACATGCACCGGATGGCTCCAGCCCTCGCCGCCGAGCTTGATGTTCCACACTTCCAGGGTACCGAAACCGCTGATGCCGGCATCGGTCGGGCCGGAGGCCAGTTTGGTCGAGACGTTCAGGCGACGGGGGTCCATGCTGAAACCGAAACCGCCGTCGGTCTTGATTGTCCACGGCGCCAGATCAGTGCCGTCGGAACGACCGAAGGTGAAGGTGCGGTGACGGGCCTTGGCCAGCAGCGCCTTGTCGGCCAGATTATCGCGGTGAAGTTTCAGCGGGATCATCACCAGGCCTTCAGCCTTGCCCGGTTTGGCCGGTTCATAGGCAGCCGGGTCCATGGCCAGGTCCTGACCGGTGTAAGCCTTGACGTTGAACTGCAACACCTTGCCTACCGCCGGGTCACCGTCTTCCCACTTCGGCCCCTTGCTGGTTTGCTTGATGATCGCCTTGTATTTCTCGGACAGCACGTCAGCCAGGGAGACGGGCTCTTCCGGGCCCTTGCCGTCTTCATGCACCAGCAGGTTGACGAAGAACAGCTTGTCGCCCGCCTTGACCCCGTTTTTCGCGAAGTTGACGATGATGTCGAAACGCTCGGCGATGCCCATGGTGGGCAGGATCGCGTTGTGATTCTTCATATCGCCGTCGGCATCCAGGTCCATGGTGCCGTCGAACGGCACGCTGTGCTCCATGATATTGCCGTCGTTGGCAATCATGTGGAACGGCACGCGAGCATACGACACGCCCGACCCGACAGGCCCCGGAAACTCGCCGCCGGTGCCCTTGATTTCGCGCACCAGCGCCAGTTTGAAGTAGCGCGACACTGAGCCATTGAGCATGCGTAACCGATAGCTGCGGGCGCGCACATCCAGGACCGGTTTCCACTGCCAGTTGACCAGCACCTGATCACCGAGGAAGCCGTCGGTATTGAACGGGTTGAACCACAGTTGACCGTTTTTATCCCACGCCTTGTCGGCAAACACGAGGTTGACGTCGTAGTCGCGGTTACCCCAAGGCAGGGCATTGCCACTTGGTAAACGCAGGTTGACGCCGTCATTCACCGATTCATTGCCACGGTCCAGGGCGCTGTAGTAGTTCATCATTGCCGCGTTGCCCTTGTAGACGTTCTGCGCGGTGAAATCGAGCATGTGGTCGTGAAACCAATGGCTGCTCATGGTTTCGCGCCAGTCGCCGCGGATCTTGATCGTGCCGTTGTCGCAGGTCTTGCGGCTGGGGGTGAGGTCGTTGGTCCACAGGGTTTCGCCCGGCGAGCACGGAAAAGCTGCACGCGGATCCTCAGCCTTGGTGTTGATGCTGTCGTAACCGGCCAGCTGGATCGGCCAGCGGTAGTCGTAGAATTGCCCGGGGAAGAAAAATGCGCTGGCATAACCATCGCTTTCCGCCGGTTGATGACCGTTGTGTTCGTGGGTGGAAAGGGTGTGCAGACCAAACCCCATGTTCGCTGACGGGTCGATCGGCAAGCCGTTGTAATGGCGCATCAACACGGGTTGTCCGTAACGCACCATGAGTAACTTGGGCGGGAAGGTGCCGTCGAAGGTCCAGACCGCGTTGTGGTTCTGCACCGGCATTTTCGGGTGAAAACGCGCATTGACGCCTTTGGCGGTGCCTGCGGTCGCCGGCAGGCCAGCCACGTTGTAATAGAGGCCGCCAGGGCCAAACTCGCCCATGGCATAGCGGTGCATCTGACGACTGTCACGCAAGCCGGTATTCACTCGTGCGCCGGTTTGCACAGTCTTGTAGGCCATCTGCGGGTAAAACTCGTTCCAGCGCTGGTGCGACCAGCCTTTTCCTGGTGGACGGCCTTCAGCCGACGAACCGATACGGCGGTTGAGGAAAAATTCGATCTGCTTCTGCCAAGGGTTGCGGTCGACCACGTTGGAATAATGACTGGGGAACGGAGTCAGCCCCGGTTGCCGCATGAAAGCGTCGAGCGCCGCGCTCGGTGGGGCACTGCGAGCGACGCTGGTGGGATCCTGTTGCGGCAGCGGACCAATGGCGGCCGGTGGAAACGGCAACGGCGCCGCCGGGGTGGTGGGGTCGAGTTTTTCCAGACCGAATTCTTCGAACAGCAGCAACTGCTGAGTGAACGGCAGAGCACCGTACAGCGGACTGGGTTTTCCGTTGGTGGGGTAATTGAAGCTGGTCTGCACCGCCGGCGGCAGGATGTTTTCCTTGAGCGGGGTGTCACGGGTGCCTTTGACGCCCCCCGGCAAATCGAAGGAATCCAGGTTGGCCGGTGGCATGGTCAAAATGGCGTCCAAGGCCCCCTGTCGGTCAGCCGGTTCGTCGTGGTACGCCGAAGGGTCGGTCGGTCCGGGCTGTCCTTCGTCGTCGATCGGGCCGGCGCGCAGGCTCGTTGTGCCGAGCATCGTTGCGAGCAGGACGCTCAGGGGCGCCAGAAGGCCAAGCCATTTGCAGGGGTGCCGCGCTTTTCTGTCCATCACCAGCCGCCTCGAAGATGTGAAGGGGGTAATGGGGGTTTTGCAAGGAGCTCGCCAGACTTGTAACGGTTTTATGCGAAAGATTAATTCCCTGCGAAACAATGGCTTATCAACATCAATTTGCCATGTCCGAACAAAAGACTGGGGAATGACACCCGTTACCGGGGAAAGTTCATCCCCGTTTCAGGGAATCCGCTTGAACGACAGGCGTGCGCACGTGCCCTCGCCCTCGCAACTTTCCAGGCTCACGGCACCGCCGTAGCGTTCCATGATTCGTTTGACCAGCACCAGCCCGACGCCCAGCCCGCCTTGCTTGGTGGTGAAAAACGGCCGGAAGGCCAGGCTGCGTTGTTCCTCGCTCATGCCTTTGCCCGTGTCTCTCAGCACCACGCTGACGCCTCGGGCATCAGTGGTTTCCAGAGTGATGGTCAGGGTGCCGCCCTTGTCCATGGCTTCCAGCGCATTGGCCAGCAAACTGCTGAGGATTTGCGACAACTGTATTGACTGGCTCAGGACCATCGGCGCGTCCTTCGGCTCAAACACCACGTGAACCTCGGCATTGGCGATCTGCTGTTCGAACGCCATGAGGCTGTCGTGCAACGCCGCCACCAGGTTCACCGGTTCAGACTCATCATGCAGCGGGCGCAAGGATTGCAGCAGTTCCCTTACCCATTTCGACATGCGATCCGCCTGACCGATGATGTCGGTGATGTTTTTGTGCGCCGGGCCGCTGTCGAACTCCAGCGCCAGCTCGGCGCTTGAACGAATGGTCGCCAGCGGGTTACGCAAACTGTGGGCCACCGCCGATGACATCTCACCCAGGGCAACGAACGTCTCGTTGGTAATCAATTGCTTTTGTTGCTCCGCCAGCAGATTTGCCGCCCGGCGCACGATCCAGTAAAGCCCCAGATAAATCAGCCCGCCGCCCAGTGCGGTGGCCAGCCAGATCAACACCAGGCCGCGCTCCATACGGTTGATCAGGTCCTTGGGTTCCTTGTAGATCTCCACCATCGCGGTGACGTTCTTGCCATCGGCATCGAACAGCGGAATGTAGTTTTCGATGAAGATGAAATCCGGTGGCGATATGAACTTCTGTTCCATGCGTGTCTTGTCGACATTGTGGTAGCTGGTCGACACCGGTTTCCTGGAGGCAAACGCCTGCTCCAGGTCTTCGTCAGCCTGGATGGTGGTTCCCATCAATGCCGGGTTTGTCGACCAGACCACCATGCGATCGGGCGCATAAATGTTGGCCAGGATCACGTCTGGCAGGTGCTCGATATGGTCGAGAAATTCGCCCCGGACACTGGCGCGGTCCATCGGGTCGACGTCCGGGAAGTCCCGGTCTTTGCGCGGGTCCAGCAGCTCGCCCATGGTCCGCACATTCGGAATCGACACATGACGCATTTCGGCGGAAGCGATCGTCTGAATGAACTGCGAGGTCAACATCGCATCGCGCTGTACGCTCTCGGTAATCACAAACCGCGTGGACACCGCGCCCAGCGCCACCGCCACAGTGCCGATCACTCCCATGCTGATGAGCGAAAACCAGCGCAGAAGGTTGAACGGCTGCTTGCGCGAGTTCAGGCGTGTGCCCTCCTCGGACTGGAGCAATTGCGTAGGCAAGTTCATGGGCGCACATCCCGGCGGTTCCCCCCATTGGTTATAGCCCACCCATGGCGGTTTGCCCGGCCCCGGGTCCGCACTTCCCCAACGTTCCATCCCCCCCCCCAAATCTGGGGACAGTGGCCCTGATGCCAGACCGGCATTCCAGCGCCTCGAGAGCGTAACAAGCCCTGATTCCGGGCCTCTGACGGCCGTTTTCCGAGATTGGTATGGAAGTTGCCGACCCTCCCCGTCAACTGACCCCTCCCCACGGGGCAGGTCTCTGATAGAGGGAATACTCATGCACCCTTTACTGTCCAAAACCGCGATCGCCCTGGTCGTGTCCGCTCTGGCCCAAGGCTTCGCCCAGGCGGCGCTGTTTGCTGTCGATCCGGGGCCTTACTTGCCCGCCAACGGATCTTTCGCTGCCTGGTATCAGGACACGCATGGTCGAACCCTCGATCTTTGTTTGTCCAAGGCCGTCAGTTCACGGGTGCCCAGCGCTCCGGGCGCACCGACCTACATGTGCAACCTGCTGCCGACGCCGGGGGTGTTCGACGACGCGCAACCGATCGTCTTCCCGACCAACTTTCCCGATGAAGCGTTCTGGTTCACCGTCGACGGTACGATCGTCGATGCGGCCAGGGGCATCGACCTGGCCTATGGCTCGGCCATCGAAGCCGCCTTCGCCGCCGAAGAGCCGATTGACGGCGACCAGGTCAGCTTCGCCCGGGTGCGCATTCGTGTCGATGTGCCCATCGCCGGCACCTACGTCATCACCCATCCCTACGGTGTCGATGTGTTCAACGTCGACACGCCCGGTCGGCGCGCGATCAACATGACACGGGACATCGGCATTGGTACGCCGAAGACCTACGACGGCGCCCTCAAAGGTGATGTCGGCCCCTTTCTGCGCAGCGTCAACGGCCCCTACACCGAAACCAACCCGGTCACCGGTCAGGCGGAAACCTTCATCGGCGATCCGAACCTCGAAGAAGCCGTCACCGGCAGCCCGTTCAACACCAACTTCCTCCGTATCGAAGGGCCAGGAGGCCTGGACCTGCGGACCACGGTATTCGCCGTCTCGGGCAAATTGTCGAGCGTGATCCGGCCGACGCCGATGATCCCCCAGCGCAGCACCTATTCGCGACATGCCGGCGACAGCGCACCGGTGGCGCAGCAGGATGTATTCGTCATGGCTCCGCCGCCTCCCGCCACCGTCACCCTGGACAGCAACAACCCGGTGCTGAACCTGCGCGAAGCCAACACCACCGGCAACTGGTACGCGCAGTCGTCGACCAACCCGAGCTTGCCAGGCACCTTGCAGGTGACCGCCGACAACCACCTGGCCATCCCCACCAGCACACCGACCACCTTGCCCATGCCATTGACCGACCTGGTGGTGATCCAGCGCGCCGAGTACAGCCTGAGCACCGGGCAAATAACGGTCGTGGCCTCCACCAGCGACGAAACTTCGCCGCCAGTGCTGACCGCCACCTCAGGCACCGGCGCTGCCATCGGCGCGCTCAGTGGCGACGGCGCAGTGAAAACCCTCGCGACCGGGATCTCCCCGATTCCACCGGCCAAGGTTCGGGTGACGTCATCCAATGGCGGCAGCGATACCGAAGAAGTGGTCATCGTGCAATGAACGCTCACATGCCCAGATCCTCATCAGGAGGCATCATGAACAATTGGCCGCGCCTGGCGCTCAACGCCCTCGGGCTGACTCTATCGTTGTCCGGCAGCGCGTATGCGCAACTCGCCGCCGTCGACCCTGGCCCCTACACCTTCGCCACGGGGAAATTCCCCATGTGGTATCAAGACAATAATCAGCTGTCGATGGAGCTGTGTCAGTCCCGGGCCACGAGCTCCCGAGTACCGGTCACGGTGCCGCCATCCTACATGTGCACCCTGCTGCCGGAACCCGGCATCTACGACGACAGCCAGCCGATGGTGTTCCCGGATAACTGGCCGCCGGAAGCCTTCTGGTTCCTCGCCGAAACCTCCATCGCCAACAACGCCGCCGGCTATGGCATGGACGTCTACGTGGCCGGGATCGAAGCGGCATTCGCCTCGGAAAACCCCATCGATGGCGATCAGCAAAGCTTCGCGCGGATTCGCATCCGGGTGAACGTGCCCACCGCCGGGACTTACACCATCACCCACCCCTATGGCGTGGAAACGGTCAACGTCACCACGCCGGGCCGGCGTGCGATCAACATCACCAAAGATGTCGGCATCGGCGCGCCGGGCAATTTCAGCGGCGCCCTGAGCGGTGCCATCGGGCCATTCCTGCGCAGCGTCAACGGCCCTTACACCGAGGTGAACCCGGACACCGGCACCGTCGAAACCTTCGTCGGCGACCCGAACCTTACCGAAGCCGTCACCGGCAGCCCGAACAACACCAACTTCGTGCGCATCACCGGGCCGGCGGGGACCATTCAGACCAACCTCTTCACCCTCGCCGGCAAAGTCCTCGACAACCGTGCGCAAACCCATGTGGAAATGGACCGTGCCACCTACCGGCGCATTCCCTCCGGCACCGGCAGCAGCACCCGGATCGAAGTCTTTGGCAAAGCGGACAACAGCTCGACGCTGTGCTTCCGAGAAACCGTTGCGCTGGTTCCCGGGCCACCGCTTTCGCCGTGCCAGACCAACCTGGTGGGCGACAACAACGGGCTGTTCTTCGGCCAGCATCTGATCACCGGCACGGTGCCTTCGGTTGTCGTGCTCACCGCCACCAACCCGACGGGCACCACTCGCCCCACGGCGGTGTCGAGCAAGGTCACTGACCTGGTGAAAATCCAGACCGCTCGCTACAACTTCAGCAATCAGAGCCTGCTGATCGAGGCCACTTCCACGGATGAAGTGACAGTGCCGGACATGGTCGCTCAGGGTTACGGACGTCTGTCCAAGTCCGGCACCCTGCAACGCCTGACTGTCACCGACCTGCCACAGCCACCGGCCAGCGTCACGGTCAAGTCCGCTGCGGGCGGCAGTGACACCGAACCGGTTGTGGTGGTCGGAACGGCACCGAACAGCGGAGAGAACCAGCCGCCGCTGGCCGTTGCCGACACCGGCAGTACCATCTTCGGGGTGCCGCTGACCCTCAACCTGCTGGCCAACGATAGTGACCCGGACGGCAACGTACCGTTGAGCATCACCGCGCTGACCCAACCGGCCACCGGGCAAGGCACCGTGGCGTTGAGCGGTTCGACCGCCGTGGTCTACACACCGCCAGCCGTGGTCACGGTGCCGCTGACCACGACCTTCACCTACAAGGCTCAAGACGTCAAAGGCCTGGCCTCGGCAACCCCGGCGACCGTGACCATCACCGTGGTGCCTAACCGGCCACCCGTGGCTGTCGCGGACAGCATCGCAACGCTGGGCGTGGCGGTGCCGATCAATGTGCTGCTCAACGACACCGATCCGGAAGGCAACGTGCCGCTGGCCATCGCCAGTTTCACCCAGCCAGCGGCGGGTCGCGGTACCGTCAGCAGCAACGGCACGGTGATCACCTACACCCCACCGGCCACAGTCACGACGGCGTTCACCACGACCTTCACCTACCTCGCCCGAGACAGCCTGGGCGCCGTGTCGACGGCACCGGCGACGGTCACCGTGCAAGTCTCGCCCCGGCCACCGGCAGAAACCTTCACGGTGACCACGGCTACGGTGTCGGCACGTTCCAATAACCGCTTCACCTGGGACTTTGCGGGCACCTCATCGGTGACCACCGGCAACACCATCACCGTCCGGGTCAGCACCCCGACCGGGTTGGCGACCCTGGGCACCGCCACGGTGCCGGTGACCGGTCGCTGGCGGTTGACGGTGAACAACACCACCACGGTGATTCCGTCGGCGAACCCGACCGCCACCATCAACTCGTCCCAAGGCACCGTGCGCACGGTGTCGGTGGTTTCGAACTGAGCCCTCGCCCCATCGACCGCACGGTTGATGGGGCGGGCCTCTGCCCAAAGGACAACACGATGCGAACGTCGATCGCCACCCTGCTCTGCCTGCTTCTGCTCTGCAGCAGCGCGGGCGTGCGCGCCGACGACCTGATGGAGAACGACGACCTGGGCCCCGGCACCGACCTCGGCGAGTTGCCACCGCCGATTGGCCAGCACGCGCTGATCGACCAGAACGGCCAGGCCAACGTGGCGCTGCTGCAACAGAACGGCCAGTCGTTGCTCGGCACCATCGTCCAGTCGGGGAGCAATCAGGAAGCCTACATCCTGCAACAAGGCAGCGACCTGATGGCGATGATCAATCAGCAAGGTTCCGGCAACTCCGCCTCGATCACGCAGACCGGCAGCCAGAACCGCGCGCAGATTTCCCAGAACGGCAACAACAACGACGCCAGCATCGACCAGGCCGGCACGGGGCTTACCAGCGCCGTGAGCCAGTCGGGAAACGGCATGAGCGTTTCGGTCAAACAATACCGCTAAAGCACTGCAACACATGGAGGTTTCACCATGTTCAAACTGACGCCCCTCACCGCCGCCATCCTGGTCATTGTCAGTGCCCAGGCGTTGGCCAACGACAGCCTTTCAACCCAGGACCAGACCGGCACCGCCAACGTCGCCGACGTGAAGCAGACCCTGGCCCCCTTCAGCACCGCCACACAGCAGCAACTCGGCCAGGGCAACGACGCGGCCGCCAAGCAGGACACGGCCACCAGCACCATCGACCAGAACCAGGTGGGCGATTACAACGCCGGTTATGCCGAGCAATTGTTCGAAAACAACAGCACCATCACCCAGCAACAGACCGGCAGTTTCAACACCAGCCACGCCAGCCAGTCGATCGGCGCAGGGGGCGGTGAAGTGCTGCAACAACAGCAAGGCACCGGCAACTTCTCATTCGTCTATCAGGACAGCCAGGACGGCACGACCGGGCAAACCTTCCAGTTCGGTGACAGCAATGAAGCCTACATCGAACAGATCCAGCCCGGCATCGCCAACACCGCGGTGATCATCCAGTACGGCACCACTAACTACGCCACCGCCGAACAGATCAACCACATGGGCGGCCGGATCGACATCAACCAGACAGGCACCAGCAACTATGCCTACGGCGACCAGCGCAATGGCGACGGCGGCAACCTGACCATCAACCAGCTCGGCGACGGTAACGGCACTGAAATCTGGCAGGACGGACAAGTCGGCAGCGGTGCCACCGTCAACCAGACCGGCCTGACCAACGAAACCGTGGTCGACCAGAGCTTCGGCGAAAACAACACCGCACACGTGTTTCAGGTTGGCGACCTCAACGCGATCTACGCCGATCAGTTCGAATCCACTGGCTCGACCATCGCGCTGTACCAGACAGGCACGGGCAACACGCACTTCACCTACCAGACCGGCGAAGGCCATTCACTCACCGCCACTTCGGTGGGTAGCGACAACAAGGTCTACGCCAGCAACTGGAAAGGTCCGCAAAAAGGTGGCCAGTTCGGTAGCAACCAGAGCGCAACCATCACCCAGAACGGCAAGGAAAACATTGCCAACTTCACCCAGGACGGCGTCGGCCACATCATGACCACCCACCAGACCGGCACCGGCAACAAAACCACCGTCAGCCAGGCCGAAAGCTACAACGAGCTGTACTTCGACCAGAACGGCAGCGACAACGTCCTCATCGCCGACCAGCGCGGCACCGCCAACCTGGTCGAGGGCAGCAGCACCGGCATGAACAACAGCACCGCGTTCGACCAGTCCGGCACCGGCAACCTGGCCTCTACCAGCCAGTGGGGCAACGATAACCAGATCACTGTGAAACAGGCTGACACGATGAACGTGGCGTATGTGACCCAGGGCGGTACCGGGAACATTGCCAATGTGGATCAGAGTGGCGTGACGCAGATGGCGACCATTCAACAAGTGGGTATGGATAACCGGGCGACGGTGTTGCAGCAGTAATTGCAGGGGTATAAAAAAAACCGCGGCCCTTGAAGAGGACGCGGTTTTTTTTCCCTGATGTTTGCAGGGCGCGCCGGTCCTTGTAGGAGCTGGCTTGCTAGCGATGGATGCCCAGACATCGCGTTCCTTCAGACAACACGCGTCATCGTTAACGACCATCGCTGGCAAGCCAGCTCCCACAGGGGATTTTTGGTGGGCATGAGATTGGTGTTTAACGCCGATGGCTTTGACAGACTTCAGGTCGGCTATCAGGCCGCCTCGCTTTGGCTTTTGATCTGGCTTTTGATCCTGATCTGCCCCGTCCAGTCAGTCGACATCAATGCTGAATGTCAGTCCGCATTCGCGAGCAAGTCGAATCGTCGCACCGCCGCTCCCACAGGGGATTGTTGACGGGCATGACACTGGTGTGTGTACACCCCCGATGATCTGACGAACATCAGGTCGGCTACCAGGCCGCCTCGCTTTGGCTTTTGATCTGGCTTTTGATCTTGATCTGCCCCGTCGGAAGGCCGAGCGCAGGTTCTGCGCAGTGGGCAACCCGGCAAGGATGCCGGGTTAGCCGCCCCCGGCCATGGATGGCCGATGGCGGCGGGCCCACGGAGCAGGACCGGAGCGAGCCACCGTACGTCAGGGGCGCTGGCGCTTGGTTACTTGGCGCTTTTCCAAGTAACCCGCCGTAAGGGCGGAACCATTGGTAGCCATGACCACAGGAATGGATATGTACACCATCAAAAAACAAGCCGCCTGACGCTCAGCCATCGCTAGCAAGCCAGCTCCTACAGGGGGTCCGGGTACATCAGCAAGAACCAGGTCGGCCCGAAGGCCGCCTCGGTTCACTCCTCTTCAGGCACCTTGTTCTGGGTCAGGTAACGATCGAGCGTCTCACTGCTCTGAGGCGAATTATCCCCCGCCACCTGCCACAAACGCCGCTCGATCCCCTGCGCCAACAGATGCCCCACCGCCGCCTCGATCGCCGACAACACACACAACTGCGCCGGCTCGTTGGTGGTATACCCGACCTCCGCCTCAAGCAACTTCTTGAACTCGATAAACTTGAACACCCCGGCACTACGGCCCACGGAGTAAATTGTTTTGCTGGTCATCACATTGGCCAGCACCTGCCCACTGCGCACATCCACCGCCCGCAGGTTCACCGTGACCTGATCCACCCGATACTCCCGGGAAATATCGATACCCAGGTAACGCGCCCCTTCCCCGCCACTTTTCACATTGGTGTCGTACGCAATAATCCCGCCCTCAAGCATCATGTTCGCGGCTTGCAACGGCGGTAGTTCACCCTGGATATTCAGCGGCGTATTCGGTTTTTTCTGCGAGGCGCGAATGATCTTGCGTTCGGTCAGCAGGTTCTGCAGCCCTTCCCGCTCCAGCACCACAAACCAGCCACTGGCCTGCAACGCATCCATCAGCATGCTCGCCGCCCCCTGGGTTACGCTGGTGGAAAACGAGCTGGCCGGCGTCGGTTTGTACTGGCCGGTCTGATCCCTGAAACCGTACACCACCGCCATCAACCGGCCCTTGGGTCGCGGCATATTGATCAAGTCGTAGTAGGTTGACGCCCTCGGGGTCAGCGTCGGTGTTTCGGTGTCCTGCTCAGCCCCGATCGGCTCGCGCAGACTGCACCCTTGCAACATCGCCAACATCAGCCCCAGCACCATTATTCTTTTCATGTCCTTCCCTCCCCATCAACCCGATCCCGTCAAGGGGCCAGGCCGCTCACCTGGATCTCCGAGATTTCACCGGTCGCTCGGTCAGTCACGACGATGGTCAACTGCCCGGAATCATCGACGACGTTGACGATAAAAGCGTCGGTGGTCAGGCTCCCGGTGTTGCCCGCGGAAATGTTGTCCAGCAACTGCCCGAGCAACCGCGACTGCAACTGACTGGTGAACCGCTCCAGCGCCGAAGTACCGGCCGCGGCGGTGCGTTTTTTCAAGTCGGGATCGTCATAGTCGTTCTGGGCCTGAGCGTTGTTGAGCAGCCAGGTCCCGTTCAACGGGTTGCCGCCAAACGACGGGTTGATGGGCGTATAGACCAGCTCCGTGGCCTGGACCACACAACTGCCGAGCCCGAACAGGCACAGGCCTGCCCATGAAAGCCCGGGGCGCTGCGAGAACGTTTTTGTTTTCATAACTCGTCCCTCTCAAGGTCCGTTGTGTCCTGCAACATGGCTTCCAGCTTGCGCTGGACGATCTGCCCGCGAACCCAGTCGGCGGCGTCATAGGCCTCGTCCTTGAGTTCCACGGTGTTCGGCGGCAGAAAACGCCGGTAAACCAGACGCTGCTGATATTCCACGGTGACCAGGGCGCCCCAGCGCGCCGAAGGTCGTTCGCGCACCACCAGGTTGAAATCCATCGGGCTGGTGGCGCGCAGGCGTTCACTGAATGAGTAGTAAAAGTCGTGGCCGATGTGCGAGATCGTGTCATCGACGATGAACCCCATCATTTCGTCCTCTTCGCCGGCCGCAGCGGCAGCGGACGTCAGCATCAGGATCACGACCCAACAGAATCTGTTCATGGCTGTAACGCCTGGGGCAATTTCGACTGGCCTTTGGCAGACCCGGATGTGCCATCGAGGAAGGATTTCTCGGCCACGAACTGCCAGTCCCTGTAACTGGCCATGCCGGTGAAGTCCGACCACTGCGCGGGGAAATCCGCCTGCTTCAGCGGCTTGTCCGTGGAGGCGCTGTTGAGGCCGGTGATGCGCCCGTCGAAACCACGCATCAAGATCCATTCACCACCGCTGATCGGGTCCGGATACAGCTGCCGAATATGGTGTTTCGGGTTGGGAAAACGCTCGTCCTGCAACAGGTCTTCGAGGTTTTTCGGATACTGCGCCAGCCCTGGCGAACTGCGGTAATAGCTGCGCAATGCCTGGGCGTATTGCGTACCGACCCAGAGCAGCTGGCGTTCACGATCCCGGCGCGAAGCGGTCGACCACAACTCGCCTGCACTGGCCAGGCCCATGCCCATCAGCATGATCAGGAACAGCACGCCCAGGTAAGTGAAACCGCCCTCGCCGAACGGCTTACCACTCGGAATAGAGGCTGCCATCCCGCGCCCTCCCTGTGGCTCCGCTTTTGATATCGGCGACCCCGCCGGGTACGCCGTCCGGCGGTGCGACCATGACCCACAGATCCTTGCGCTCGGCGATCGGGTCCATCGGCGAGTTGCGCAGGTAGCGCTGCTCCACCAGTTGCTCGAGGGAATCGGGATAACGCCCGGTGTCGCCGTAATAGTGATCCAACGCTTCACGCATCGCCGACAGGCTCTGGCGCAGCGTGGTCTCTTTCGAGGCCTCGAGGCTGTTGAAATAGCGTGGCATGGCGATGGTCATCAAGGTCGCGATGATTGCCATGACCACCATCAGTTCCAGCAGGGTAAAACCCTTTTCCCGACGCATAAGCTCACCACTCCCGGTACGCAATACCGTTGAGACCCTTGCCGCGCGCCTTCGAATAAACGTCAAAGACGTCTTGGCCTTCGCGGGGGTTCTGGGCCGTGCTGTCATAGGCGCGCAGCCCCCAGCCGCCTTCGTCGTCGCGCTTGACCGGGGCCAGCGGGTCATGGGGCACGCGGCGCAAAAAATAGAACTTGGCGCCCTTGGCGCTGCGCACATCGCGTACACCGTCCACCAGTACTTTCAGGTTCGGCGGATAGCCGCTGCTGTCCAGCGACTTCTCGATGTAACCGGCGTCGTAGGCGCGTTTGTAGGCGTCGATGGCATCGCGGATCTGGTACAGCGCCGTGCGCAGATCCTGCTCCTTGCCCCGGCGCACCACGGTCTCGGTCAGCGGCGCGGCCATGCCGGCCAACAGCCCGATCAGGGCCAGCGTCACCACGACTTCAATCAGGGTAAAACCACGTTGCGAGGCGCTCATGATCACGGCTTTCCGATCACGACCTGGGGTGCGGTGGCCGCCACCGGCCGGTCGATGTGTTCGTTAGGCATCGACGATTTCATCTGCCGGTCCGGTGCCTGTATGTGCATGCTGGTTTCAGTGCCGGTCGAGAATTCCATGTCCGAGGGGCTCTGGTACGGCAGGTTGCGCACGATTCGCGGCGTGATCGACAGCACCAGTTCCGATTTGCTGACGTTGTCCTTGTTGCTGCCGAACAACCGGCCCAGGCCAGGGATGTCGCCGAGGCCCGGGATCTTGTTGCCGGTGGCGCCATGGTCGTTGCGCATCAGGCCGGCGAGGATCTGGGTTTCGCCATCATGCAGGCGCAGGGTGGTCTGGGCGTTACGGGTATCGACCTGAACCGGAATCGTGCCCTGGCGGGTCGGTTCCAGCGGCGTAGCGTTACTGACTTCCAGGGCGATCTTGATCGCTACTTCGTTGTTCAGGTGCACGGTCGGCTGCACTTCCAGCTTCAGACCGACGTCCAGGTACGTGACGCTTTCAGTGATCACCGGCCCTTGCGTCGACGGCACCGAGGTGGCACTGATGATCGGCACACGCTGACCAATGTGGATGCGCGCCTGCTCGCGGTTACTGACGCGAATCACCGGGCTGGCGAGGGTGTTGATGTCGTTGTCCTGGGCGTTGATCTTGAGCTGGGGCGATGGCGAGATGGTGATCCGGCCGGAGTCGATGCCTTTCAGTTGATTGAGCAACTGCACCGGCGAACCGTCGCTGTTGACCACGCCGAAGGTGTTCGGCCATTGCAGGCCAAGGTCAAGAATCCGCTGGGTGGCGACTTCCATCACCTCCACTTCCAGCACCACTTCCGGGTTTGACTGGTCTTGCGATTGCAGAAGTTTTTCCGCCATGCGGACGGCGTCTTCGGTGTCGCGCATGGTCAAGGTGTTGAGGCGTTCATCGACAAACACGTCGCGGGTCTTGAGCATGGTCTTGATCATGTTCAGTGCGGTGTTGGCATCGATGCTGGTCAGGTAGAAGGTGCGCATCACCAGCTCCTGGTAATCCTTGAGCTTTTGCGGGGAGTCCGGGTAGATCAGCAAGGTGTTTTCGTTCACCACTTTCTGGTGCAACTGGTTCTGTTGCAGCAGCAGTTCCACCGCGTCTTCGATGCGCACGTCCCGCACGAAGATCGTGGCTTTCATGTCAGGGCGCAGGTCCTTGTCGAAGATGAAATTCAACCCCGCGACCTGGGACAGCACTTCGAAAATGGTTTTCAGGTTGGCGTCGCGAAACTCCAGCGTCACCGGCCGGTTCAGGCGCGTACGCAGTTGTGGATACGGGATCACGTTGCGGCTCTGGACCAGGCGGATGCTGCCCTGCAGTTCGAGGGCGCCGTTATTTTGCGGGTCCAGTTCGAGGATCTGTTTGACCTGGCGATCAGCCGCGTAGATGTCGCCACGACGCAGGTCGCCGCGGGCCAACTCGAGTTTTTCGTCCATGCTGCGCATGTACTCGAGTTGGCGCATCGCATCCTGGGCGCGGCGGTTGTTCGGCTCGATGGTCAGTACCCGGCTGTAGTTCACCCGTGCCGAGGCGAAGTCCCGGTGTGCGCGATCATTATCGCCGGCGGTCAGCAATGCAGTAATGGCTTTGGTATGTGCAGTATTCAGGGCCAGATGCAGTTCGGTGTCGCGAGGGTTTTCCCGCAACCCTTCTTCGATGCGCGCCAGGCCAGCTTCGTATTGTCCCTGCTCGATCAGCTCGGACGCTTCCTTGTTGGCGACCCGTGCGGAGCTGCACGCCGCCAGCCCTGCGCAAAGGCAGGCCAGGCTCATCAGCAAACGGCTTCTGTTCATGGCGCGCTCCCCACAGACAAGGTCTGGAACACATGCAAAGGCAGGTAGACGAAGCTCAGTTCCACATCGGAAATGGCTTCGATCCGCCAGGTTTCGTCGATCACATCCCCTTTGCGTACGACGTATATTTTTTCGCCGTTCTGCAAAAACACTTGCAGGTCGGAACGGTCATCCAGCCTCCCGACGAACTGGAAAGGCATCGGCGGTGCGCTGGGGGCTTGCACCACCGGGGTTTCATTGACGGGTTGTTCGATGACGCTGGCGAGGGTCGGCGCCGCTTTCCAGCTGCGGGCGGCGAACAGGTCACCTGCCGGGCTCAAGTCTTTCACCACCGCCGGTTTGCCAGACGCTGGTGCGGCAGGCAGGGCGCCACGGGTTTTGCTGTGGGTCGGGTTGGCGACGACGGCCACGCTGGCATCGTCCTCATCGACCGGCATGAAGTAATCGGGCAACCAGGCCAGCGCCGCCGCGATGCCGAAGAACCCCACCCACCCCGCTACGCGCTTGGTATTCATCATGACCTCGACAGGTAAAGGGTCATGCGGATCCGCCCGGTCAGGTCGGTGTCGGCGATTTTCTTGCGCTGGAACTCCACGTCCTCCACCACCACCGCCGGCAACTGGCCGAGCAAGGCATGCAGAAAGCGCCGCAGTTGCGGGTAGCTGCCGCGCACCGGCAGCAGAATCTGATAGCGGGCCAGATGCGTCTTGGGGTCGATGCCCAGGGCGTATTCACCCCGTGCCAGGGTGATGTGTTCCTGGGCCGCCAGGGCGTAGATCCTGTCGATGGCCACCGTGGCCTGAGGTTGCGAAGGCAACTTGCTGTGGAAGTCGTCGAGCTGACGTTGCGGCACCACCGGGGGGGCGACGCTGCCGTCTTCAACCCTGGCCAGGTAATCGCCGGCTTCGCGGGTCTGCTGGCTGAGCTGTTGCAGCGACTGCCAGTCCGGTAGCAGCCCCGCCAGGCCATAGACCAACGCCAGCACCAGCATCGCCAGCCCCACCAGACCGGGAATGCCCAGGCCTTGCAGGTATTCGTGGACGATCAATCTAGGGATTCGCATCGCCAATCTCCCAGGTAGCCGACAGGTTGAATTGCACCGGGTGCTCCGGCACGTTGGCCACGATTTCGTGGCTGAGCAGCGACACATCGGACAGCTCGTCGCTGGCCTCGAGGTTGCGGTGGAAGTCGAGCATGGCATCCAGGTCTTTGGCCTCGGCGCTGATCCGCACCTGGCCCTTGCGGGCGTCGGGTGTCAGGGTCAGCAAGGCGATGTTTTCGCGAGGCATGGCTTCAAGCATCGCGAACAGGTTTTCCCAGGGCCGGCGCAGTTGCTGGGAGACCTTGCGCATCTCGGCGAGGTTCTGCGCCTGCTCGCGTATTTGCGCCGGGGTCAGGCTGACTTTGTCACCGCTGTCGCCGGTGAGAACGCGCTGGGTGGTTTGCAGATGCCCCTGCTGTTGCGCGGTTTCATCACTGAGGTGCTGCTGAACCAGGACGCAACTCAGGGTCAGCACCACGCCCCCGGCCAACAGGCTCCAGCCCAACGGGCCGGAGCGGCGACGCGGCTGAAAGTCCAGGTTCAGGGCGCGCATTTCAGGCCACCGCCCGGGACATGACGTACAGGCAATCGCGTACGGGTGTCCGGCCTTCTTCAAGGGTGCGCAAGTGCACGTCGGGGACATCGGGCTGCACGTCGATGCGTGCAGGGGCATGCAGGTAGACGTTCAATGGCCGCTCGTTGGTGGAGGCCTGCAATTGGCTTTCGCGGCCGATCAGTGCAGTCAGTGCGGCGTCGCTGTCGCTGCTGCCCACCGAACGCACCGAGGCCCAGCGGCCTTCCCGTGCCAGCAGCAACACACTGCGCACCGGTTCAGCGACCACGAACAGGAAGTTGCCGGTATCGAGGCTTTTGTCGAAATGGTTGAACGCCGCCATCAGGTACGGCTGCACCGTACGCAAGCGCAGGCCACGGGCGCTGACCAGTGTGCGCAGACGCCCCAGCAATTCCTGCGGCAGCGCGCAGGCAATCCGGTCGTAACCCGCCGGTTCTGCCGAGAGCACCAGGCTCCAGGGTTGAGCCGGCGCACCGTAAAGGTCTTCGAAGCACAGCCGGGCAAAGCCGATCAACTCGTCGGGACTGCTGATCTGTTCGCTCCACGGCACCAGGCAAAAGCGGCTGAAGTGCCCGGAAATCACCACGCTCAATTCGGCACCGGCACGGGTGTGGTCGGCCAGCAGATGGTCAAGGGTGTCCAACGCCACCGCCCAGGCGTGAAAGCCTTCGTCGATGAATCCGACGCTGCCCAGCCACAGGGTTTCGCTGCCACGGCGTTGGCCGAGGCCGATACCACTGGCGCCGATGACGGCGACAAAACGATCACGAGACAAAAGTGACACGATTGATCTCCTCAAGCGTGGTCCGCCCCTCTGCAACCAGTTCCAGCGCCGACTCGCGCAGCAGGCGCAAGCCACGTTTGCACGCATGGACCTTGATTTTCGAAATCGGTTGGCGCTCGACGATCATCTGCCGCAGCTCGTCGTCCAGGTGCAGCAGCTCGGCAATCGCCGTGCGCCCGCGATAACCGGTGCCCCGGCAATGGCCGCACCCCTTGCCGTGAACGAAGCGATAGTGATCGACGTTATGCGGATCAAGGCCCGAGGCACGCAATTCATCGTCGGTCGGGTGACTCGGCGCGCTGCACGTGGTGCAGACCAGGCGGATCAAGCGCTGGGCCAGCACGGCATTGAGCGCGGAGACGAGGCTGTAGGGGTCGATTTCCATCTGGGTGAAACGGCCGATGACATCGAACACGTTGTTGGCATGAATGGTGGTGAACACCAGGTGCCCGGTGAGCGCCGATTGCACGGCGATCTGCGCGGTGTCGGGGTCGCGGATTTCACCGACCATGATCTTGTCCGGGTCATGGCGCAGGATCGAGCGCAGCCCCCGGGCGAAGGTCAGGCCTTTCTTCTCGTTGACCGGTATTTGCAGCACGCCCGGCAACTGGTATTCCACCGGGTCTTCAATGGTGATGATCTTGTCCACGCCGTGGTTGATCTCGGTGATCATCGCGTACAGCGTGGTGGTCTTGCCGCTGCCGGTGGGGCCGGTCACCAGCACCATGCCGTAGGGTTCGGCGGCCAGCCTGCGCAGCTGCCGCAGGGTTTCGTCTTCAAAGCCCAGCGCTTGCAACTGGACGCCGCAGACCTTGTCCGCCAAGTCCTGTTTGTCGAGCACCCGCAGCACCGCGTCTTCGCCGAAAATGCTCGGCATGATCGAGACCCGGAAGTCGATCTGCCGGCCACTGATGCCAATCTTGAAGCGACCGTCCTGAGGTACGCGTTTCTCGCCAATGTCCAGTTCGGCCATGACCTTGACCCGGGAAATCACCTGTTCGGCAAACTCGCTGCCCTGGATCTTGCTGATGTTGTTGAGCACGCCGTCGATGCGGTACTTGATCACCAGACCGCTGCCGGTGGTGCCCAGATGAATATCGCTGGCGTGCATTTTCAAGGCGTCGTACAAGGTCGAGTTGACCAGTTTGACGACGACGCTGGCGTCTTCGCTGATGCTGGTCAGGGACAGGCTTTGCAGGGTATCGACTTCGATGTTGGCGTCAGCCTGGGCGTTGAGCGATTCCACCGCGTGGAAGCTCTCTTCGTGGCGCGCCAGATACGCCTTCAGGTCGTCGGCATGCACCAGGTACAGCGGCGCGCCGTGCAGACAGTCATCGATCCAGGCCAGACGGGCCGGGTCGAACGGATCGGCAAACACACCGATGACCGCATCGTCGTGACGCAGCAGGATGAATTCGCGCTTGAGGCATTGGGCCAGGGTGACCCGGTCGAACACCGGGGTGGCCTTGAACAGGCTGTCGGTCTCGAGCACCGGGTAATGCAGGGTTGCGCCGAGGCGCTGGATGAAGGGCATGGGGGCCAGTTCGCACAACACCCCAAGGGCTTCAAGCATACGTTCGCCGGAACTGGCGGCCAGCGATCGTGCCTGGGACAGTTGCTCACTGGAAAAGCGAGACGGTTCACATTCCGACTGCGCCGGTTCGACGGCAAGGGATAGACGATCCATGGCTTGCTCTCCAACGCCGGGGGCTTTGAGCCCTGTCGACGCGGCGAGCAATTACGGCGATCACCGGAACGGCTTGTCGCGCCACTACTCCCCGGTGAGCAATTGTTCGTCGTCCGGTGCCCTGGAGGTCGATGAATTTCGTCGACGATCCGCCAGCACCCAACTGCCATCGTACAACTGCAGCGGGAAACTCTCGGTCTTGCTCTGGCGTCGCTCGACAAAACCTTCGGACCGGCTCATGCCCGCCTTGAGTCCGCGCTCCATGCCCAGAAGGTCACAGACTGCACGGGCCAGCTCCGCCAATGGAAACGGTTTGAACAGGATATGGCTGACTCCCAGTTGCCGGGCCCGCTCACAGACTTCAGCGGTTGGGTGCCCGGTAATCAGCACAAAATGACACTTCCTGTTCTGGCGGATGGCACCGAGCACTTCGAAGCCTTCCATATCGGGCAAGCGGTAATCGAACACCATCACATCGGGTGCAAACTGTTCGGCTTCACCGATACCCGTCGCACCGTCATGTGCAATCCGGACGTCCAGTTCTTGCGCCTGAAGGTAATCCTTGAGGTTTTCGGCAAGAAGCTCTTCGTCTTCGACAACCAGTACTTTGTTTAACAAGGTGGACTCCTTGAAACCGCAGGTCCGAGTTCCGAGCCTGACGGAGTGCGCGCCTTACTGAGGCTAACGCACACTTCATGCCAGGCTGAGCACCGGCTGATTTACCGCTGCATGTAATTGATATCCATGGAAAAGCCTTTTCGTTCGGGCAACCCTCGCCCCCAAAGGCGGGGAAGCACACGGCGTTGCGCTGAAGCTTTCCCCACTATTGGGGGGGGAACCTTCAGTCATCGTCAATCCGTTCGATTCGATTGCGCGATCGCAACTGCGCCAGAACCCGAAGACGGACCTCGACCTGTTGTTGTCGGGAAAGGTACGCCCGAACCCGTTCAAGTCCCTGTTGCTCTGAGACATCGGCCGCCTCCAAGTGGTTCTGTACGTAGATCAAGTGCCAGCCCAGCGGTGTGCGAACAGGTTCACTGACCGTACCCGGCGCCAGGGCAAAGGCTGCCGTTTCAAACGCGGGCAGCATTCGTCCACGAGGAAAATAACCCAGATCTCCACCTTCGCTCGCGGACGCATCTTCCGAACCGGTCCGGGCCACGCTGGCAAAGTCGGCGCCCTGGCTGATTTTCACTTGCAGCTCGAGCAAGCGTAGCCGGGCCGCTTCGACAGTGGCGGCATCGGCATCCTGAGGCACCTTGATCAGGATGTGCCGCGCCTGCACTGCTTCGGGCCGACGCATCTCGGCGCGGTGTTCTTCATAGAATGCCCGGACCTGTTTTTCGTCCGGTCCATCGACGGTGGTCAGGTCGGCAAACACCTGCCGGGCCGCGAGCTCACGGCGGGTGTATTCGACAAAACCGGCCTCGTCGAAACCGGCATCCTCCAGACGACGAGCGAATTTCTCGGCACCGCCAATGGCCTGCCGGGTCTGTTCAACCTGGCTTTGCACCGCGGCATCGCTGATCACCACCCCACGCCTGAGCGCTTCCTGCCACAGCAACTCGCGGTCGATCAACGCATCCAGCGCCTTCTGGCGCAATTGCTTGTACGCCGCGGGATTGCGAATGCTGCCCAGCGCCCGGCCCTGATCCTCCAGGTACTCGGCGAAGTAACGCTCAAGGCGAAACTCGGAAATCTCCTCGCCATTGACCCGCGCGGCCACTGGACCATTGCTGCCAAATGCCGCGGGCAACCACAGGATCAGCACGATCAACAGGGTCTTGAGCTTCATGATCGAGGCCTCCGGTCAGGGTGTCGCGGTAATGGGCTTGTAAGGCGCGACCAGGTAGAAGCGCTGGTCGGGCAAGTCCACGGTGACGATATGCGCGCCGTTCAGGCCCAGGCGTCGGCCCGGTCCGAAGCTGAGGCGCGGTGTCAGTCCGGTATCGAAGTCATGCAGGCCTTCCAGCGCATTGATCAGCTTCTCGCGGCTGGCGTCGCGACCGGCCTGCTTCATGCCGTCACTGAGCAGCAGCATCGAACTGAACGCGCCGACTTGCAGCACCGCGTGCTGGCCGCCAAGCCCCTGCTGTTCGCGCAGTTGGGTCAGGGCCAGGCGTCCGGCCAGGGTCCAGTCGCTGGGCACGAACGGATAGGACAGGAACACCCGCCGGGAAAAACCGTTGGGCACTTGTAAAAGGTCACCCGCCACCTGATTCGACATGGCGAACAGGTACGGAACCTGCCCCGCCGTCTGCAACCGCTCGGCGAGGTGGCTGAAATCACTGCCGCAGCCCAGGTAAAACACTGAGCGCGAACCCAGCGGCAGTTCGTCCTGTGCCGAGTCGTAGGCCTTGAGGCTGACATTTTGCCAGGCGTGATCTTGCAGGTACTGACTGAGGGTCTGCGCTGCCAGTCGTTGACCGGGATCTTCGGTGTAGGTAATCAGCGTGGGGCCCTGGAGTACGCGCAAACTGGCGGAGGCGTAATCGGCCAGGGCGATCAGTTGTTCGCGCGCCCCCGGCATCGGTTCGAAAATCTGCCGACTGCTCTGCGCCGTGCCCTGCAACGAAAGTGGGCCAATCAGCGGAATGCCCGCCTGCTCCAGACGCGAAACCAGTTGCGTGTCGAGTGCCGGTGCCAGCGGCGCGATCAGGGCAAACACCTGCTCCTGATCGATCAACTGATCCAGCGCCCGCTCGGCACTGATACGGTCCGGCCCCGGATCGAGGATTGTCAGGCGCAACTGCCGACCATGAATCCCCCCCGCCTTGTTGATTCGCGCCACGCTGCCGTTGAGCACCGCGGCCACCGTCGCGCCCTCCTCGGCCAACGCTCCCTGACTGGGCAACAGCGTGCCCACATGCAGGCTGTCAGGCGTCAAGCCGGGGTCGCGCTCATCGGCCAGGCGTTTGAGGTAGGCCGTGAGGTTGCGCTGATCTTTCATCGAGAGCACGAACCGCGGCATCGCCGGGTCGAGGTGATTGTTACCGGGATCACGGCCCTCCTGGATCGCCCGCGCCAGGGTGCCTTCGGTGTACGCCGGGTAGTTGCGGCCATTGATTTGCCGTTGGCCGTAGGTGCTGGTCAGACGCGACCAGCTCAGTTCCGGCGGTCGCACCCCGCCCTCGGGCCGGCCCAGACCGTCGGTGCCGTGGCAATTGGCGCACGGCAGGCTGGTGGCTGGCAGCAGCATGCCCGCCGCCCCGACCCGGGCCATGATCGGCTCGCCGCTACTCGACACACCCTCGCGGTACAACCGTTTACCGGCGCTTTCCTCAGGGCTCAAGGGCAACGTATCGGCGATGCAATGAAGGCTGCTGGTCAGGAGCAGGCCGAGGATCAGGGAGGTTTTCATGGCGCGGTCTCAGCGACCGGCCACGGGCATTGTCAGCAATTGCAAGCGCTGGGCAATGGCGGCGGCCGGAGCATCGGGCCGGATTTTGCTCCAGCGTTTGTTGGCCACGTCACCTACGATCAGCTGTGTTGAATGTTGCTCGGGGGTCGGCACGATCTGGCCGATACGGCCGAGTACAAGGTCCATTTGCGCCTTGTCGCCGGTGAGAAAAAGCCAGTGGGGGCCATCGACGCCCTGCTTCAAGGTGTAAGCCTTGAGTACCGCCGGGGTGTCCCGCAGCGGATCACTGGTAAGGGAGATAAAAGTGATGCTGTTCGCCTTGTCGCCCAGCAACTCACGCACTTCCTTGAGCTTGCGGGTGATCAGCGGGCAGGCATCGTTGCAACGCGTGAAAATCACATTCAGCAGCACGACGCGGTTGTGCAACACATCGCTGTAGAAGCGCAGGGTCTCGCCGTTCTGGTCCTGCAACGGCGTATCGGTGAACCAGGTTTTCGCATCCCGCGTACCGCTCGCCGGTTGTGCGGCAGCCATCGCTGGAGCGGGTTCCTCGTGCCCTTCATGAGCAAATGCCATCGCACTGAAAATCAAGAAGCACGCCATCAGGGTGATCCAGTCGAGGGGTCTCATGGCTGCTGCTCCATGGCGATGGCGGTGTGCTTGGCATGGGCATTGCGCTGGCCACTGAGCTTTTCCACTTCACGGGTCAGCACGACGGGGTCGGTGAAACCGTAATAGCGCGTCCAGTGGCGGCTGTTGCCGTCGCCGACGAGGATCAGCGGTTGATGGTTTTTGAAGTCACCGCTGAAGGTGCCGAGGCCTTTGAGGGTGGCGTTGATCGATTGCGAGCTCCCCGTCAGCCAGCTCCAGCCCGGACCGTTCTGAAAGGTGCGGGCGTAATCGTTCAGGCGCCTGGCGTCATCGCGCTGCGGATCGATGCTGATCGACACCAGCTGCACCTCGCTGCCCACCCGTGCACCCAGCTTTTTCTGCACTTTGCCCATGATCGACGACACCACCGGGCACACCGTGGTGCAGTTGGTGTAGATGAAACTCATGACCACGATTTTGTTGGTCACCAGGTCTTTTTCCAGACGCACCGGTTGGCCGTTCTGGTCCACCAGCGTCACGTCGGCGAATTTGACCTGGGCACTTTCCGAGCTGGTGCTTTTGGCTGGCATATCGTGCCCGGCGTGTTCATCCGCCGAGTGCGCCAGGGCTTGCCCGATACCGGCGGCCAACAGGTAGAACGTCAGCAGTCCACGGCGTGCGAATCGGTTCATGTCGACTTCCTCTTCAGTGGGCATCGCCGGGCAAGACCCGAACGCTGGCAAAAGTCTTGTCGTCGAAATTCGCGCCAAGGGACGCGGCCCGTACGTACAGGTACCAGGCGCCGTGCAGGTCGAGGGTCACCGGCGCTTCATAGATACCGTTGCCCACTTCGAACGCGGCGACTTCCCGAGCCCGCGACGTCGGGGCGCGGAAGTAGCGCACCTGAACATCCTTCACGCCGCTGCGCTGAGCCTTCTGTTGGCCTTGAACGATGCGAAATCGCACGGTGTATGGACGGTCGAGGAGCGCTGTGGACTTGTCGAGCATGAACTCGACTTTCGGCACGCCAGGGTGCCGGGTGAGGCTTTTGTCCGGTTCAACCAGCGCGGTGAAGCAATGGATGATGTTGGGTTGATTGAGCAGGAACGCCACATCGAAACGCCCGGCGTTTGGCAGTTTGATCCGCGCGCCGTACAGCCCCGGCTCGACTTCTCGCAGGCTGTGATCGATGACCATGGCCGCCCGCGCCACCTGCCCGCGATTGGGGTAGCCGGACATCGGCGCGTTCATGCCTTCGGCGTAGTAATAGGTGGTGTTGTCCACCGGATTGACCACGAACACTGCGTTGTCGTCCCGCGACACCGCGAGGCTCGACGCCAGCGGTAAATCGCCAGCCAGCCGTGGCGCCTGCGGCCCGGCTTCGAAACCCTGGCTGATCGGCGTGCGGCCCTCGCCCAGCGACGACAGGTTGACCATTGTCACCTTGGGCGACGCCAGTCCGCGCACGTAGGCGTAGGCCTTGGTGAACACCACCTGGTAGGGTTCGGCGGACACGTCCAGTTCATGGATCAGCGAATCGGTGGCGGCGTCGATCACGGCAACCTGGTTCTCCAGCGTGTTGAGCACGACGCCGAAACGGCCGTCAGCGCTGAAACCCATCGGGCCCAGGCCCTGTTTGATTTTGATCACCCGGCGCACGTCGAGGCTGGCGCCATCGACCACGGTGATGGTGCCGTCCTTGCCGTCAGCGACATACGCCGCCTGGGACAGCGGCGAGTACGCCACCGACAACGGGTTCGAACCGGTCTTGAGTTGCTTGCGGATGATCAGGCTGGCGATGTCGATGATGCTCAGCGTGCCGTCATCGCGGTTGCTGACGAAGGCGTAACGGCTGTCCTTGCTGAAGGCGATTTCGTGATGCCCGCGGCCGGTCGCCAGCTGTTTCAGAGGTTTCAGGCTTTGACTGTCGATTACCGTGACCCCGGACGCTTCAGCTTTCGCGGCATTGTTGCCGACCCACAGCAGGCGCTCGTCGGGTTGCAAGGCCAGGCGCACGGGCTGGCTTCCAGCGCTGACCGAATCGATCAGCTTGAATTGCTCGCTGTCGATCACCGCCACTTCGCCGGCCGTGGGCATGGAGATGAACACGCGTTTGTTGTCCTTGCGGGTGACCCAATCCATCGGCGGCTGCTTGATGTCGATGCGCCCCAAGGTGCTGGTGATGCCACCCACCGAGACCGACGGATCGACCACCGAGACGCTCGCATCGCGGTTCATCACCAGCAGGAAGTAGCTGTTCAGGTCGAGCAACGGTCGCGCGCCGATGCTCGATTTAAGGAACACCCCAACCCGGGATTTGCAGCTCCGTTCACGGCCCTGAGCCTGATCGGCGGCGACGGTTTCCGGGTCCATCCACGCTCCGGGATTGACGCCTGAAAGGGGTTGGCCCGACGTGCTGTCGCTGACCCGGAAGAGCACGTCGGCAAACTCGCCTTCGCGCAACACGCCGTCCTCGGCCAATGGCCGCAGGTCCAGCTCTACCGATACACCGTCGCGTTCAAGCTTCTGGCTGCTCCAGGTATCGGGCAGCTCCACCTCGCTGAGCAGGGCCGCCGGTGTCGTGCGCCAGACGCCGATCCAGATCAGCGCAATCCCGACAATCGACGCACAACTGGCAATTATTATTGTTCTGTTCATCAAATTTGACCCCATCAGATCACTGCCAGAACCCCGCTGAATCCCCTCACCACAAAGGCTCACTCCCACAGGGGTGGTGTGATCCACCCCATTCCCGGTATCTACGGCGCCGGGGCCGGTTCTGGTTCATTGGTCACCCGCAGCAACCCCCACAACCCGGCGGTGTTGCCGTAGGCGGCGTAATCGCGGAACAGGTAGTCGCCCGGTATCGCGTTGCTGCCCCCGGCGCTCGGGTGCATGAAGCTGAAGTGCGCTGCCGGCAGGATGCTTTCGTGGGCGCCGATGTACATCGACATCGGGTTGTAGCCGAACCGCACCGAACCCACGCCCGGTGTACTCATCGGGTAACCCCCGGTGTCGCTCTTCTCCGACTGGAACGGGTTGAGCGACCAGACGTGACCGTCCAGCTGGAAGGTCGTGCCACGACTGCCACCGGAGGGCATCAGGATGTGCGTTCGGAACGGTTGCCCCGGTTTCACGTACAGCACCGGCGTCTGCGGATCGCCTCCCACCAGCGCATTGCTGAACGCCATGTGCGCGTTGGGCATGTCGCCGTAACCCGCACCGTCGGCGTGGCCGAACGGTGCATCCGGCGCCAGGCCAAAGCGATACCACAGCGGCTCGGCCTTGTAGTTGATGGCCATGCTCGAGTTGTCCTGCGGATCGGTCGGCACGCCGAAGCCTTCCGCGGCGATGCCTTCCACCGGCCGGCCGTTGGCCCAGCGGATGTTCAACGCTTTCTGCCAGACCATCGCAAAGTCGCGGTAAGTGGTCTGCCCCGGCGCGGTGACGGTCGCGTTCGCCTTACGCACATCTTCAACCCAGGTGGCGCCGATCGGCAGGATGCTCATCGCTCCGCCCAGGCCTTTCTGCGGTTGCTTGATCACGTCCGCCGGGGTGAAATTCAGCCCGCCGAACTCCACCGCCGTGGCGTTGATGTTGTCGACGCTGCGGCCCAGTTGGGTGATCGGTTTGCCTTCACGCTCCAGGTGCCCGGCGTAGTACTGATAAGTACGGTTAGGGTACGCACCGCTGTTGCCGACCCGTGGCGGAACAGTCTGGATCGGGTTGGCTCCGACGTTGCTGCCGTCGGATTTGGTGATGTCGTACGCCAGCAACTGCGCGTGCAGCCCCACGTGGCTGGACGGCCGCATCAAGTTGTTGCTGAAGGTGGTCGAACCCTGGCCGCTGTTGCGATCACGCTTGACCACTCCTTGCATCACCGCCGTCTGGACGAGGTCCGGCATGACCATCGGCAGACGGTTTTCCAGAGTGATGTTGATGCAGTCACCTGCCGTCGCGCGCAGCACCAGCGGTTCGACAGGCACACCGGGCTTGAGCTTGCCGGTGACCGGATTGAGGTCGGCCTTGCGCACATAGAGGATCGCGGTCGGGTCATGCAGCGGTCCGCTTTGCCCGCCGATGGTGATGGTTTCGCCGTCTTCAGGGTCCTCCACGGTGACTTGCGCAATATTGACCAGCCGCGAATTGAACACCAGGGTGCCGCCCGCCGGATTCAACGGCCCACCCACGTGTTGCCGGATCCCCGCCGGATCGCCGAGGGTCAGGTTCAGCGGATTGCCGAGAATGTCATTGGCCAGCGCTGCGACCACTTCGTAGTTGCGCTGCACCGTCGGCCGGGTGCCGATGCCGTTGGGGTTGGCGCTGATACGAGGGCAGACGCCGTCGAAGGCCACCGTGTTGCGCATACCGGCCGGTTTCGGGTTGTTCGGCAACGCGAACAGATCATTGCGTTGTGCGGTGTAGTTGCGCATCACGCCCCAGATCCCGCTCCAGTAACCTTCCAGAGAAGCATCCATCGAGTACAGATAGTCGCCCGTCGTCGCCGCTGAACTGGACATCATCGCAACCGGCGCATTGAAGCCCATCTGCTCGGAAATCCCGACCATCTGCGATGAGCGCCAGCCAGAGTTGGAGCTGTTGCCGTAACCGGAACCGCTTTGCAGCCACTTCACGCCGTGCAGGGTCACGTTGTGCTCTTCTTCATGGCCGCCGGCATGCACCCGCAGCCGCACGTTGTCACCGGTGTAAGTGCGCAGCATCGGCGTGAACGGATCGCCCGGTTCGGCGCCACCACGGTTGATGTGTGGCGGGAACAGCGTGCTGCCGCCGGTCGGGCCGGTCGCCGCGGTGATCAGGTTCGGTGCCAGGTTCATCGCCGGGATGGCGCGGTCGGTGCGGCTTTGCATGGCATATGCGAGGTCGCCGCCCAGGCCGTCTGCCTGCATGCCGCGCTTGCCATCCGGGCCGACCTTGTTCGGGTCGTACACCCGCAGGGCCAGCGGTTCGTTGCGGTAATTGACCACGAACATGCCGGGGTCATCGACCGAGATCGCTTGCGGGCATGGCCGGCTCGGGCAGCCTGGAACCATGCCGCCCTGCACTTCGAGGACGCCATCCAGCAGGGTGCTGGCGTTATTGCGCACCGGCGGGTTGATCGCGTAGCGGAAGCTGTCCGCGGTGGCCGGGAACGCTTGCGGGTTCGGCACGCCATTCGGGCCTGCGCCGACGTACACACCGGCTTCATAGGCGTGCTGGAAGTCGCTGTATTCGAGGAAGAATTCACGGAAGCTGTCGTTTTTTCCGTCGCCGTCCAGGTCACCGGTGGACACCACCGCTTGCCACGACGTCGGCCCGCCGTCCTGCCGCGCGCCGCTGTACAACGGCTCGCCGGTTTCGGCGTGGAACCAGGTGGAACCGGCCGGTTCAGCCAGCACGGTGGCGTACAGACCAATCTGTTGGTGCGTCGATGGGCCGAGGTGGTCATGGGTGAAGATGGTCCCCAGGCCACGGTCGACACCTTTGCTGTTCACCACCGGATCGATAAACCAGCGCTGCATCGCCGTGCGCGCACCGACCCAGTCGGCCCGACCGAATTGACCGAAGTACGGGTGATTTTTGGCTTTCGGGCAGGCTGCCGTGCCGTCACGCGGGTCGCTGCCCGTGCATTGGTTGAACTCGCGAATGGCGTGGATGCGTTCTTGCACCGCACCGGGGGAAAGTACGCCGTCTTCGTAGTTCCAGCCGTTGGCCGAGCCGTCGGCCGCCGTCAGGTCCCACTTCGGCAGGTGAATGTGCTGGCCGATCACGTCGGTGGGCGTGCGCACCTGATAGTCGTCCATTTCATAGGCAGCCGGCACCAGGTTGGTTTGTTGGTATTGCACGCAGTCGAAGGTGTTCATGCGCATCACCAGAGGTTCTGGCGGACGCTGTTTGGTGATCACCGGCCAGGCGTCTTCCCACAGCGCCAGAATGCGTGCTTGCGGGAAGTGATAGCCGACCTTGTTGTACACCGCGTCAAACTGAATGTTCGCCGCTTTGTAGACCCGTGGACGGTCAGCCGTGAACGTCGAAGCCCCGCTGAAAGACATGCCGTCGAGCCGTTCGCCGCTGGCAAACTCGCCGATGCCAGCGCTGCTGGTCAGGCGTTTTTGCCGGTCGTCCATGCACGGCTCGTAGAAAGGCGCACCGGCGATTGGCAGCGCACCGTTAGTGCGGAAGGCGCGCGCGACAACTTGATTGCCGGGCAGCACGGCGTAGCTTGGGTGATCCTTTTTTGCGTGGAAGGCCATGGCCGCCTGTTCCACTTCGGTGCCCTCTTCCGGCAGGTAAAGCGGTTTGGCGCGGATCACTGCCTTGGAGAAATCCAGCGATGTGGTCACGGTGTTCGCTTCGCCACCGGCAGAGAATCCGTCGAGGGAGTGACGCCCGAGACCGCCATCCCAACCACCGGACTGCGCCGGGTCGAGATTCGCCCACAAGGCATTGGCGCTGGTCTTCAGGGCCTGGGCCCTGGCGGCGTCGAGCATGTCCAGCGGCGGGGTTGGCGGGCGTTGGCCGACTGAACTTTCCATGCCGCCGATCCAGAACGGATAGCCCGGGTTTTTCAGACTGCCGTCGGCATTGCGGTTGGCTTCACTGCGGTCGACCAGCGCCAGGGAGCCAATGGCCTGGACGCCACCGCCCTGATGCTCACCGTCATCGCCCTCTTCATCATCATCGTCGTCGTTGGCGGCGACAAGGGTCTGCCCGATTTTCGGCACGACCGCAACTTTGCCCGGCATCGGCGGCATGGCTTTGCCCGGCAGCGGCACGACCGCCGGAATCGGTGTACCGGCAATGATCTCGCCATCGGGCAAGGCCCGGGCGCCAGCGGCCGGTTTGCCGCTGCGCAGCGCGTAAGGTTCGCTGTGATAACCGTCGGCACCTTGCTGGGAGACTTCCAGTTTGGTGCCTTCTTCAAACACGTCGTGCACCCGCCACATGCTCCACATGCCCTGGGCAAAGTGCGGATAGAAATGGCAGTGATAAATCGCATCGCCCGCCACACGGTTGCGGTTGCCCGAACCGCCGTTGGCGATTTCATAGGTGTAGCCGGCACCCGGCCCGATGCCTTGGGCATCCACATAATCGGAGTTGTCGTCATTGGGGTTGAACAGCCACTGGTGCCCGTGCAGGTGGAAGATGTGCTGCTCGTGGCCGTTGTGGGTGTTGCGGAATTTGACGAAGTCGCCGATGTAGCTGTGGTTGACATTGGCCGGCTCGGACGGATACAGCGCCATGGTCGCCTTGACCCCGACCTGATCGGCGCGCGGCGTTTCACCGGGGCGAATGTTTTCCAGGCCTGCGTTGGCCGGCACGTCCACCAGCATCGCCACGTCGCCGACAGTGTGCGAGCTGAGGAAGAATTCTTCATAGGCGCAGGACAGGCAATCGTGCATCGGCCCTACACCCAGCCGGTTGGCCACCACCTCGGCACCCATGCCACCGGAACCGTAATTGATCATGAACGAATCGCGAGTCGGCTCCAGCACATGGGCCATGACCGGGTCTTCCCAGTACGCGGGAAATGCCTGGGTCGCGGCGGTTTCGTCCTGGAACTGCGACGCGAAATCGCGGAACGGTTCCAGCCGGTTGGGCAGCGCGGGGTTGCGTTTGCCGACAGCTTCCAGCGGATAGGTCGACGGTGGGAAGCTGCCGTCGGCGTTGCTGCCCATCACGATCGCATCGCTCTCGCTGGAAATGATTTCGGTGCCGTCGACCATGTTGATGATCGGCGTGCCGGCCTTGCCTTCACGGATCCACGGCTCGCGCTGCGGGTAGCGCGCCTGGTAATCGACAATCGGTTGACCGGCCGGTGTGCGGCCGGTGCTGGCCAGGCGCATTTCTTCTTCGGTCAAGGTGTTGCGGTAGGTACGCCCCCCCTTGGGCACCACCACCACTTCGCCGAACAGGCCGTTGGCCACGTTGCCTGCATCGCCTTCGCCACCGAAAGTTGCGCCGCGGCTGCTGGCGGCGAAGGCGCCTTCACGTTCGGCGTACAAGGTGTAGGAACGGGTCGCGCCCGGCGGGATCAAGGTGTTGGCGTTGCGCCCGGTAAAGGACGCAATGTCGTCGATGCTGTTGACCGCTTGCATTCCGTTGACCTGGAAGCCGACATGGCGGTCGGTGACCTGCTCATCGACTTTGAACTCGTCTGCGGCACCCATTTCTACCTCACCCTCAATCTCACCCTCTTCTTCCCCGCCGCCGTCGTGGCTGCCGGGGTTGGCCTGATAAGCGAGCAAATTCTGCAGGTTGATCGTCAGGCAATCACCGGCGGCCACCCGCAGCACCAACGGACGCGGGCGCTTGTCGGGCCGCAGCGAGACTTTGCCCGGCACGGCCGCACCACCGCGGGCCAGGGATATTTCATGGTCATCGACCACATCGCGACGCAGGGCGAACATCATGCCGTTTACGTTCTGTGCACCGAGGCGGTTGAACATCAGCGGCTGATCCAGCGCCACGACGTTCGCCACCAGATTGCGCTCGCACCGTACGGCGGCCTCGGCCAAACCGACGCCCAGCATCAACGCGAGAAACAGCAGCAGGTTAACCGGGTGATGGGCGTGGGTTCTGCCGGTCATGATCGCGGGCCTCTCTGTGGGTGCTGCTCACAGGATTAATTCTCGACAAATCCCCTTGAGCAATCCGCATGCCATAAATATTTTTGTTATTTTTCATCATGTTATGTAAATGATTTGATAAGTCGGGGGATATTCCCCACCCACTTCCCCCCCACATTTCAAGCTGGAATCCATCTCGCCCAAAACGCAAATCCCTGTAGGAGCGAGCTTGCTCGCGATGGTGGGTCAGCGACATAGGTGTCGACTGACACTCCATCGCGAGCAAGCTCGCTCCTACAGAGAATTGGGGTGTTCAGGGATAAGGGGGGGCTTTGCCCCACTTTTGGGGCAACTCCCGATCACAGCGGCGCATCCACGGCCAGGCCCTGCAAGCGGCGGTATTGGCGCAGTACGCTCGGCACATAACGCCGGGTTTCGGCGAACGGCGGAATCACCCCGCCACGGCTGAGCACCGCTTGCGGCCCGGCGTTGTAGGCCGCCACGGCGAGGGCGATGTCGTTGTCGAACAGGGTCATCAGGCGCTTGAGGTATTTGGCCCCACCCTGGATGTTGGCCTTGGGGTCGTAGACGTTGGTCACGCCCATCTCACGGGCGGTGTCGGGCATCAATTGCATCAGCCCTCCCGCACCTCTGGCTGACGTTGCGTCAGAGTCATAATGGGACTCGGCCTGGATCACCGCATGCAACAGCGCCGCGGGTAATTCATTGGCCTTGGCGGCCGCGGAAACCAGCTCGGCGTAGGGTTGTCGGGCAATCATCTGGGGCTGTTGATCGAGGCTGACCAGCGGCGATTCCGGTTCGCGAATCACCCGTTCATAAGTGCGACCGGGGCGGTGGACATTGGACAGAACGTAGCTGCCCTTGGTGTCCACGGAAACGAATACATCGGCCTGAACAGTGCCCGCCAGCAGTACACAGCCAAGCAGTCCTGTGGTGAGTGTTTTCATTGTTCTGTCTCCCCTGACCGGCCCCGAAAAATGGGGCTAATGCCCCAATAACCGGTAGTTCACCAGCCATACGCAAGCACTGTGCCGTCAGCGCCAAGGCCAGTAATTCAGGGGTTTGAGCAGGATGTCCGGGGGTGAGCATGGCTATTGCATAGTCCTTCATGGCGACCCTTCTGCCGACTGTGTGAGGTCATCATGAATCAGCGTCTGTGTAGTGCACCGCGTCACTGTTCACCGCGAACTCACCGCGGGTTCACCCTGCTCGAACTGTTGGTGGTGCTGGTGGTGCTGGGACTGTTGGCCGGCATCGTCGCGCCGAAGTATTTCGCCCAGTTGGGCCGCTCCGAAGTGAAGGTGGCCAAGGCGCAAATCGAAGGCCTGGGCAAGGCACTGGATTTGTACCGTCTGGAGGTCGGCCACTATCCGTCGACCGAACAGGGTTTGCAGGCGCTGATCACCGCGCCCAGCGACGAAACCCGCTGGACCGGCCCCTACCTGCAGAAAAAACTGCCGCTGGACCCATGGGGCCGCAACTACACCTACCGCTACCCCGGCGAAAATGGCGAATACGACCTGCTGTCCATGGGCAAGGACGGCCAGCCCGGTGGCGAAGGCGAAAACGCCGAAGTCACCAGTTGGCAGTGACGGGAGGCGAACATGCGCTTTCATCTCAAGGCGGTCGGCAAGGCCGGTGTGGTCGCGATGACGGTCGAGGCCCAAGGGGACAGCGAAGCCCGGCGCATCGCCGAAGACCAGGGCTTGCGAGTGGTCAGCCTGCACGCCGAGCGCCATTGGCGCGCCTTGCGATTGCACAAGCGTGAGACCTTCAACCTGGTGCTGTTCAGCCAGGAACTGACCACCCTGCTTAACGCGGGCCTGCCGTTGATCGATGCGCTGGAAAGCCTGGCGGAAAAAGAAACCGCGCCACAGGCCCGCAAGACCCTGAGTGAACTGGTGCGCCTGCTCTACGAGGGCAAATCGTTCTCCCAGGCGTTGGCCCAGTTGTCGGCGGTGTTCCCCCCTCTCTACGTGGCGCTGGTGCAGTCCAGCGAGAAGACCGGCGCCGTGGGCGATGCACTGGGTCGCTACGTCAGCTATCGCCAGCGCATGGACGAGGTTCGACAGAAGATCGTCAGCGCGTCGATCTACCCCATGCTGTTGCTGGTGGTGGGAGGTGGCGTGGTGTTGTTTCTGATGGGCTATGTGGTACCGCGCTTCAGCCTGGTGTTTGAAGGGCTGGGCAACAATCTGCCGTGGCTGTCGCAAATTCTGATGAGCAGCGGGATGTTCCTGCACGCCCATCAGGTCGAATTCTTCGGTACGTTGGCGGCGACCGTCGTCGCCCTCGCGCTCCTCCAGCGCCAACCGGCCTTTCGCCGGGGCGTGGACCGGGTGATCGAAAAACTTCCGGCCGTTCACCAACGCATCTTCATGTACGAACTGGCGCGCTTCTATCGCTCACTGGGGATTCTGCTGCAGGGCGGCATCCCCCTCGTCACCGCCATGGGCATGGTCCGCGGCCTGCTCACCGTTGCTTCCCGCGTACGCCTGGACCAGGCCTGCGAACGGGTGCGTGAAGGTCAATCACTGTCGGCCGCGCTGGAGCTCAACCACCTTGTGACCCCGGTGTCCCTGCGTTTGCTGCGCGCCGGCGAGCAGTCCGGCAACCTCGGGCAGATGATGGAACGCAGCGCCGATTTCTACGACGAAGAAATCAGCCGCTGGATCGAATGGTTCGTGCGGCTTTTTGAACCCTTGCTCATGACCTTCATCGGCCTGTTGATCGGGGTCATTGTGATCCTGATGTACATCCCGATTTTCGAGCTGGCCTCAAGCATTCATTAACCTCTGGAACAGGGTCGGGTCGTACCGCTCATCGTTCATCGACGTTGCACCTGAATAAACCCGTCCGTTGTGGTGTTCATCCACTGAATCAGCAGCACGTTGCAGTGTTCATCAACGTTCCAACCCGAATAAGAAGACGGAGAACGGCATGCACATCAACAAACTTTTACTGGCAGTAGCCATTGGCGCAGTTTTGTCGGCGTCTACCGTATTGATCCCGGACAGCCTGTCCGGCATATCAAGCGCTCAGGCCAAGGATGGAGGGAGTGGTGGAGGCGGCGGTAGCGGCGGAGGCGGAGGTGGCAGTGGCGGAGGTGGAGGTGGCGGCGGTCACGGTGGCAACGGCAGCGGTCACGGTGGCAACGGCAGCGGTCACGGTGGCAACGGCAGCGGTCACGGTGGCAACGGCAGCGGTCACGGTGGCAGCGGTCATGGCGGCGACGGCAATGGTCATGGCGGCAGTGGCCATGGCCACAGTGGCAACGACCATGGCTCGGGGCGTTCCGGGCATTCGGCCAACTCCGGACGAAACGGCAACCACGCCGAGCCGGGAGACGATCACGGGGTTCATCACGCTGGTGAAATCGGCCATAACCGCGGCGTTCATCACGCCGGCGAAATTGGCGACGACCACGGCGTTCATCGCTCCGGTGAAATCGGTGATGACCATGGGGTGCATCGTTCCGGCGAAATCGGTGATGACCATGGCGTGCATGTCGGTGGCGAGCCGGGGGATGACAAAAGGACCTGATCACCACTGATCTCAGGAACGCCGTCCCCCCCCCTGTGGGAGCGGGCTTGCTCGCGATAGCGGTGTGTCAGACGACATCAATGTTGAATGACACACTGCTATCGCGAGCAAGCCCGCTCCCACAAGTGACCGCGTGAAACCTACAGACCACCCTCAGCCTGATCCAGCCGCTCGCGCAAGAACTCGATCAACGCCTGCACCGGTCGCGAACTCTGGCGATGCTGCGGGTACACCGCCGACAACGTCAGCGGCTGCGGGCGAAACTCGTCCAGCACCGGCACCAGCCGGCCTTCCTTCAACGCCGCGCCGACAATGAACGTCGGCAGGTAAGTAACCCCCATCCCGGCAATGGCCGCATCCTTCAGCAACTCCCCGTTGTTGACGCGCATCCGCCCGGTAACATTGACCGCCACCGGTTTGCCCTGCCCTTCAAAACGCCATTGCACCTGACGCCCGTGGCCATACGGCAGGCAGTCATGTGTGTACAAATCTTCCGGTTTGAGCGGCGTACCACGCTCGGCCAGGTAAGCCGGGCTGGCGCAATACACCCGCTGGATGGAGGCGATACGTCGGGCGATCAGCGTCGAATCTTCGAGGGTGCCGATGCGCAACGCCAGGTCGTAGCCCTCGCCGAGCAAATCCACCGGGCGATCGCTCAAGTCCACTTCCACCGTGACATCGCGATAGCGCTGCAAGAACAACGGCAGCAGGCAGCCCAGATGCGCCAGTGCAAACGATAACGGCGCACTCACGCGAATGGTGCCGCGTGGTTCGGTAGTCTGGCCGGCGATGCCCTGCTCCACTTGCTCGACTTCGCCGAGCAGGCGCAACGCGGACTCGTAGTAACTCTGGCCCAGCGGCGTGACGTCCAGCCGCCGCGTCGAACGGTTGAGCAGCCTGACGCCGAGGCGCTCTTCAAGTTGCATCAGGCGCCGGCTGACGAACTGCTTGGACAGTCCCAATTGATCGGCCGCAGCGGTGAAGCTGCCGGAATCCATGACCTGGCAAAAAATACGCATATCTTCGAACGGGTTCATTGTCACACCCTAGTTGACAGTTAAACGCTTTATAGACGCTTTTTCCCCTCCTGACACCCTATTAATCTGTGTCCACGGTGTTGCTGAGGCCTGAACCCCAGCGCAGCAGCAACCTGACCCTCAGGTGACCAACCTCTAATTAATTAAAAAGGATTTCCTCATGAACCTCGTCAAAAAAACCCTGACCGCTTCCCTCCTCGCCCTCTCCGTCGGCAACGCTTTTGCCGCTGGCAGCCCAGGCGTCGAACACAACACCCAAGCCTTCCTCGAAGCCCTCGCCGCCGGTGGAGGCAAACCGCTCGAGCAACTGAGTCCGAAAGACGCCCGTGCGGTACTCACCGGTGCGCAAAACTCGGTGAAGGTTGACTTGTCGGGTGTGGATGTCAGCGACCGTACAATCAAGGTCGATGGGCAAACCATCAACCTGAAGATCGTGCGTCCGTCCAAGGTCAAAGGTGAATTGCCGGTGTTCATGTTCTTCCACGGTGGCGGCTGGGTGCTGGGCGACTACCCGACTCACCAGCGTCTGATCCACGACCTCGTGGTCGGCTCCGACGCCGTCGCGGTGTATGTCGATTACACGCCGTCGCCGGAAGCGCACTACCCGACCGCGATCAACCAGGCCTACGCGGCGACCCGCTGGGTGGCTGAACATGGCAAGGACATCGGCGTCGATGGCAAGCGCCTCGCCGTGGCCGGCAACAGTGTCGGCGGCAACATGGCGGCGGTCGTGGCGTTGATGGCCAAGGAACAGAAAACCCCGGCGCTGCGCTTCCAGCTGTTGATGTGGCCAGTGACCAATGCGCAGTTCGACACCGGGTCGTACCAGCAATTTGCCGAGGGCCACTTCCTGACCAAAGGGATGATGAACTGGTTCTGGGACAACTACACCACCGACCAGGCCGAGCGTGCGCAGATCCATGCCTCACCGTTGCAGGCCAGCGCCGAACAGCTCAAAGGGTTGCCGGCAGCATTGGTGCAGACCGCCGAATTCGACGTGTTGCGTGACGAGGGCGAAGCCTATGCCCGCCACCTCGATACGGCTGGCGTTCCAGTGACGGCAGTGCGTTACAACGGCATGATCCACGACTTCGGTTTGCTGAACCCGCTGAGCCAGATTCCGGAAGTGAAGGCGGCGGTGCGTCAGGCAGCGCTGGAACTCAAGACGCATCTGAACTGAGTCCAACCTCGCCACACAGCAATGTGTGGCGAAGCTGCTTTTTGTAGGAGCCGGCTTGCTGGCGATGGCGTCCTCAAGTGCGCTATCGCCAGCAAGCCGGCTCCTACAGGGGATCGGGTTCACAGAGTCAACTTGCAGGAGCACGGCTTGCCGGCGATGGCGTCCTCAAGTGCGCTATCGCCAGCAAGCCGGCTCCTACAGGGGATCGGGTTCACAGAGTCAAATTGCAGGAGCACGGCTTGCTGGCGATGGCGTCCTCAAGTGCGTCTTCGCCGGTAAGCCGTGCTCCTACGACATTCCTCACGTGACAACAAAAACCAGTCTTCAGGAGTTCTCCCATGTCCCTCATCTACAGCCATCTACTGTCCTGGAGTGCCCTGCTGCTGGTGATCGACACCGTGCTGTGGCACCTCGCGCCGTTCAAGCATCGCGTCACACGGGTCGGTGTGCGCCTGGCGCTGTTCGTGATGTTCAGCGCGCTGATCATCAACGCCGGCGTCAGTCCGTTGCAGGCTCCGCTGTTTGCAGATGACCGCGTGGCGCAACTGGGCGCAACGGCGCTGGGGATTCTCTGGTGGTTGTACGCCGCCCGGGTGCTCACCGAAGTCATCGGCCTGGTGCTGATGCGCCGCATCGGTCATAGCGGTCGCTTGCTGCAGGACGTCATCGGCGCGTTGGTGTTTCTGATCGCCATCGTTGCGGCGGCCGGTTATGTGCTGGAGTTGCCGGTGAAAGGTTTGCTGGCAACGTCCGGGGTGGTCGCGATCGTCGTCGGCCTGGCATTGCAGAGCACCTTGAGCGACGTGTTTTCCGGGATCGTGCTCAACACCACCAAGCCGTACCAGGTGGATGACTGGATCATGATCGACGGCGTCGAGGGCAAAGTGCTCGACATCGACTGGCGCGCGACGCACATGCTGACCAGCGCCGGCAGTACCGCGGTGGTGCCGAATTCGGTGGCGGCCAAGGCGAAAATCGTCAATCTGAGCAGGCCGAACAACATGCACGGCGTGTCGATCAGCATTCAGGTGCCCAACCACATCCGCCCGCGTCGGGTACTGGATGCACTGGATCGTACGCTTCAGGGCAGCAGCCAGTTGTTGCTCAACCCTGCACCGAAAGCGGTGCTGAAGGAGGCCGGCGAAACCATGTCCGAATACGTGGCCAGCGGGTTCATCGCCGAGCTGGGCAAGAAAAGCGAAGTGCGTAATCAACTGTTCGACCTGGCCCATCGACACCTCGAAGCGGCAGGCATTTCCCGTCAGCTCGACGGCGTGATCGAACCGACAACCCGCGCGCGTGCGTTGCTGGATGAGGTGAAAGTTTTCCGTTCCTTGAGTGAAGATGAACGCGATCAGATGGCGCAGTCGATGGTTGCGCAGCAGTACGCGGCCGGTCAGGTGGTGCTCGAGTTGGGTGAAGTGCCGGACAGCCTGATGGTCATCGCCACGGGCGTGGTCAGCGCCACCGTTCCCGACGGCACAGGGCAAACCGAAGCCGGTCGAATGGGGCCCAGTGAAGTGATGGGCGAACAGAGCATCCTTACCGATACACCGTCGCAGGCGACGTTCACCGCGCTGACCTCGTGCATCATTTACCGGATCGACAAATCCCTGACCCGTAGCTGCATGGAACAACGGGTTGAAGTGGGTCGGGCATTGAACAAGCTGCAGGCCGTAAGGCAGCAGAACAGCCGGTTGGCGCTGTTGGCCAAGCCGATGCCGATCAAGAAAGGAGGTTTTCTGAGCTGGCTGCAGAAACGTCAGGCATAAAACTAATCTCAATGTGGGAGCGGGCTTGCTCGCGATAGCGGTGTGTCAGTCGACACTTTCATCGACTGATACTCCGCTATCGCGAGCAAGCCCGCTCCTACAGGATGAAGCCTTACTTCGAGGTGAGCACCGAATAGCTGTTCATCAGGTTGCGGTAGTTAGGAATGCGCGGCGACAGCAGGTTCGCCAGGCCTTCCATGTCGTTGCGCCAGTCACCCTGCAGCTCGCAGGCCACCGAGAACCAGTTCACCAGTTGAGCACCGGCCGCCGCCATGCGCGCCCAGGCTGCCTGTTGTACGGTTTCGTTGAAAGTGCCCGAAGCGTCGGTCACCACGAACACTTCAAACCCTTCAGCCAGTGCCGACAGCGTCGGGAACGTCACGCAAACATCAGTCACCACACCGGCGATGATCAGTTGTTTGCGGCCGGTGGCTTTGACGGCCTTGACGAAATCTTCGTTGTCCCAGGCGTTGATCTGGCCTGGACGCGGGATGTACGGCGCGTCCGGGAACTGCTCTTTCAATTCCGGCACCATCGGACCGTTCGGGCCGTTTTCGAAACTGGTGGTGAGGATGGTCGGCAGTTTGAAGAACTTGGCCACGTCACCCAGGGCCAGTACGTTGTTCTTGAATTCGTTCGGCGAGAAGTCCTGAACCAGCGAGATCAGACCGGTCTGGTGGTCGACCAACAGGACAACCGCATCGTCTTTATTCAGGCGTTTGTACGGAACGTTGCTCATGTGAAGCTCCTCGATGGATGGGTGTTACATACGGCGCCGACGCTGTGCATCGGCGCTTTCTTGTGATCGTCAGAACGCGAAGCACGAGCAGCCAAAGGCGCCCCAGAAACCCGCGAAATCGCTGACCGGCGCATTCGACAAACGCGCCTTTTCATGGCTGTGGGCATGCACGCCGCACGGCCCGCTGCAATGATGAACCTTCGCCTGCATCGGCGAAGTCGGGCGCCAGTGACCCGGCACCTTCACCACCGGCGACCAGTCTGGCAGCACCGGCACGCTGGCCGGTCCGAGTTTTTCGAAATCACCGGCGGCGTACACCACCTTGCCGCCGACCACGGTCAACACCGATTCGATCCACTTGATCGCTTCTTCGTCGACGCTGAAAAAATCCGCGCTCAGGGCCGCGACGTCAGCCAGTTGGCCAACCTTGATCATGCCTTTCTTGCCCTGCTCGGAAGAGAACCAGGCGCTGCCGTGGGTGAACAGTTCCAGCGCGGTCTGGCGGGACAGTCCCTCGGCGTGCAGCTCCAGGCCACCGACGGTACGGCCACTGACCATCCAGTACAGCGAGGTCCAGGGGTTGTAACTGGACACTCGCGTCGCATCGGTGCCGGCACCGACCGGTACACCTTCAGCCAACATGCGCTTGATCGGCGGCGTGGCTTCGGCTGCCTTGGCGCCGTAACGCTCGACGAAATATTCGCCCTGAAACGCCATGCGATCCTGAATTGCAATGCCGCCGCCCAACGCCCTCACCCGTTCGATGTTCTGCGGAGTGATGGTTTCGGCGTGGTCAAAAAACCACGGCAACCCGTTAAACGGAATGTCGCGGTTGACCTTCTCGAATACGTCGAGCATGCGGCTGATGGATTCGTTGTACGTGGCGTGCAAACGGAACGGCCAGCGCTGCTCGACGAGGTGGCGGACCACCGGTTCCAACTCGTCTTCCATGGTTTGCGGCAAGTCTGGGCGTGGCTCGAGGAAGTCCTCGAAATCCGCCGCCGAGAACACCAGCATTTCACCGGCGCCGTTGTGCCGGAGGTAATCGTCGCCCTGATGCAGGGTGACGCTGATGGTCCAGTTCTTGAAGTCGGCCAGCTCTTCCTTGGGCTTCTGGGTGAACAGGTTGTAGGCGATACGAATGGTCAGTTGCTGGTCTTTGGCCAACTGCTCGATCACCTGGTAATCGTCCGGATAATTCTGGAAACCGCCGCCAGCGTCGATGGCGCTGGTCAGGCCAAGACGGTTGAGTTCGCGCATGAATTGCCGGGTCGAGTTGACCTGATACTCCAGCGGCAACTTCGGCCCTTTGGCCAGGGTCGAATACAAAATCATCGCGTTGGGACGAGCGACCAGCATGCCGGTCGGCTCACCGTTGGCATCACGCACAATCTCGCCACCCGGCGGGTTCGGCGTGTTGCGGGTATAGCCGGCCACGCGCAACGCGGCACGGTTGAGCAAGGCGCGGTCATACAGATGCAGGACAAACACCGGCGTATCCGGTGCGGCCTGGTTGAGTTCTTCCAGGGTCGGCATACGTTTTTCGGCGAACTGGAACTCGTTCCAGCCACCGACCACGCGCACCCATTGCGGCGTTGGTGTGCGGTCGGCCTGATCCTTGAGCATGCGCAAGGCATCGGCCAGCGATGGCACGCCTTCCCAGCGCAGTTCGAGGTTGTAGTTCAAACCGCCACGGATCAAGTGCAAGTGCGAGTCGTTGAGACCGGGAATGACGCAACGACCTTTGAGGTCGATGACCTGGGTGCCGGAACCGCGCAGGGCCATGGCTTCGGCGTCAGTGCCAACCGCGACGAAACGACCGTCGCTGATGGCCACGGCGCTGGCGAGCGGGTTTTCACGGTCAACGGTATGAAATTGGCCATTGAACAGAATCAGATCGGCGTTCATCGCGTTTCCTTGGGCTGAGTGGAAGAGGACAGCCAAGGCGCGAACAACCGCGTCGCCATCGGCATGAACAGATACACCACCGAGACGACGATGGTCAGCGTGATCAGAAATGTGGCGACCACGTAATTCGAGAGAAAGGCATTGAGCTGCAACAGCGGGCCCCAGATCAGCGGCACCAGCAAGGTGTGCGGCAGAATCACCAACAACGTCACCACGGCCTGCTTCCAGCGCGGCGGCGGTGAACTGGCTTCAGCCTGCGGGGCGAACCAGAATTCGTTGACCGGATTGACCTCGGTCTGGTCGCCGTCCGCCAGCATCGGCGTGGCTTCGTTGACCAGTTCCAGCCGTTGCGGCGAATCGAGCCAGTGCTGCATCGATTCGGTGGAGCAAAAGCGCAGCACGCAGGTGTACAGGTCGAGGCCGGCGCTTTTGCCGCGAATCACGTCGACACCCAGGTGCCCTTCCTGCTGCCCGGCGATGCTGACAATGTTGCGCAACCAGGCTTCATAGGGCACTTCAAAACCGGCCTTGACCCGATGCTTGATGACCAGGGTCACGACTTCCTCGAAACGATTGGATTCAGGCATAACGCAAAGCTCCGGCGAATCGGACATTGAGCGCCAGCCGTCCCGGCCCGGCGATAAGAATGCTGGTGAACAGAATCAATAGCAGCCAGCCGAACTGCCCTTCATCGAGGCTCCATTGCGGGTGCACAACCAGCAACGCGACCGACAGCAAACACAGAATCGGCAGGCATGCCAGACGCACCAACACCCCGAAAATGATCAACAGCGGACACAACACCTCGGAAAAAATCGCCAGCACCAGCGTGACGTTTGTGCCCAGGTGAAAAGGGTCTTCGATGACTTGCAGTTGAGCGCTGTAGTTAAGCAGCTTCGGCAGACCGTGCACCCACAGCAGAAACAAACCACCGCTGACCCGCAAAAAAAACAGCCCGACGTCCTGAGCCCGCTCATTCAACCGCGAAGCGTTCATGGGATACCTGCACAAATAAAAAACCACCGGCTCAATACGCCGGGACCTCGTTTGATAGTGCCGGTGTGGGAACGAGGAAAATTGAATGTACGTGCTCTTTTTGATTACCGTCGCTAATCCACCACCCACTGAAGATCCCCTGCGGGAGACGGCTTCCACAGGGTTCGGGGCTTCAGCGGAAAACGGGGTGGGTGTCAGGGCGCCATCGCAGGCAAGCCGGCGCCTGCGAGGTCTGCGTATGTCGGCGAGGATAGGTGGGTTGGCAGGGCGTCATCGCCAGCAAGCCGGCGCCTACGAGGTCTGCGTATGTCGGCGAGGATAGGTGGGTTGGCAGGGCGCCATCGCCAGCAAGCCGGCGCCTGCGAGGTCTGCGTATGTCGGCGAGGATAGGTTGGGTGTCAGGCCGCCATCGCCAGCAAGCCGGCTCCTACAAGGTCAGCGTATGTCGGCGAGGATAGGTTGGGTGTCAGGCCGCCATCGCCAGCAAGCCGGCTCCTACAAGGTCAGCGTATAACCGCGAGAATAGATTGGCTGGCAGGCCGTCTTCGCCAGCAAGCCGGCTCCTACAAGGTCAGCGTATGTCGGCGAGGATAGGTGGGTTGGCAGGGCGCCATCGCCAGCAAGCCGGCGCCTACGAGGTCTGCGTATGTCGGCGAGAACAGGTCGGCTGGCAGGCCGTCTTCGCCAGCAAGCCGGCTCCTACGAGGTCTGCGTATGTCGGCGAGAACAGGTCGGCTGGCAGGCCGCCATCGCCAGCAAGCCGGCGCCTACAAAAGCAGATCGGCATACACCCGCTTCTCACCACTCATCAGGCCGAGCGTTAGCTCGCCTGCAGCTCTTGATCTTGATTCACCCGCCCCTTCGGGAGGCTGAGTGGAGGTGTTCATCCGGGGAGTGGCGCGCAGCGCCGTTCGACGCAGTCGAACTCATCGCATGTAGGTGCCAGCGAAGCCAACCGGAGGGCGATGCCCCCGGATGAATACCGGAGCGAAGGAACGCCGAGCCTCAGCGAGGGGCCGGACGCTCGGGGCGAGACCTTTTGGTTCCTTTTGGGGCGTTTGCCAAAAGGGACTCGCCGTAAGGGCGAAACCGCCAGCCGCCGTTACCGCAGAAATGGATATACACCCAGATCAACAAAAACCTGGTCGGCCCAAAGGCCGCCACGTTCAACCCACAATCGGCAAAGGCCTCGACATAAACTCACTGATCCGCGACCGCAACCACCGCTCCGCCGGATCATTGTCATGCACCCCACTCCAGGCCATCGACAACTGCGCCGCCTCAATCGGAAACGGCGGATCCTCAGCACGCAACGCACACCCCTCAACCAACGCACACGCCGCATAATCCGGCACCGTGGCAACCATCTCGGTCCTGGCCAGCAACGCCCGTAACCCACTGAACTGCGGAACCCCCAGCACCACCCGCCGACACCGCCCGATCTTGGCCAGATCCAGATCGATATTGCCGCTCAAATCACCAGAGAACGACACCATGGCATGAGGCCGTTCACAATACTCATCGAGCGTCAGCGTCCCCGGCCGTTTATCACCCCGCAGCACCTTGCACGGAATATCCCGCAACTTCTTGCACTTGGCATTCGCCGGCAAATCCGTGGTGTAACTCACCCCCACAGAAATTTCACCCGAGGCCAACAATGCCGGCATCAGCAAATAGTTGGCGCGACGCACCACCACGACAATCCCCGGCGCCTCTTCCTGCAGCTGCCGCAGCAACGGCGGAAACAACCCGAACTCAGCATCGTCCGACAAGCCGATGCGAAACACATCGCTGCTTGTCGTCGGATCGAACTCCTTCGCCCGGCTGACCGCCCCGGAAATGACATCCATCGCCGGCTGCAACTCCTTGAGAATGGCCAGCGCCCGCCCGGTCGGCTCCATGCCGCGACCATTGCGCAGCAACAACGGATCGTCGAACAAATCCCGCAGCCGCCCCAGCGCAGCGCTCACCGCCGGTTGCCCCATGAACAGTTTTTCGGCGACGCGGGTCAGGTTCTTTTCGAACATCAACGCCTCGAAAATAACCAACAGGTTCATATCGACGCGACGCAGATCATTACGGTTCATAGGTACGGTTTCCTTGGGAGGGCATCGGACTTTACTCGATCAGCGGGACTTTCGCCGCTCGTTTGTAGGGGCCGTATTCGACCGGCACCCATTGGAAGTGCTTGCCCTCTGCGGCGATGTGACCGATCCCCGGAAACGGCAAGTGCGCCGCCGTCACCCACGTCTTGCTCGCAGCGGTATCACTGAAAACCTTGGCGCGACTTTTGATCGCCTGCTGACTGTTGACGTCAAATCCGATCGAGACTTCCGGGTGCAAGAACTGCACCGCAAGGTTATGCACCAGATCGCCCATGAACAGAATGCTCTGCCCCTGAGAAGTGAAACGGTACGTGGTGCTGCCCGGTGTGTGTCCGGCTTCAAGCGTGGCCTCGACACCCGGTACCGGCGACTGACCAGCGTCGAACGTTTTAAAACGCCCTGCCGCGACATACGGTGCCGTGGAGTCCTGGGCGATTTTGAAATACGGTTTCGCACCCTCGGGGGCCTTGGCCAGGGCCTGAGGATCAAGCCAATAATCCGCTTCCGCCTTGGCGGCATAGACCGTGGCGTTTGCAAACACCGGTTTCTGCTGGCCATCGACCAGTCCGCAGACATGGTCCAGGTGCAGGTGAGTCAACAGGATCGTGTCGACCTGCGAAGGCTCGTAGCCAGCCGCTTTCATGTTGTCCGAGAGCATGCCCGCCGTTGCACCGATGCATTGACCGGCGCCGGTATCCACCAGGATCAATTGCTTGCCGGTGTTGATCAGAAAGGCGTTGAACGCCGTCTGCACGCCCGGCGTTTCAATCGAGCGACGGGCGAGCAACGCACGAATCTGGCTTTGGGTCAGGCCCTTGAGCAGTTTGGGCGACAGGTCGTTGTAACCATCGAACAATGCCGTCACCTCAAAATCGCCTACGGCCAATCGGAAATAGCCGGGCACTTGCGAGCCAACTTGTGCCGGTGCCTGAGCCGAGGAAACGCCGGATGCCAGCGCCATCGCGAGGCCCAACGCGCAAACCAGAGAATGTTTCATGCCTTCACCCTTGATCGAATCGCGAAAGCGGCCCTGCACAGGTCCGCCACATGACATCAATCATGCACGGGACCTGCATCCTGAAAATTGCAGCGATGTGCTGAGTTGGCACGGTTGTCCTTAACTGCGCGCAGGCGAAATTAACAACGTTTAACTCGCCTGCCAGAGCGCTCGCGCCCAAGAATGACGCTCACCGACACGGACATTTGTCATGGCTCATTCTCAGCAAAACGTCGCCTGCGCGACCGCCACTGAAACGCCAAAGAAAAACACGGGGGGCCTGACCCCGTGGCGCGAAAGCCTGGCCAAGCAACTGATCCTCGAACGTCTGGGCGAAACCATCGAAGTGACCGAACTGGCCCGCGCCTGCGCGCTCTCGCGCAGCCATTTCTCGCGCGCGTTCAAGTGCAGCACCGGCCTCTCGCCCCAGGACTGGATTCGCCACCAGCGCATCGCCCGCGCCAAGCAACTGATTCAGAGCACCGACCTCAGCCTGACCCAGATCAGCCTCGAATGCGGCTTCTGTGACCAGGCACATTTCTGCCACATTTTCACTCGCAGCGAAGGCATCAATCCGTTTGCGTGGCGTTGCCGGGCCGTGCGTTCCCTCCCCCGCATAAACCTGTAGGTGCCCAGCTTGCGGACGATGGCGATTTCACGGGCGCCTTCGCCGGCAAGCCATGCTCCTGCGGGTTGCCTGGATGTCCGGCATTAACGGTTCACACAAAATCTGAGGAGCACGGCTTGCCGGCGAAGGCGCCCGTGAAACCGCCATCGCGAGCAAGCCAGGATCGTTTAAACCAACGGCACCAACCGCTCCAACGCCTCGGCCACGCCAAACCCGTACGCCGGATCTGCCTTGGTGCAATTGTCGATATGGCGCTGACGAATCGCCTGCGGCACGCCTTTCATGGCTCGCGCGGTGTTGTCGAACAACAACTGTTTACGCGCCGGGTCCAGCAAGCGAAACAGGTTGCCCGGCTGCTCGTAATGATCCTCTTCCAGCCGATGATCATAGTGTTGCGCAAAACCTTCCAGCGGCAGCGGCGGCTCGGCCAGTTCCGGCGAATCCTGCCACTCGCCGACGCTGTTCGGGAAATAACTGGCGGTGCCACCCAGGTTGCCGTCGGTGCGCATGGCGCCGTCGCGATGGTAGCTGTGAGCCGGGCAACGCGGTGCGTTGACCGGTATGTGATTGAAGTTCACCCCCAGGCGATAGCGCTGGGCATCGCCATAGGAAAACAGCCGCGCCTGGAGCATGCGGTCCGGCGAGAAGCTCACGCCCGGCACCACGTTGGCGGGCGAGAATGCCGCTTGCTCGATCTCGGCGAAGTGGTTTTCGGCGTTGCGATTGAGCTCCATGATGCCCACTTCAATCAGTGGAAACTCACCGTGCGGCCAAACCTTGGTCAGGTCGAACGGGTTATGCCGGTAATTGATCGCCTGCTGTTCTTCCATCACCTGAATGCACAGTTTCCAGCGCGGGAAGTTGCCCTGCTCGATGACTTCGTACAAGTCCCGCAGATTGCTTTCGCGATCCTTGCCGACCACGGCTTCTGCCTCGGCGTCCGAGAGGTTTTCGATGCCCTGCTGGCAGACAAAGTGAAACTTCACCCAAACGCGTTTGTTGTCGCGGTCGATCAGGCTGAAGGTGTGACTGCCGAAGCCGTGCATGTGGCGGAAACTGGTGGGGATCCCCCTGTCGCTCATCACGATGGTCACCTGGTGCAGCGCCTCGGGCAGCAGGGTCCAGAAATCCCAGTTGCTGGTGGCGTTGCGAAGGCCGGTGCGCGGGTCGCGCTTGACCACGTGATTGAGGTCGGAGAAACGTAGCGGGTCGCGGAAGAAGAACACTGGCGTGTTGTTGCCGACAATGTCCCAGTTGCCTTCGTCGGTATAGAACTTCACCGCGAAGCCACGGATATCGCGCTCGGCATCCGCCGCACCACGCTCGCCGGCGACCGAGGAAAAACGCACGAACAGCGGCGTTTCCTTGCCCACCTCACTGAAAATACTGGCCTTGGTGTAGCGGCTGATGTCATGGGTGACGGTGAATGTGCCGTAGGCGCCCGCCCCCTTGGCGTGCATGCGGCGCTCCGGGATCAGTTCGCGGTCGAAGTGGGCGAGTTTTTCCAGTAACCAGATGTCTTGCAGGAGCGCCGGCCCACGAGGACCGGCGGTCTGGATATTGAGGTTGTCGACCACCGGCGCGCCGGTGGCATTGGTCAGCTTTTTCATGGTCATGTACTCGAAGAAATCGGCTCATCAGGAGCAAAAACGGCGCGGATCTACGCCCGCGCCGGTGTGCATCAACCCTTGAGGAACGCCAGCAGATCGGCGTTGAGCTGATCCTTGTGGGTGTCAGTCAAGCCATGGGGGGCGCCCGGGTAGACCTTCAGGGTAGAACCTTTCACCAGTTTTGCTGAGGCAATGCCGGCGGCTTCGATCGGCACCACCTGGTCCGCATCACCGTGTACCACCAGGGTCGGCACGTCGAATTTCTTCAGGTCTTCGGTGAAGTCGGTTTCGGAGAATGCCTTGATGCAGTCATAGGCGTTCTTGTGGCCGGAGGTCATGCCCTGCATCCAGAACCAGTCGATCATGCCTTGCGATGGTTTGGCGTCCGGCTTGTTGAAGCCGAAGAACGGACCGCTGGCGAGGTCGATGTACAGTTGCGAACGATCGACCAGGGAGGCCTGACGAATGCCGTCAAATACTTCAATCGGCAAACCACCCGGGTTGGCTTCGGTCTTGAGCATCAGCGGCGGCACCGAGGAAATCAGCCCGGCCTTGGCCACCCGGCCGGTGCCGTGGCGACCGATGTAACGCGCCACTTCGCCGCCGCCGGTAGAGAAGCCGAACAGCACGGCGTCTTTCAGGTCCAGCAGCTCGATCAGTTGCGCCAGGTCATCGGCGTAGGTGTCCATGTCATTGCCGGTCCACGGCTGGCTGGAACGGCCGTGACCACGGCGGTCGTGAGCGATGACCCGATAGCCCTTGGAGGCGAGGAAGATCATCTGCGATTCCCAGCTGTCGGCGTTCAGCGGCCAACCGTGGCTGAAAACGATGGGCTGACCGGTGCCCCAGTCCTTGTAGTAAATCTCGGTGCCGTCTCGGGTCGTGAACGTACTCATGCGATATCTCCTTGGTGAAGGTTGGGGTGAATCAAACCGGTGGGTGGTTCATGCGATCAGCCAGCCGCGCCACGCGCTCGCCCAGGTGCGCGGCTGTGCAGCGGTCTTCGGCGGGCGGTGCGAATTCGGGGGATTGTTCGACATTCGATTGCGCCATGGCGCCGAGCGAGCTGCCGAGGCGGTTGAGCTGCCCATCGAACACGCCTGTGCCGGAGCGCGCAGGCAGCAGGTCCAGACCGACCCAGATCATTGAGTGCTGCGCGGCGAAAACCGCCATCTGCAGCAAGGTATTGAGTTTGTCGCCGCACAAGCAGCCGGAATTGGTGAAGCCGGCAGCCAGTTTGTCGCGCCAGGGTTGAGCCAGGTAGAACGCCGCCGTGGCTTCCATGAACCCCTTGAAGCGCGCCGAGGCGCTGCCCATGTAGGTGGGCGCGCCGAAGATGATCGCGTCGGCGTTGTGCAAACGGTCCCACTGCTGGTCCACGTCCTCGACCGAAATCAGCTGGCAGGTGCTGCCCAGGTGACGTTCCACACCTCCGGCCACGGCTTCGGCCATGACCCGCGTGTGCCCGTAGCCACTGTGATAGACCACCACCACGTTGCTCATTCCGGCGTCGCTCCCTGTGTGTTCGATCCCTGTGCATCAATCCAAAAGGTTCAGCCTTCGGCTGACCGGTGGGAGTTGAAGACCCTGAGTTTTGGGCGTAGACCAGACGCAGCACGAGTTAAACGTTGTTAATTTTCCCTGGCGCGCCAAAAGCCTAGGCGACACCTTTTCGAGTTCCCCGCCCAATAAATACGGAACTCGGCAACAGAGACGGGAAACTGCCAGGCCAGACGAACACCCGGGAGTTGCTGCACGGCAAGTTGCACTGATCGACAAACCTGACGAATATGCTCGAAAACCGCATACCAGACGGCAGCAAGCAGGAGTTACCCGTTGTCCCTTTTCCTCGCACAGGCCATCCATTTCGGCCCCTACCGGATCTATCCCGGCCAACGCCTGGTGATGGAGGCCGACCAGCCCCTGCGTCTGGGCCGGCGTGCCATGGACATTCTGTTGATCCTTCTGGAGCACGCCGGGAAAGTGGTCAGCAAACAGGAACTGATCGCCAGGGTCTGGCCCAAAAGCGTAGTCGAAGACATCAACCTGCGGGTGCACATGGCGGCATTGCGCAAGGCTTTGGGCGATGGTCAGGCCGGCCAGCGTTACATCGTCACTGTGGCTCACCGGGGCTACAGCTTTGTCGCGCCGTATTCGCTGGAGCACGTCGAGCAACCGGCACTGAGCGAGACACCGGCACCGGCGCCAGGCGGCCACAACCTGCCGGTGCGTCGAACCCGCATGATCGGGCGTCAGACCCTTGTCGACAGCCTGGTGGCCCAGCTGTCACGCCAGCGTTTCATCACCCTGATCGGTCCCGGCGGGATCGGCAAGACCACCGTGGCCCTGCGCGTCGCCGAGCAATTGATCGGGCAATATCGGCACGGCATTCGCCTGCTGGACCTGGCACCGATCAACGACCCGGCGATGATCACCGCGCATCTGGCGAACTTGCTCGAACTGTCCTTGCACGACACCGAACCGATGAGCGGCCTCGCGGCGTTTTTGCATGATCGGCAAATGCTGCTGGTGATCGACAACTGCGAACACCTGATCGACGCCATCGCCCTGCTGAGTGAAAACCTCCTGCGCGCCGCGCCCGAGGTGCACATTCTGGCCACGAGCCGCGAGAGCCTGCGGGCCGAAGGTGAGTTCGTCCAGCGCCTTGGGTCACTGGACTGCCCCCCGCCCATCGCCGTGCTCGACCGCGCTCAGGCCCTGACGTTTTCGGCCCTGCAGCTGTTTGTCGAGCGGGCGATGGCCAGCCACGACAGTTTCGAACTGACCGATGACGAACTGCCGCTGGCGATTGAAATCTGCCGACGCCTGGACGGCATTCCACTGGCGATCGAGCTGGCGGCCGCGCAAGTCAACAGCCTCGGGCTGAGCGGATTGCTGACACAACTGCAGGGCAGTTTTCGCCTGCTCACCCAAGGCTGTCAGACCACCTTGGGCCGGCATCAAACCCTGCGTGCAACGCTGGACTGGAGCTTCGAACTGCTCAGCCCCTGTGAACAAGTCTGCCTGCGTCGGCTGGGTGTGTTCAGGGGCGGCTTCACACTGGAATCGGCAGCGGCGGTGATCGTCGGCGAACACATCGAACCCCGTGAGGTGTTTGGTTCGATCACACAATTGGTCGCCAAGTCGCTGCTGAACGTGGAGGTCGGCGATGAAGAGGTGTTTTACCGCCTGCTCGACACGACCCGCAGTTATGCGCTGGAAAAACTCGACCAGGCCGCCGACCTCCCGGACACCCGCAAACGTCATGCCGAACGCTGCCTGGCCTTGATGCATCAGGCCCAACAAGAATGGGAGACGGTCCAGACGCACACGTGGATCGAGCGTTATGCCCGCAGTCTGGAAGACATTCGTTCCGCCCTCGACTGGGGATTGAACGCGCAAGGACCGCAAGCATTGGCGATCCGTCTGGCTGCGACGTCAGCGCCGCTGTGGCAGGAATTGTCGCTGCTCAGGGAGCACGGCGTGTATGTGCGCAAGGCGCTGGCATTGCTGGACGCGGCGCCCGAGCCTTGCCCTCGGCTGAAAATGGCCCTGAAGCTGGCCCTCGGCAGCTCGTGCTATCACACCCAGGGCGGCTCGGCGGAGACCGTTGAAGCCTTCGTCAGCGCCAGAAACCTGGCCAGGCAGTGCAACGATGTGGCCGGTCAATTGCGGGCGGTGTCCGGGCACCTCGCGGTCAACCTCAGTTGTGCGCACTATCAGACGGCCCTGGAACAGAGCCGACAATTCGACAGGCTAGGGCTGAACGGTGATGCGGTGTTGTCTCTCAGCGCCCACCGCTTGCGGGTGCTGGCGCTGCACTTTGCCGGGGACCAGCACCAGGCGCGGGCTGATGCCGAGCAGGTCCTGCAGCGCATGGCCCAGAGCGGGCACCTCAATCGCTTCAGCCACGGTTTTGGCGTGCACTATGATCAGAGCGTCGCCGCCCTGACGGTTCTGGCACGCATCCTCTGGGTGCAAGGACAGCCGGAAAAGGCCTGGCGCACTGCCCGACAAGCCCTGGACATTGCGCTGCAGATCAACCACGGCACCTCCATTTGCTACACCCTGGCACTGGCCAGTTGCCTGATCGCTCATTACAACGGCGACACCCGCACCGCTCGCGAACTCTTGCGCTTGCTGCTGGAACAAGCGCAAAAACACTCGGTGCTGCTGTTCTACACCTGGGCCCTGCACTACGCCCAGGTGATCGACCACGCCGAGGTTCGCTCGTCCCTTCTGCCGGGCGCGGGGCTGATCAAGGACATTATGGTCACGCTGGACACCGGCTTCGTTGATGACGCCTTGTTGCAACGGGCGGACACCGGCATGGCCGGCTGGAGCACGGCGGAAATCCTGCGAGCCAAGGCTGATGCGCTGCTGGCGCAAGGTTGCCCGTTGAAAACCGAAGCCGCCGAAGCCGTGCTGATTCGGGCCTTGAACGTGGCAAAACATCAGGGCGCCCTTGCCTGGGAACTGCGTAGCGCCACTTCACTGGCACAGCTTTGGCAGCGCCAGGGGCGGCACCGGCAAGCGCACACGCTGCTGGCACCGATCTACCAGCGGTTCACTGAGGGTTTTGCCACACCGGACCTGACCAAGGTGCGTCGTTTACTCGACGAGTTGCAGCACCACCTGCCCGCTTGATGTCCAGCGCGTCCGGCTGATGTAGCGGGCGTAACGCATTTCAAAGGCAGGCAGCTCACCACTGTGCTCAAGTTTTTCGAGGGCGTAGGCGCGCGTGGTGTTGAGGAAGCGATACCGTCTCAGCCCCCCGCCCTGTTCCAGCGACAACAGCGATTTGAGCGCCAGACTTTCCACCACTTCAACCAGGCGCTCGGGCAATAGCGCCGTGCAACCGAGCACGCCAATCGCCGCGTCCAGTGTAAAGGCCATTTTGAACACCGCCAGACGCTGCAACACGGTTTGCTCCAGCGGACACAGGTGTTCATAGCTCCAGTCCAGCGCCGCTTTAAGGGTTTGATGGCGGGGCACGGCGGTGCGCCGGCCGTGGCTCAGCAGCTGAAAACAGTTGTCGAGCTGGGCTTGCACACCCACCAGCGCCAACGCGTCGATTTGCGCGGCCGCCAGCTCGATGGCCAACGGTAACCCATCGAGGCGGCGACAGATTTCCCCAACGACCTTGAGGTCCTGTTCGCGCAGGGCAAACCCTTGCTGGCGGGCGCGCGCGCGACTGACGAACAACTGCACCGCTGAATAGCCCATGGCCTCGGCCACACTGTGCAATCCCGACGCCGGTGGCACCGTCAGTGGCGGCAAACGCTGGACCGATTCCCCCTGCGCGTTGAGCGGCTCTCGACTGGTGACCAGGATCGACAGCCGCGGTGCGGATTTCAGCAAGTCCTCGACCAACGTGCGGCAGCATTCGTGCAAGTGTTCACAATTGTCCAGCACCAGCAACGCATGGCGTTGCGCCAAGTCATCCAGTATCGTCCCGGGCTCCAGTTCGAGGGCGCAAGCCAGGTGATCGAGCACCTGCGCAGGGTCATCGATCGCCGCCAGATCCACCCTCCAGACACCGTCCCGAAAATGCTGCAAGAGCAACTCGGCCACACGCAACGCTACGGTGGTCTTGCCGATGCCGGCAGGACCGACCACGGTCATGAGGCGCCGAACGGGCAACTGCCGAACCAGGCTGCCAACAATCGAGTCGCGGCCAGTCACCGGTGTCAGTCGCGCAGACAGGTTGTGCTGAGGTTTCTGAACGGTCTCGATCGACGCCAGAGAACACGCAGGCACTCGTTCCACCGCCGCGATAAAGCTGTAGCCATGCTGGGGAATGTTGACGATATAGCGCTGCCCGTCCTGCCCGTCGCCCAAGGCGCGACGCAGCGCAGCGATGTGCACGCGCAGGTTGATTTCCTCGACCACCGACGTCGGCCAGACGAGTGCGATCAATTCGTCCTTGCTGACGACAGTGCCTGCGCGCTGGACCAGCACCTGCAGAATATCCAGGGCCCGCCCGCCCATGCGCAGCGACCGGTCACCGTCCAGGATCAACCGTTGCCGCAGGTGGAGTGCGTAGGGGCCGAATTGCAGCACCGCGTCGCTGTTCACATTTGTAAAGCTGTTCATGCACGTTCACGTGCGCAAACCCGGGACGGCTCGAAAGACTGCACATCCATCGCGCGCCAGGCTCGCGCACCTCCATTGCAAAGAGTTCAACGGTATCTTGGCAGGCCTCGGTTACGGTACAACTGAAACGATGGGAGCGTCACGGCCATCACGGTGCGCAAGACGGACAAGAAGGCTCTAGCTTGACTGTTCCCGGTACAGGGTCGGCGTCAACCCAAGCTTTTCACTGAACAAAAACCGCATGTGCCGCACACTGCCGAAGCCACTTTTGAACGCCACGGTCTTGAGCGGCAAGTCCGTGGTTTCCAAGAGATTCCTGGCGCAATCGATGCGGGCGCTTTGTAGAAACTCCATCGGGGTCATCTTCACTTCGCGGGCAAACACCCTGGCGAAATGACGCGGACTCATGGTGGCCAGGCCCGCCATGCGTTCGATACTGAATGCCTCATCCAGATGCTCAAGCATGTAGTTCTGCACTCGGGTCACCGGCGTTTCATGGGGCGCAACAGCGGCCATCAACGGACTGAATTGCGCCTGACTGCCCTGGCGCTTCATCACCACCAGTAACACCTTGGCCACATCCTGGGCGACTTTCTTGCCGTGGTCTTCGGCGACGACTGACAACGCGAGGTCGATACCGGCCGTGACGCCGCCGGAGGTAATGAGGTTGCGGTCCTGCACGTAAATCTTATCGGTCTCCACCGTCGCCTTGGGGAAGGCCTTGATCAGCCGTTCGGTGTAATGCCAGTGGGTGGTAACGCGATAACCGTCGAGCAGACCGGCGTGCCCAAGCACAAATGCACCGGTGCAAATCGAGCCATAACCGCCTGCGCGGCTGACGGCACTTTGCAGCCAGTCGAGTAACGGCGGGTGCTTTTCGCTGTAGGCACCGGGACCGCCGGGCACCAGCAACAGGTCATACGCTTGATCCGCCTGATCGATGTGCACGTCGGGGTGAACGCTGACGCCGTTGGACGCACGCAATGCCCCGTGTTCGGTGCCGATGGTCGACAACTCATAGCGCTCCGTCGGAGCCAGGTAGCGATTGGCGATGGAAAACACCTCCATCGGCCCGGCCATGTCGAGCAGGAGAAAGTCGGGGAACAGCACCATTGCTACGGTTTTCATGGTTCAAAATCACTGAGATCAAAAAAGAATTACTGGCTAACCAACAACCCTGTAGGAGCCGGCTAGCTGGCGATAGCAGAGTGTCAGTTGCCAACAATATCGGCTGATACACAGCTATCGCCAGCAAGCCGGCTCCTACAGAGAACGCGCTCGGCGTGCTGTGCATTATGGACAAATGGAACGGGAACAGCCTGCTCATTATTGTCAACCTGATAGAGACAGTATTTCAATTTTCATCTACTTATTGCACCAACCGATAAACATTAACCTTCTCCTCACTCGGACGAATCAACGTCCCAACAGGAGATTTCATCATGCTGACCCTTCGCAAAGCTTCCGATCGCGGCGCGGCCAATCACGGTTGGTTGAAGTCGTTCCATACCTTTTCCTTCGCCAACTACCGCAACCCGAAAGAGCAGGGTTTTTCCGACCTGCTGGTGATCAACGATGACCGTGTCGCCGCCGGCAAAGGCTTTGGCCAGCACCCGCACCGCGACATGGAGATTTTCTCCTATGTGCTCGAAGGTGCCCTGGAACACAAGGACACCCTGGGCACCGGTTCGGTGATCCGCCCCGGTGACGTGCAATTGATGAGCGCCGGCAGCGGCGTGGCGCACAGCGAGTACAACCACTCGGCCACCCGCGGCGTGCACTTCCTGCAAATCTGGATTGTGCCGGACGTCAGCGGCGCCAAACCGCGCTATCAGCAAGAGCATTTCAGCACGCAGAAAAAACGCGGCCGGCTGCAACTGATCATCTCCCCCGAGGGGAAAAACGGCTCACTGAAGGTGCGCCAGGATGCACGGGTGTATGCCGGGCTGATCGACGGCAAGGAATCCGCCACCCTGGAACTGGCCGCCAATCGCTATGCCTATGTGCATGTGGCTCGCGGCAGTGTCGAACTCAACGGCATGCAATTACAGGAAGGCGATGGCGTGCGGGTTCGGGATGAACGGCTGTTGAGCTTGAGTAATGGTGTTGATGCCGAAGTGCTGGTGTTTGACCTGCGTCCCCAGGAACTGCCTGAAATGCCGTAATCCTGCGTGAAGAAATCGCCACCTCGCTGCGCTCCACAGCTCCTACAGGTACACGCAAATCCTGTAGGAGCTGTCGAGCGCAGCGAGGTGGCGATCTTTCAGGCTTTACTCGCCAGTCCCCGAAAACACCGCGACAATTTCATCGATGACCGCACGAACCCTGGCGGTATGCCGCAAGTCCTCATGGGTCACCAGCCACACGTCATACGGCACCGGTCGCGTGCGCTCCGGCCACAACCTGACCAGCCCGTCCCTCTCCCCCATGTACACCGGAATTTCCCCCAGCCCGATCCCCGCGGCAATGGCCCGACGCACAAGCAGCCCCGAACTCAGGCTCGATACGATGCGCCCGCGCCCCAGCGGTTCCGAAACCAGCGTCATCTCCTTGTTGCCCTGCAAATACGGCTGATACACCACCAGGTCATGTCCTTCGAACAACGAACCCGGCGCGGGCACGCCGTGGGCGTCCACATAGTCTTGCGATGCAAACAGGCCCACCGGCCAACGCGCGATGCGCCGGGCGATCAGGTCCGGGTTGTCCGGTCGGGTATTGCGCACGGCGATGTCGGCTTCGCGTTTCGACAGGCTGATCATTTGCGTCGATGCGTCCAGTTGCACGCGCACGTCAGGGTGCTGCTCGTGCAAGCGAGCAATGGCCGGGATCAGGAAGTCGATGGCCATGGAGTCGGTGGTGCTGACCCGAACGGTACCCGTCAGTCGATCATCAAGCCCTTGAATCCGGCGCTCCAGTTCCAGCGCCGAATGCTCCATTTTTTCCACGGCTTTCAATGCGGCTTCGCCAACGGCGGTCAACGCGTACCCCTCGGAGGTGCGCAGAAACAGCGTCGCACTCAAGGACTTTTCCAGTGCCGTGATTCGCCGGCCGACGGTGGCCTGATCGACACCCAGAACCCGCGCTGCGCCGCGTAGCGTCGATTCCCGGCAAACCGCCAGAAATACCCGTGCGTCATCCCAATTCATACGGCTCTCCACTGATGCATATATGCATCACGATAGCGCAAACTCGCTGCGTTATTGAATCAGAAAACAGGAATAAGCTGGGCGCCATAGATAAACCAACAGGACAGCCCCCATGCTCAGCACATCAACCACCCCGCGCAGCGCGATATGGCTGCCGATCTTCGCCGGACTCTGCGCCAGCCTGGTCAGCATCGGCCTGGCGCGGTTTGCCTACACACCGTTGATTCCCTCGTTGATCCAGGCGCACTGGTTTTCCGCCAGCGACGTGATGTACCTCGGCGCCGCCAATCTGGTCGGTTACCTGATCGGTGCACTGATCGGCCATCCGCTGGCCCGCCGCACCTCCAACAAAAGCGCGCTGCGCCTGATGATGCTGGCGGTGACGCTGTCGTTTTTCGCCTGTGGCTTTCCGCTGTCGGTGAGCTGGTTCTTCGGCTGGCGCCTGCTGTCGGGCATCGCCGGCGGCGCGATCATGGTGCTGGTCGCCGCGACCGTGCTGCCGCATGTGCCGGTCGCCCGCCGGGGTTTGGCCAGCGGTGCGATTTTTCTGGGCATCGGTTTGGGCATTGCCGGATCGGGCACGATTGTTCCGCCGCTGCTGAGCCTGGGTTTGCAGAACACCTGGTTCGGGCTCGGTTTGCTGGCGCTGGTACTGACCGCCGCCAGCTGGTTCGGTTGGCCGTTGGCCGCGCACCCGGCAACTGTCACGCCGTCAGGTAACGAAGCCAGTGTGCCGACCGATCCGCAGGTTTATCTGTTGTTTGCCCAGTACGCGTTCATGGCGGCCGGCCTCGTGCCCGCCATGGTGTTCCTGGTGGATTACGTCGCCCGCGGGCTCGGTGCCGGGTCGCATGTGGGTGCGCTGATCTGGGTGATGTACGGTCTCGGCGCGATTATCGGTCCGGTGAGCTACGGTTTCCTGGCCGACAAACTGGGCGCACGGTTGAGCATTCGCCTGGTGCTGGTGGTACAGGCGCTTGCCGTGGGTCTGCTGTCGATTTCCAGCTCATTCACCGCGCTGGCCTTGCTGGCAGTGATCCTCGGCTCGTTCCCGCCGGGCATCGTGCCGCTGGCACTGGCCCGGGTTCACGAACTGATCCCGCAGCATCACCGGCAGCAAATGGCCTGGAGTCGCGCCACCGTGTCGTTCGCCACATTCCAGGCGATTGCCGGGTTTGCCTATTCGGCCTTGTTCAACGCCAGCGGCGGGCATCACGGGTTGTTGTTCATCATCGCGGCGGGAGCCATTGTCGTGGCGCTGCTGCTGGAACCTGCCATGCGCCTGCTGAACCGTCATGATCGGCTGCAACCGGTATTGAACTGAGTCACTGCCACCTTGATGTGGTCAACTTACTGAACACCTTCCAGACAGGACGCTCCCATGAATCTGCCCTCCACCATGACCCTGATCGAAATCACCGAACCCGGCGGCCCTGAGGTGTTGAAGCCGCGCCAGGAAGCCGTCCCCACCCCCGGTGTGGGCGAGGTGCTGATTCGCGTGCACGCCGCCGGGGTCAATCGCCCCGACGTGATTCAACGGGCGGGAAAGTACCCGATGAAACCCGGCATGAGCCCGATCCCTGGCCTGGAAGTGGCGGGCGAAGTGGTCGCGGTCGGTAAAGACGTGAGCGAATTCATCGTCGGCGACAACGTCTGCGCACTGACCAACGGCGGCGGCTACGCACAATACTGCGTCGCACCCGCCAGCCAGACACTGCCGATTCCTCAAGGCATGGATTGGGTGCAAGCGGCGGCGGTCCCGGAAACGTTCTTCACGGTGTGGGCGAACCTGTTCGACATGGGTGGCGCCAGCAAAGGCCAGCGGGCATTGATTCACGGCGGCACCAGCGGTATCGGCACGACGGCCCTGATGTTGTGTCGCGAGTTCGGCGTCAAGGCATTCGCCACGGCAGGCAATGAAGAAAAGTGCGCGGCGATCCGCACGTTGGGCGCGGAGGCGATCAACTACCGCGATCAGGATTTCGTCCAGGTGATTCAGGAAAAAACCGCTGGCAAGGGCGTCAATGTGATTCTCGACATCATGGGCGGCTCGTACCTGAATGCGAACATCGCGGCGCTGGGTATGGAGGGTCGACTGGTGATGCTGGGCTTTCTCGGCGGTGCTCACGCCAAAGACGTCGACCTGATGGCGATCATGAGCAAACGCGCGACGATCACCGGCTCACTGATGCGCTCGCGAACCCGCGAAGAAAAAGCTTCGATCGCCGAGCAACTGCGCGAGTACGTCTGGCCGGTATTGGCTGCCGGGCGGTGTCTGCCGATGATCGACAAGGTCTATCCGCTGGCCGATGCGGCGCAGGCTCATGCGCGGATGGAAGGTGGCGATCATATTGGCAAGATTGTGCTGCGAGTGGATTAACAACACCGCCCCTTTGTAGGAGCAGAGCTTGCTCTGCTCCTACAAAGGGATGGGTGAACGATTGTCGAAAATGTTCCCGTCGCCGGGGCGCATCTGTTAAAAACCGAACTTCAGTTTTTACCGATGGACCACCCAATGCCCTCCTCCCTGCTCACACGTCTGCGCCGCCGCTGGCTGCCCTTGCTGTGCATGGCCCTGCTGGTTGTCGGTCTGCCGGTGAGTTGCGGAGTGCTTGAGCACACCGAGCGCGAGCTGCTGTTTCGTATCGAGCCTGGCATCGCCGGCTGGTATCGCGGCTTGCCGAAGGATGTCCAGGAATTCGACATCAAGTCTGCCAGCTTCAAAGGCGGGCAAAACCTGCATGCCTGGTGGTGGCCCGCCGCCCGTCGTGATGCACCATCTATTCTCTATCTGCATGGCGTGCGCTGGAATCTGACAGGTCAGGCATTCCGCATCGAGCAATTGCGCGCCATGGGTTACTCAGTGCTGGCCATCGACTACCGCGGTTTTGGTCAAAGCAAAGGTGATCTGCCATCGGAAACCAGCGTGTATGAAGACGCCCGGGCCGCCTGGGAACGTTTCAAGACGATGCAACCCGACGCCAGCAAACGCCTGATCTACGGCCATTCCCTCGGCGGCGCCGTGGCCATCGACCTGGCGGCTGAACTGGCCGCACAGGCCAAAAAAGACCACGTCGTCGTTCCGGTGCGCGGTCTGGTCATCGAGTCCACCTTCACTTCGCTGGGCGATGCCGTTGCGCAGGTGGCCGAAAGTAATCTGCCGGTGAAATGGCTGCCCGTACGCTGGTTGCTGTCGCAGAAATTCGATTCCATCGACAAGATCGTCGACATCGATATGCCACTGCTGGTGGTCCATGGCCTGGCCGACGCGTTCATGCCCTCGCGATTCAGCCAGCAGTTGTTCAATGCCGCCAGCGAACCCAAACGCCTGCTGCTGGTGCCGGGTGGTACGCACAACAACAGCATGAGCCTGGGCGGCGCCCAGTATCGCCAGGCACTTGAAGGCTTGATGAAGGCAAAACCGCCGCAGATGGCCGGGCCGGCATTGATTCGCGGTACCCAGGACTCCTGACGGCTATCGATAACCTTGCGCCTGCAGGTTGAACAACTGCGCATAACGCCCGCCCGCCGCCACCAGACTGTCGTGGTCGCCGCGCTCAAGGATTGCGCCCTGATCCAGCACGATGATGTGGTCGGCATTGCGCACGCTGGAAAACCGGTGGGAAATCAGCAGCGTCATGCGACCTTCGGTGTGCTCGCTGAAATGCTCGAACACCGCCGCTTCCGCCGCCGGGTCGAGGGCTGAAGTCGGCTCATCCAGAATCAGTATGTCGGCATCACGGCGCATATAAGCCCGGGACAAGGCGATCTTCTGCCATTGCCCGCCGGACAGCTCCTGCCCGCCGGCAAACCAGCGGCCCAATTGCGTGGCATAGCCGCGATCCAGACGCTCGATGAAAGGCGCGGCCATGCCCTCGGCGGCGGCGGCCTGCCAACGTTGTTCATCGTTGAACGCCAACGTATCACCGACACCAATGTTCTCGCCCACGGAGAACTGGTAACGGATGTAATCCTGAAAAATCACACCGATACGCCGACGCAGTGCGCCTTCTTCCCACACCTGCAAATCGCTGCCGTCCAATAGAATGCGGCCCTGATCGGGACGGTAGAGACGGGTCAGCAACTTGATCAGCGTGGTCTTGCCTGAACCGTTCTCCCCCACCAGCGCCACACTGTGCCCCGGCACGAGGTGCAGATCGATGCCTTCCAGCGCCGCGCGGCTCGCCCCCGGATAGCAGAACCCGACGTTCTCGAACCGCAAACCATCGCCGGGCAGCGCCCCCTCGGTGAGATGCCCGGTATCCGCGACGACGGGTTCAGCCAGGTATTCATAAAGACTCGACAGGTACAGGCCATCCTCGTAAAGACCGCTGATGGCACTCAAGCTGCTGCTCACCGCCGTCTGACCTTGCTTGAACAGCACCAGGTACATGGTCATCTGGCCGAGGGTGATACTGCCGTGAACGGTGTCGACCACCACCCACGCGTAGGCCAGGTAAAACGCCCCCGTGCCCAGCAACCCCAGCACAAAACCCCAGCCATCCCGTCGCAAGGTCAACCGGCGGTCCTCGGCGTAGAGTCGCGCGAACGTCTCGCGATACCGCTTCAACAGCAGCGGCGCGAAACCGAACAGCTTGACCTCTTTGATATAAGCCTCGTGGGAGAGCAGCGTCTCGATGTAGTTCTGCTGCCGGCTCTCTGGCGCACGGCGGGTGAACAGCCTGAAGGCGTCACCGGAGAAATGCGCCTCGGCAAAAAATACCGGCAGTGCGCCGACCACCAACAGCACCAGCGCCCACGGCGAAAAATGCACCAGCAACACACCGAAGCTGATCAGCACGATCAGATTCTGGATCAGCCCCAGCGACTTCATCACCAGTGCCAACGGTCGGGTCGACGCCTCGCGCCGCACCCGAACCAGCTTGTCGTAAAATTCCGAATTTTCGAACTGCACCAACGACAACGTCTGGGCTTTCTCCAGAATCATCGTGTTGACCTTCTGCCCCAACTGCACCCGCAACAGCGACTGCTGCACCGACAGCGCCCGCTGAGTCCCGGAAAGCAAAGCAAGCACACCGGCTTCAAACAGCACGTAACGCACCACAGGCCATAACGGCGCACTGCCCTGCTGCGCATGCAACTGCATGGCGAACACCACGGCATCGACGATGCGCTGGCCCAGCCAGGCGGCCAGCGCCGGGAGCATGCCAGCGATCAGGGTTGCAAGCACCAGGCCCAGAAACAACCCGCGAGAGGTTCCCCAGACAAGGAGCAAGGCGCGTCTGGCCTGGTCGAGCAATGAGGTGACTCGGGAAAGGCTCGCAGGCATGTTTATCTGCTGCGCTTGCGCGGTTTCTGAAACTCTCTTCTTGAAGGTGGAGGGCCGGTTGGAATCACCAGTCCGGGGGGAGGAGGACCACCATTTTCCCATTCCTCCATTAACCGCCTCAGCTCAGGCGGCATTTCTGTAGGCATTTTGCATGTCATTTGATCACCCTATTGTTTTTGCGAATTCGACCCACTGCACTTTTGAAGCATCAATAACAATAACCTTGGCCCTGACAGGTAACGGATTGTCGTGGTTATCAATCCAGCGAGGAAACTCGAGAACAAACTGTCCGTGGGCAGGCTCCGATGGCCATTCGCTTGGCCAGCCAAACAGACGCTTCCCTCCGGTCAAATGCAGTATTACGAATCCCTGTCTCGATAAAAAAGCACTGTACCACTCGCAGGGGAACGAATTTTTGGTGGTGACTTTCAGCCTCCTGAGTAACGCATGAAGCTTGTCGCTGTTTGCGACGTGGCACGAAAGAAATCCCATCAGCACCGCAATCACCGCTGACCATAATGCCTCCGATTTCTTGTCCCAGGCGCCAATTGAAAAAACGTGTTCCCCCGTTAAAAGCAGCATCGCCTCCAAACCGACAACCAGTGACTGAATCACAAACGTGAAAATCAGCGCCTGGACTATCTGTCCAAAGGTGTCCGGCCGTTTGAACGCCGTGAGCGAGTAGAAAATCCAGGCGGCTAAAAAGCCGGGAAGCAAATACTGCAGTAACGGAATGACTTCCTTGACCAAGCTATCCATGCCATTTCCAATCCATTGAAAAAATCGACCCGGAGCAAATGAATACAGCACCTCTACGGCCTGTGTCATCCATTGCTTAAGTGCGGTCGTCACAAGAGATTTCGGGACTACAAGCGGGACTACAAGCGGAAAATCCTCCTACATTTAACAAAGAAAAACTGGACAAAAACTCAATCCGGATCCGACGTCATGTGTTCCTGAAACCGCGCCCGATACCGACCCGGACTCTCCCCCGTCCACTTTTTGAACGCCCGATGAAACGCACTTGGTTCCTGAAAACCCAGTTGCTCGGCAATGTCACCAATGCTGGCCTTGCTCTGACGCAACTGTTCAAACGCAACGCCGCGACGCACTTCGTCCTTGATCTCTTGATAGGAACACCCTTCCCGCTCCAGCTTGCGGCGAAAGGTGCTGGGACTGAGGTGTTGTTCCAGGGCAAATGCCTGCAAGGTCGGCCACTGGCTGTAATGACTGTTGCGCAAACGCTGATGGACCTGCGACGCCAGGCCATGCTGGTTGCGGAAGCGAATCACCAGCCATTGCGGTGCAGTGCGCAGAAACACTTTCAGCGAGGCGAGGTCCTGAACCACCGGCAAACGCAGGTAATGGCTGGCGAATTCGATTTCGGTGCGCTCGGCGCCGAAGGTCAGGTTGGGACCCCAGAGCAAACGGTCGTCGCTGAGGGCCACGCGCGCATGACGAAAATCCGCACGGTCGATGGGGATGCGCCGCCCGCCCAGCCAGCACAGCAGGCTGATCATCAGCACCAGAAACGTCTCTTCGCCCAAACGCGCAACGTCATCGTTTTGCGCACAGGTATCCAGGCTGATGACCGCACGTTTGCCACGTACCGTCAGCGTGCCGCGAAAGTCACGAAGGAACAGCGAAAAGTTGCTCAGGCACTGGCGCATGGCTTTGTGCAGATCGGGCTCCTGAATCAAGGCGCGGCAAATCAGCGCGAAGCTGCCCGGCGGCATGCCGTGGGAGTCGAGCCCGAAGAATTCGTCGTCGAGCTCGCGGATCTGGATCAGCCAGAGTGCGGCAAACGCACTGGCCGGCACCCGCGCCACGGGCTGCTCGATCAACGCCGGGTCGATACCTGCCTGTTCCAGCGCAGCCCGCTGTCGCTGCGGATTGTCCCCCAGCCCATGGATCATCGCCTGCACGAAGTAGGCGGCTACCGAGTCCTTTTCCCGCATCTGAACGCTTCGCTCCCCAATCACCCGAATGGCAAAAAACACCAGCACCGTTGAACAGTTTCGGCATAGGACAACCGTCCCGCCGGTTCTAGACTCGCGACCAATAGTACGCCTTCGGCCGTTGCCTCGGCCAAGGTATCGCAGGGTTTGACCGGAAGGACGTGTACATGAATCTGCAAAACATTGGCGTGATCGGCGCCGGCACCATGGGCAACGGCATCGCGCAAGTCTGTGCCCTGGCTGGCTTCAATGTGACCTTGATCGACATCTCCGAGAGCGCTTTGCAAAAGGCACTCGCTACCGTCAGTAAAAACCTCGACAGGCAGGTCAGCAAGGACACGCTGACCCAGGAGCAAAAGCTCGCCGCCCTCGACAAGATTCGCACCAGCACCGATTACAGCAGCCTGCAAAACGCGCAACTGGTCATCGAGGCCGCCACCGAAAACCTCGACCTGAAACTGCGAGTGCTGCAACAGATTGCCGCGCAGGTCAGCACCGAGTGTGTGATTGCCTCCAACACGTCGTCGCTGTCCATCACCCAGCTCGCCGCCAGCGTCAGCGAGCCTGAGCGTTTCATCGGCCTGCATTTCTTCAACCCGGTGCCGGTGATGGGTCTTATCGAAGTGATTCGTGGCCTGCAAACCAGTGACGCAACACACGCGCTGGCGCTGGACATGGCCACGACCCTGGGCAAAACCGCGATCACCGCCGGTAACCGTCCGGGTTTTGTGGTCAACCGGATTCTGGTGCCGATGATCAACGAAGCGATCCTGGTGTTTCAGGAAGGCCTGGCCAGTGCCGATGACATCGACGCCGGCATGCGCCTGGGTTGCAATCAGCCGATCGGCCCGCTGGCGCTGGCGGACCTGATCGGCCTGGACACCGTGCTGGCGATTCTCGAAGCCTTCTACGACGGTTTCAACGACAGCAAATATCGCCCCGCGCCACTGCTCAAGGAAATGGTCGCCGCCGGCTACCTGGGACGCAAAACGGGGCGTGGCTTCCATGCCTATGCCTGAGCGTTGCTCACGTTTCGCCGAGTACCGGGACAAGGTGCTGGAGCTGTTTGCCAGCAAGGGGTTCGGGCAGGTCGGCATGCGTGAGCTCGCGACGTGCCTGGGGCTCGCCCCGGGTTCGTTGTATCACCATTACCCCAGCAAGCAGCACTTGCTGCTCGACCTGATCGAAGAGTTCTATGAAGAACTGTTGTCGACGCTTGGGCGTATCGATCAAAAAACTTCAGCGAAGCGCGACAAGTTGCAAAACCTGATACGCGCACACCTGAACCTGCATCAGGAAATGCCCTGGCATTTCCGCCTGGCGGAACGCGACAGCGGCTGCCTGAATGATGATCAGCAGGCCCGCGTTCGGCAGTTACGCGAACAGTACGAACGCAAATTACTGCTGATGCTCGGTACCAGAGCCCGCCTCAGCGAACAGGCGCAACCTGCCGCCGCACATGCCATCGCCAACCTGCTCAACAGTGCGCCGAGCTGGCTGGCGCACCAGACGCTGGAGGAACACGAGCGGGTTGAGATGCTGGAAAACCTGGTCGGCGGGGCCATTGAACGTTTGCTGCGTCCCACGGTGCCACGCGCAGTGGCCTGAGAAACCGGCCGGGTTTCAGTGGATCGAGCGAGCCACCGATGCAAAGCGTGAACCCACGCCGCATAATGGCGCCCCCCTCAAACACAAAAAGGAATTCGTGTGTTATCCCGTCCCCGCACCCTCTGGTCATGGCTCTACTACCCCCTGAGCTATATCGCCGTCTTCGTACTGATTCTGCACATCGCCGCCTTCGACTGGTCGCTGATTACGCCCATTGATGTCGGCGGAACCTTTATGGGGGGCGGCATGGCGACCCAGCTTTATCTTATCGGCTGGGGCGCTGCCACCGTCGGCCTGCTACTTGCCGTTGTGTTTCGGTTGCCGGGATCGATCTACGGCTGGATCAGCGCCGGACTTTTGCCATTGGGCATTGGCGCCTGGTGGCAACTGAACTACCCGGCAAACGCCGACCAATTGATTTTGAGCACCAGCCGACAGCAGATCGGTGTGGCCATGCTGATCGGCGCGGTGTTCCTGTGCAGCGGTCTGTTTGCTCGCTCAAGAATCAAAAGCAGTGCCTCCAAAACATCGCCCTCGCGGTCCGAAATGCTTGGGCGGATGACCGTCGCAGTCGCGCTGCTCACCTTGTTTGTCGGCGTGCCCATGGCCATCTTCAAACAACAATCGTTACCGAACTGTGCCGTCAACAAGGCGGGTCAACAGTTGACGGTCTGCCTGGGCGAAGACGATGTCCCGGTGATCGTGGATTGAGCGATAACCCGCACCGCGTCAATAGAAAAAACATCTAAACGATTTTTGCCAATTACCACCTCTAAGGCTTTGCTAATGCCGTTGCAGGAGCGAGCGTGCTTGCTCCTGCAGGCATACTTTCCTCCGCCTGTTGTCAACGGGAGCACACAATGAAAATCAATCCCTACCTCATCTTCAACGGCGACTGTAAAGCCGCGTTCACCTTCTATGCCCAAGCCCTGCAAGGCCAGCTCGACATGATGATGACCTTCGGTGAAAGCCCGGCCCGCGAGCACTTTCCGGCAGACCTGCACAACCTGATCATTCATACCCGCCTGTCGGTGGGCGATCAGGCAATCATGGGGTCGGATACCACACCTGATCGCCCCACGGATGACATGGCCGGTTGTTCGGTCTCGCTGAATGTCGACAGCATTGCCGAGGCGGAGCGTGTCTTCAACGCGTTGGCCGAAGACGGCAGCGTGCAAATGCCTCTGGAAGCGACCTTCTGGGCCGCACGTTTCGGGATGCTGGTTGATCGGTTTGGCGTGTCGTGGATGGTCAATTGCGAAAAGGATCAGTGACATTCAGGCAAGCAAACGCCCAACCTGAAAAGGTTGGGCGTGGTGGAAACGCTCGGACCGAGAGATCGCGTTCAAGTACCGGTAACGGCTGCGCCTATCCCTTCACGCACACCACCTGACGCAAGGTATGCAGCACTTCCACCAGCTCGCGCTGGGCGTGCATCACGTGGTCGATGTCTTTGTAGGCCATCGGTATTTCATCGATCACCGCTGCATCCTTGCGGCACTCGACGTGGGCGGTGGCGCGGATCTGATCTTCGACGGTAAACAGGCTTTTCGCTTTGGTTCGGCTCATGGTGCGGCCAGCGCCGTGGCTACAGGAGCAGAACGATTGCTCGTTGCCGAGCCCGCGAACGATGAAACTTTTCGCGCCCATCGATCCCGGAATGATCCCCAACTCTCCCTTCTGCGCCGACACCGCGCCTTTGCGGGTAACCAGAATATCCTGGCCAAAATGCCGCTCTTTCTGCACGTAATTGTGGTGGCAGTTCACCGCCTCCAGGGCGACGTCGAACGGCTTGCTGATCACTTTCCGTGTCGCCTGAATCACCGATTGCATCATCAGCGCACGGTTCTGCCTGGCGAAATCCTGGGCCCAACCGACGGCTTCAACGTAATCATCAAAATGCCGGCTGCCTTCTTCGAAATAGGCCAGGTCGCGGTCCGGCAGATTGGCGATGTGCTGGCGCATGTCGGCCTGAGCCAGTTGAATGAACAGGTTGCCAATGGCGTTGCCAACCCCACGTGAACCGCTGTGCAACATGAACCAGACCCGATTGGCTTCATCCAGGCACACCTCAACGAAGTGGTTACCGCTGCCCAATGTGCCCAAGTGCCCGCGATTATTGGTGCTGGCGAGTTTCGGGTACTTGTCGGTGATTGCCTTGAACCGTGGGTTCAAGGCAGCCCAGGCATGCTCGGCCTGTTTGGGAACACTGTCCCACGCACCTTTGTCCCGGACGCCACGACCAACGGTGCGCCCATGGGGTACCGCTTTCTCGATCGCGCAACGCAAACCATGCAGGTTGTCCGGCAAATCAGCAGCGGTCAGCGACGTGCGCGCGGCGATCATGCCGCAGCCAATATCCACCCCGACGGCGGCCGGGATAATCGCGCCCACGGTAGGAATCACACTGCCGATGGTCGAGCCCTTGCCCAGGTGCACGTCGGGCATCACCGCCAGGTGTTTGAAGATGAACGGCATCTTCGCGGTGTTGATCAATTGCTGCCTGGCTTCGTTTTCCACCGGAACGCCTTCGGTCCAGAGCTTGATCGGTTTGCCGTTGGCGACGTCCAGCAGTTGATAGGTACGGTCTTGCATGATGCGGTACTTTCCAGTGGCCGATGATTCGGCGCTGTTCTGAAGACTGAGCCGTCTGTTGAGTCTTCATAGTATCGCAGCGAAACCACGTTGCAGATCCTCGATCAACGCCTCGACATTCTCCATCCGCAGCGCTGCAACGGTCTTTCGTGTCGACCACGCGGTGTAATACCGCCAATCTGCTTGCGCGAAAAGCCTACGACCTGACCGCTCGATCCAGAGGTTGTCGTTTTCCTGACGGCCGACTCAGAGCTTGGCAATCGAGACCTCGGTGGATTTGACGAACGCGATCACCTCGCTCCCCACCTTCAATGCTTGCACAAAACCTGTAGGAGCCGGCTTGCTGGCGATGGCGTTCTGGCCGGCGCCATCGCTGGCAAGCCAGGCTCCTACAGAGGTTGTGGGGTGTTCGGTATTGGCGGCTCCTACAAGAGGTCGTGGGGTGTTCGGTATTGGCGGGCTTGCACAAAACCTGTAGGAGCCGGCTTGCTGGCGATGGCGTTCTCGCGGGCGCCATCGCCAGCAAGCCGGCTCCTACAGAGGTCGTCGTTTGTTCGGTATTGGGGGGGCATACACAAAACCCGTAGGCGCCGGCTTGCTGGCGATGGCGATCCCCGCTGGATATCGATTCGATCTGTTAAACACGCCCGTGTTTAAAAGCCTCACCGGTTACTTCACGAAAGCTACAGCGCCTTGCGTCATTGCCTACGGTTACGCCAGAATCCGCCGGCTTGTGCGCCTTGGGCCCGGGTTCTATCGTTGGTCGGTCGCTGAAAAAACAGTGATCGGGTTTGGTAGCCCGGATATATGAGGTGTACGGCATCATCATTTGCAGCGTTTTTTCTCTGCATTATGGTGGCCATGCACAGGGCGTCTTCGGGCGCGCCGGTTTCCTCATATCCCGGTCTACCAACCTGCGTATGGCCACCACCCCTCGTTTGGTAGCGAGGCTGATGGCTCCTTTTTTACGATATGAGGAGTTCGATCCATGTTCAAAGTAACGCCCAACCCGCCAGAAACCGATCCGACATCCCCCTCCGAAAATTTCGACCCGGAAAACCCCGACGAAACCTCGGACCGCATCCCCTCCCACGCCGACATCCGTGCTACCCCACGCACACCGAGCACGATGTACACCCTCGATCCACACATCAACACCGAAGACCTGCTGGGACACGCGTGCGAATCACTGGCCTCAGCCCATGTCATGACCATGGATCTGGCGGACCGTACGCTCGGGCCGAGTCGCAATACCCTGCTGGGCATTGCCCAAGTGATCATGCTGGGCGAACTCAACGTGAATCGGGCGCTGGATCAACTCGATCCGATCGAGTAGCCGCCGCCCTGTGGCGAGGGCGTGTTCCCTCGTCGCGACCACTGACCGAATCACTTGATCCGATAATGAAAGGTATTGCGCACCGCCGGCACCGAAACCACCTGGCCGTCGACGACTTTCGGCTGATAACGGAAGGTGTTGGCCGCCGCTAACGAGGGACGCATGAACAGCGGATGACAGCCGTCGAGCACCTTGGGGTTCTCAACCTTGCCCTGCGGGTTGACCGTATATTCCACGGTGCAATCGCCTTCGATGTTCTTGTCCAGCGCCCGTTGCGGGTAGTCCGGTGCTTCCTTGCTCAAGGGCAAATACTGGCGGCTGTTGGCAGCGGCCTGTGCCGTTTGTTGACGGGCGCGATCCGCGTTCAGGCGTGCCTGTTCGGCTTGTTGCGCCTGTTGCACTTGCTGTTCGGCGAGACGCTGTCGTTCAGCGTCGCGGGTGCGCTTTTCCGTTTCCAGCCGCTGGCGTTGTTGCTCGGCCTGAAGGTCGCGTTTTTTGTCTTCGACACGCTTGCGCGCCAACGCCGCCTGCTCGAGTTTTTGCGCCTGGATCTGTGGATCGACGACGGGTTTGGCGGGCGCAGCAATCGCCGGTTCTGGCGGTGTCGGTTCGACCAACGCCGGTGTCGGCTCAGGCGCCAGGGGCTGCAGTGCCGGCGGCAACATCACCAGTTGAGCTCTCAGCACGGAAGGCGGCTCGACGCGCGGTTTCTCCGGCGACCAACCGTGCACCAGCAACGCGAGGACGGCCGCGTGCAACGCCACCGCCAGGCTCGCCGCCAGACTGTTCTGCCAGAACCCGCTGCGAATACTGGGCGGCAACGTCATCGAAGGACTGTGCATGATCATTGCCGTCATTGCGGGGCCTCGGTCACCAGCCCGAGATTGCTGACGCCGCCCTGCTGCAGCGCCGCCATGGCCGCGACGACGCTGCCATAACCGGCGTCCTTGTCGGCGCGGATGTAAACCTGTGTGTCGTGCCGTTCGGTGACGATTTGCGCGACCTTCGCGCGCATGTCATCGAGGGTCACGGCGCTGTCGGTCTGATGCTGGGTGTCGAGCTCGCTGCCGACATTCCAGTAGTAGCCACCCTCGGCTTTCACCGACAACGTGAGGATTTGCTGACGCGCGTCAGTGGCCAGGGCTTCACTGGCGACCTTGGGCAGTTCGATCTTTACGCCTTGGGTCAGCATTGGCGCCGTGACCATGAAAATCACCAGCAGCACCAACATCACGTCGATGTACGGCACCACGTTCATCTCGGCTTTTGGCCCATGTTTGCGTTGCGGTTTGATCAGCATTTTCACGCTCCTCTCAGGCGGCGACGGCCAGGTTCATCGGCGTGCCGTGCAGCGTGCGATGCAGGCGCACTTGCAATTCATTACCGAAGGCGTAGTAGCGCGTGAGCAACGTCTGGCTGCGCGAGGAAAAACGGTTGTAGGCAATCACCGCCGGAATCGCCGCAAACAAGCCAATGGCCGTGGCGATCAACGCTTCGGCAATGCCGGGCGCCACGGTCGACAGCGTCGCTTGCTGGACCTGAGACAAGCCGAGGAAGGAGTTCATGATCCCCCATACCGTGCCAAACAGGCCGATGTAAGGGCTGACCGAGCCGACCGTGGCGAGGAACTGCAAGCCTTTTTCCAGTTGCACTTCCTGCTCGCTGATCGCCACATACAGCGCACGCTCGACACCTTCGAGCACTACCTCGGCTGCATTACCCCCGCGTTGATCCAGATGAGTGAATTCCTGAAGCCCGGCGTGAAAAATCGGTTCCACACCGCTCTCGCTACCCGCCGTTTCCCGGTACAGCGGCTGCAGATCCGACGCGCCGCGAAAGCGCTGCACAAAGGCGTTCATCTGCCGCTCGCGCTGCTGTAACACGCGACCGCGCTGGATGATCAGGTACCAACTGAGCAACGACGCCAGCAACAGGGTGAGCATGACCGCCTTGACCAACAGACTGGCGTCGCTGATCAGCCCCCAGATCGTCATGTGTTCGAGCGTGGCCTGCATGGTGAAACTCCTTGTGTGGTGCTCCCCGGCCGTCGATGCGCGAAGGCCGTTGGGCTATTGGATGAAAGTGGGATGACAGGTTGATGACTGGCCCGGATCAAGGAAGCTTCAGGGCTTGAGTGACCTCGGTCCAAGGCACGAATTTGAAGTTTTGCGTCTGTTCGGGCATGCGTTTACGGCCGTCCTGCACCACCAGCAGGCCCTTGCTCCAGGGCCCGCCGAGGTTCGCCGAAGTGACTTCCAGCCCGTCGGTTTCCGACGCGCCATCGATGCCGAGCACGGCGTTCAGACCGACACGAAAGGCGCCGCGCGCTGCGAACGGCGGCTCGGCGTCCAGCACCAGGTAGCTGTCGTTGCCCTGGCTTGAGATCACCAGATAATCGCGAGCCTCACTTTGATACAGCGCCAGACCTTCAACGTCGGCATGCAGTTGTGGGCCGACCTTGATGACGCTGGTCAATGTCGCCGGTTGATCGGCGCGGGCATCCACCGCCCAGACGCCGACATCTTCTTCACCCAGAAACAGCCGCTGACGTTGGTCGTCGGCCACGCAGCCTTCGGGTTGGCTGTCGACCTTGAACTGACGCGCCAACTCACCTTGCACGGTGCCGTTCGGTGCGCTCAAACGGTATTGCAGGAACGTGCCGTCCTTGCCGTTGGCGATGGCGTAGAGCTCGCCACTGGCGGGCTGGAACAGGCAGATGCCGTAGATTTCCCTGAGCGGTGTGGCGATCTCGCCGGCTTCGCGTAGCTCGCCACTGCGGCGATCGATGCTGAACAGGCTGAGGCTGTTACGATCGCGGTTGCTGGCGACGGCGAGGTCGACGGTCTGTTGTCCGAGTTTGAAATTCGCTCGGACATCGACGTTATTCAGGCGCCCGACCGGCAACTCTTGCAGCAACTTGCCTTGCAGGTCATACGCCAGCAACCCCTGCTTTTTATTGGTGCCGAGTATGCGGCTCAGCGAGGGTTGCTGCGGGTGAATCCAGATCGCCGGATCATCCGCCGCATCGCCCTGACGCCCGACCGGATCGCTCTGGCTGAGTGCTTTCACATTCGGCAGCACCGGCGCCAACGGTATCGGTGTCGGCTGCCAGTTCAGCTCGCCCTGATACAAACGACCGTCGTCATCGTCGCGCAGGAGTATTTGCAGGCCTTTGGCGGTCGGGCGCAGGGCGAGGTTTTCCGGTTCCTTCAAACCTGGCAGCGCAATACTGCCTTCAGCGATCCAGCGTTCGCCTTGCTGTTGATAGACATGCAACTGCCCCGACTTCGGGTCCAGCGCTACGATGCCACCCGGCACCAAAGCCATGGCGCCAGCGGTTTTTTTGATCTCGCCGAACGGTTCCCGCATGTCCACCGGCGTGCGGGTGACATCGGCTTCTGGATGCGCCGGATACGCCCACCAACCGACATTCTCTTCGTTGACCACCAACAGATTGGCGCCGTCGTCGACCTGACAATCCGTGGCCGACGGTGGCAGCGGCAACCCGCGCACCCGTTGTGGTTGCGCGTTGAGCGTCGCGTCGTTACCCACCAGCCATTGCTCGCCCTTGCCCTCCTCGCCCACCAGAAACAGGAACAGGTTGCTGGCCTCGTCGCGATACAGGCACAGGCCGTTCACCGGGTAATCCCGCGTCGGCAGATACACCGGCTGACCCCAACTGCGCTTGTCCGGATCGAGACTGACCAACAACGCTTGCTGACGACTGTTGTCCAGGCTTGCAACCACTACTTGCCGGCCGGTGGCGCGACTGTCCACGCCACTGAACGATCCCTTCAAACGCGCCAGCTCCTGGCCTTGCGCATTCAACAGCAGCAAGCCGTCGCGTTCGCTGGAGGCCAGGCGTTCGGTGCCGGACAGAAACGCCATGGCATCGATTGACAGATTCGGCGCCCAGGGCGTCAGGGTCAGGCTTGGGGTAGCGGCCATTAACGGGCTGGTGGTCAGGCTGATCAAAACGGCCAGCCAGTGTTTTAAAGAAATACTCATGAATGTCCTTGTCCTGGAATCGTGTAACGGCTATCGCCAGCAAGCCGGCTCCTACAAAAAGCAGGGCTCAGAAGTGGGTGAAGGTCAGGCCGAGCTTGTAGGTCGGGCCGTATTCTTCGTACTGGCCGTTATAGGAGCGATGGCCGGTGTAGACGAAATATGGCTCGTCGGTGAGGTTCTGCGCTTCGAAGCTGACTTGCAGGTTTTTGGTCAGCGAGTAACGGGCACTGAAATCGATAAAGGTCTGGGCATCGACGTGCAGGTCGTGGGCCTTGTCGTTGATCGACGCCAGCTCAAAGAGGTAATCAGACTTGTAGTTGGCCGACAGGCGCAGGCTCAGCTTGTCGTCTTCCCAGCCGAGCATCAGGTTGCCGACCGTGTCGGACTGGTTGGGCAAATCGATGCTGCGCTTGCGGTTGATGCCACTGGCGGCGTCAAAGCCTTTGATCTCGGCATCCGATCGGCTGAAGGTGGTGTTGGCGCCAATCAGCAGGCCGTTCCAGGGCGCCGGCAGCCAGTCGAATTTCTGTGAGTACGCCAGCTCCAGACCATAGAGCTTGGCGCTGTCACCGTTGGCGAACGTGTGAGCTTCGGAGAAGTCGACCCAGGCACCCGTGCCAGCCAGATCGGTGTTGTAGACGAAGTTCTTGATGTCCTTGTAGAACACGAACGCCGAGACGGTGCCGGCGCGGCCCATGTAGTGCTCGATGCCGAGATCGAGGTTGCTCGATTCCAGCGGTTTGAGTTCCGGGTTGCCAAACGTGGCTTCGTCATCGTCGATGACAAACCCTGGCGCCAGTTGGCCGAAGGTCGGGCGCACCACGGATTTGGTCCACGCGGCGCGAACCTGGGTGTTCTTGTCCAGTTGATAGCGCGCATGCAGGCCCGGCAGCCAGTGGTGATACTTGCGTTTGGTGTCAGTGGACGTGAACGCGCCATCGGTCACGCCGGTGCCTTTGGCTTCGAACTCGGTGCCCTCGTAGCGCAGGCCGGCGATGAAGCGCCAGTCGTCGATATCGATGGTGTTCATCAGATAGCCGGCGTTGATGTCTTCGCTGATCTTGAAGTCGTTGACCCGCGATTCGACCTCGTCATAGAAGTCCGCCTGATTGAGGCCGCCGATCAACTGCTTGATCGCACTGCCGCTGATCCCCGGGCCGAACTGGCCGAGGCGATAGTCCACGGTGCCTTTGGTGAAGTGCGACAGGTTGAGCTGATCATCGCTGAAACCCAGGTCGTCGAAATCCTCATAGACCCAGGCATCGAGGTCGTTGTCCTTGTTGCGCCGGCTGACCTTGCCGCCGAATTTGACCTGGGACGCATAGCCTTTGAAGTCGTAATCCCGGGCCAGGTCCAGGCGCAGGTTTTTCTCGGTGTCGGTGGTTTTCTGCTTTTCCCACTCGACCTTGTCGAGGCTGAAATTGGCCGGGTCGTAGAAGGCCTGGCCAATGATCGGCCGTGGTTTGTCCTTGTCGTAGAAACCGCTGTCGGCAAAGTCATCTATACCGGTGAACGCAGCGTTGGCAATGTGACCGGGGCTGTCTTCGCCGGAGCGGCTGTAGCCGGCCTGGCCACTGAGGGTCCAGAGGCCGAACATGCGCTCGCCGCCCAGGACGTAGGATTGAATCTCCTGGGTCTCTTCGCGTTGTTTGAGTTTGCGCGAGCCTTCGGCGTCGCCCAACTCGCCCGCGGCTTGCGGGTCGGCAAATTCGAAGGCGGCGGCGTTGCGTGTTTCGCTGTCCTTGTAACGGCTGTAGAGCGTGCGCAGGTAGTAGCTGCTGAGGTCATCGGGCTTGTAGTCGAAGTTCAGACCACCGCCGGCGCGTTCGCGGCTGATGTCGTAGTCGCGTTGCTCGAACTCTTCGAGTCGGGCGCCTTGCTCGAAATCCCAGGCGCCGCCGGTTTCGACGTTGTCCGAACCGAAATCGCGCTTCTGCCAGCTCAATGCGGCGGCCACACCGAAGTTGTCGATGCCGTCGCCGAGGCTGAAGCGATCACTGATGGCGCCGGAAAATTTCGGGCTGGTTTGGTGGGTGTTCTTGTCATAACTGGCTTCGCTGCTGCCGGTGTAGAACAGGCCTTTGTGATCGAATGCCGAGAGGCTTTTCACGTCGACGGTGCCGCCCAGGGAGTTGGCGTCCATGTCCGGGGTCAGGGTCTTGATCACCGACAACGACTGCACCAGCTCCGAGGGCAACACATCGAGGGCCACGGCGCGGCGTTCGCTTTCCGGCGACGGTACGAGCGTGCCGTTGATGGTCACGCTGTTGAGGTCCGGCCCGAGGCCGCGCACGCTGACAAATCGTCCTTCGCCCTGGTCGCGCTCGACACTGATCCCCGGCAGCCGCTGCACGGCTTCGGCGACGTTTTCGTCCGGCAGCTGTGCCACGCCATCCGCATGCACCACGCTCTTGATGCTGTCGGAATTGCGCTGTTCCTTGAGCGCCTGATCGATGCTTGCCGCCTGCCCCACCACTTCGACGTGTTCCGTGTTTGCGGCAGTTTCGGCGGCGTACAGGCGTTCGCTGGCCATCGCCATGGCCAATGCGGTGAGCGTAAAGCTGACGAGCCCGGCGGTGCTGCTGCGCTGGTACATGGTGTACTCCCCCAAGAGTCCGATAACGCCAGGCAAGTGACCCGGCAACTGGGAGGGCAAGCTAGGGTCGGGGGATGACGGTTCTGTGACAGGGGTGGGCGGAAAGCGGCGTAAACCGGGGGTTTTCCAGGTTTCAGGCCGGTTAATGAGCTCAAATGACCTGAGCCGGGCGCCAATCCTGTGGCGAGGGGGTTTACCCCCTTTGGAGTGCGAAGCGCTCCCCATCAAACACGCCGTGCACCTGACGGCGGTCGCTACGCGACCGAACGGGGGTAAACCCCCTCGCCACAGGTTATCGCCGGGCAGAAAAAAAAGCCGCGCCATGAGCTGATTCGACCTCCCACCCCAGTCACCCCACTGTCACAAACATCTGCTGTGCTGACGCGCATCACCTCTTCGCCAAAGGATCACGGCCATGTTCTCAGTCCTCAAACCCCATCGCTGGAAACTCGCCCTGCTGCTGTTGGCGGCGAACGCAGGGTTGCTGTTGCACCTGGCGTGCGGCGAGTTGAAAAGCATCAGCGAATGGGTCTGGCTGGACATCGTCGGCGAAGGCGGCTCGGCGCTGTTGGCATTGGTCTGGTTAGGGCTGGTACTCAAGAGTCGTCCGGCCGGTCGCGTCACCAATTACCTGGCGCTTGGCTTGAGCGGCATCTTTTTCTCCTGGTGGATCGACAGCCTCGACGAGTTCATCCGCCTGCCCGACAGCATCACCTGGGACCACTGGCTGGAGTCCGGGCCGATGCCGGTGGGCATGATTCTGCTGACCCTCGGTATCTATCACTGGCACCGCGAGCAACTGGCGATCAGTGCGCAAATGGAGAAGCGTGAAAAGCTGTTCCGCGAGCACCGGCTGTTCGACAAACTCACGCCACTGGGCGGCGCCGACTACCTCAAGCGGCAGCTGACCGAAAGCCTTGATGAGAGTCAGCGGCAACAGCAGCCGCTGTCGTTGCTGGCGCTGGACGTCGACAACTTCGCGGCCATCAACCAGACGTTCGGCCATGCCGAAGGCGACGCGGTGCTGCAGGCGCTCAGTCATTTGTTGTTGCTCAACCTGCGGCGCCAGGACTTGCTCTGCCGACTGGCCGGCGACCGCTTCGTGGTGCTGCTGCCCAACACCGGCGAAAGCCAGGCACGCCTGCTGGCGCTGGAGCTGCAACAGGCGGTTCAAGGCCTGGCACACAAAACCCGGCAACACGGCGAGCGCGTGCACCTGTCGGCCAGTACCGCAGTGGTCATGGCGGTCAACGAGGCCCCGGATGCCCTGCTCAAACGCCTCAATCTTGCGCTGGCACGGGCCAGGCAACCGTTGGCAAAAACGGCCTGAGGCGCAGTCATGACCCTGAAAACCACGTGGTACGAAACCGACAGCCGTTTCATTCCCGGGCATTACCAGCCGGCGACCCTGATTGATCTGGCATTGTCCCGGGACATCGATAGTCATCGCCTGCTGCGCGGCACCGGCCTGTTCCATGAAGACATCCTCGCCGGCCAGACCCGCCTCAGCCCGCAGCAGTTTTTCGGGCTGATCAACAACAGCCGCCGGCTGCTGGACGCCGACGACAGCAGCTTTCTGTTCGGCCAGCGCTTGCTGCCGGGGCATTACGGCCCGGCCAGCCATGCCTTGCGCCACGCGCAAAATCTGCATCAGGCCCTCGACACGCTGGTGCAGCAACAGGCGCTGCTCAGCCCGCTCGCAACGCCGCGGTTAGTGCTGGATGAAAAGCACGCCTGGTTCTATTGGCTGGACAGTTGCGGCGCGGGCGAACAATGGCGTTTTCTGCTGGAAGCGAGCATGACCTCCATCGTCGCCATGAGCCGCTCACAGAGCGGCCAACGCCTGCCGTGGGAATGCAGCTTCAGCCATGCAGAACCACGTTATGTCGAGCAATACTGGGTGCATCTGGGTGAGCACACCCAGTTCAACCGCCCACTGGACCTGATGCGCATCCCACGGGAATACCTCACGCTCGCCTGGCCCGCCGCGTCGGCCACCGCCGGCCAGGTCGCCCGTCAGGAAGCCCAGGGGCAAATCGAACAACTGGGCTTTGCCTCAAGCTTCGTCGACTGCCTCTATCGCTACCTGCAAACCCATATACGAAAGGCCCCGAGCCTTGAACAAGCCGCTCAGGCCTTCGCCATGAGCCCCGCCACCCTCAAACGCAAACTGCAAAAGCACGACACCGGTTTTCAGCAACAGGTGGATCGGGTGCGCAAGCATGTAGCGCTGTACCTGTATCAGATCAAAGGGTTCAGTAACGAGGAAGTCGCAGAGTATTTGAGCTTTAACGATGCGGCGAACTTCCGGCGCTCGTTCAAGCGCTGGACCGGCAGTACACCGAACCTGATCCGACAGCTGTTCACTTCAGGTTAAGACAGGCATGAAAAAGCCCAACCTCAAAAGGCCGGGCTTTTTCATTTATTGGCGGGTATCCATCATTTTGTCAGCGAGCGCCTTGGCTCTTTCAATCAACAGATTCTGCCTGTCCTCATGAGTGGCCCCTCCTACAACGGGCGCCGTCAGATGGCTTTCCGCAATCAGCGCAGCGCAGAAATATTGATCCCAGACAGCTTTGTCCGCAGACGTCTGTGCGGTCGTTCGGTCGGCAATCATGGTGCGGCTCCTTTTGATGAAGTAGCCCTGCCAGTTTACGCCCGATTCATAACCAGCAACCGACCACCATTCGTCGCCTGGAAACGTCCGTCAAGAAATTGTAACAACCTCTGGCTCAAGCTTTGCAAACGCTGGCCGTAGCCGCCCCGGAACGACGGAATTCTGACGTGACGGCCAATCAATCAATACTTATGGACGCCAGCGATACGCTGGGTCCGTCACCGGAGATGTAACCGTGTCAACTCTCAATGAAATCGCAGCGAACCACGCGAAAATGGCGAAAAAACTGGCGGGAGAGTCGACCGAAGTGTGTGAGCGACAGCCTCAAGTGGTCGGTGGATTTGCAGTCACCTGCGCTGATGAACCCTCACACATGCCACTGCATTTCATCGCAGGCGTACAGGACAATCCTCCGGCAGCGGGTTACGTGCTCTGAGGTCAGGGTCTCCGGCACTTGCCCGCGTCACTGACTCGCGCTCTCCTTCGCTAATTGACAAAAGCGTGTCCATTCAATTGAGGCAAATGATGACATTTCTCAAGTGAACACCAAGGACAGGCATATGGCCGATGAAGGAAAGGTACGAGATTCATTTTGTGGCCGGCGGGTGCAAGAACATTGATTCGCGATCCGTTGTGTTTTTCCAGCTTTGTGTTGCCTGTGCGGGCGCTATCGCTGGCAAGCCAGCTCCAGGTTTTGTGTCGCGTAATAGTAGGGATCACGCAAAACCTGTAGGAGCCGGCTTGCCGGCGATGGATTCAAGCGCCCCGCGTTTAACCAGTGCGCACGCGTTATCGTTAACGATCATCGCTGGCAAAGCCAGCTCCTACAGGGAAAACGCGTACGGCGACAGGTCAGGCCGGTCCTAAATACCAGCCCCACGCCTCGCCGTTGTATCGGGTGATTTGCTTGGTCTCGCGGTAATTGTTGTAGCCCCACTCGCCCAGTTCACGCCCGATACCACTCTGCTTGTAGCCGCCCCAAGGGGCCTCGACAAAAGTCGGTTGCGAGCAGTTGACCCAGACGATCCCGGCGCGAAAGCGTCGGGCCACGCGTTCACAACGCGGGATATCGCGGGACATGACCGCGGCCGCCAGACCAAAGGGCGAATCGTTGGCCAGGCGAATCGCTTCGGCTTCGCTGTCGAAGGCACGCAGGCAGACCACCGGGCCGAAGATCTCCTCGCGCCACACCGTACTGTGCTCCGGCACATCGGCGAATATCGCCGGGGTCAGGTAATAACCCTTCTGCAGATGGGCCGGACGTGTTCCGCCGGACACCAGCCGCGCGCCCTCTTGCTGACCGGTCGCAATGGCGTCGAGCACCTTGTCCAATTGCCCCTGACTGACCAGTGGCCCGAGTTTCACACCCTCGGTAAAGCCTTGGCCAATATGGATTTGCTCGGTGGCTTCGATCAGACGCTCCAACAGTGCCGGATACAAGGCACGCTCCACCAACACTCGAGACGTGGCTGAACAGACCTGGCCCTGGTTCCAGAAAATCCCGAACAGAATCCACTCCACCGCCGCGTCGAGGTCACTGTCGGCGAAGATCACGAACGGCGATTTACCGCCCAGTTCCAGGCTGATGTTTTTGATCTCGGCCGCCGCCGCTTGCATGATCTTGCGCCCGGTCGGCACGCTGCCGGTGAAGGCGATCTTGTCGACGTCCGGGTGCTCGGCCAGCGGCGCACCGGCCTCACGCCCCAGTCCGCTGACCACGTTCAACACCCCGGCGGGCAAGCCGGCCTGATCGGCAATCGTTGCCAATTCAAGAGCAGTCAACGGCGTCAGTTCCGACGGTTTGAGCACCACCGTGCAGCCCGCCGCCAGCGCCGGAGCGACTTTCCACGACGCCATCAGCATCGGGAAATTCCAGGGGATGATCGCGGCGACCACGCCGACCGGTTCCTTGATCACCGAAGAATTGAAGCGCTCATCGGGCACGCTGATCGACTGCTCGCTTTGCTGGTCCGCGCCTTCGGCGAGCCCGGCATAGAAATCGAAACAACCCGCGGTGTCGGCGATGTCCCACTGCGCTTCCGGCAGGGGCTTGCCGTTGTCGCGCACTTCGATGGCGGCCAGTTCGTCCTGACGCGCACGAATGCCGTCAGCGATTCGCCGCAGGACCTGCGCTCGCTGCGCCCCCGTCCAGCGCGGCCAGTCACCTTCGTCGAACGCCTTGCGCGCGGCGACGACGGCCAGGTCGATGTCTTCCACCGTGGCGGCAGCGACCTGTGCCAGCACCGATTCATCGCTCGGGTCAAACGTCTGGAAAACGCCACGCTGCACTGGCGCGATCCACTCGCCGCCGATATACAGCCGTTGATAGTCACGCATGACAAACTCCTTCATTCACCGGCTGCTCCAGCCGAACATTCTCCAGGCGACTGAACGCATCCACCCGCACCCCGCTGCCCACGCTCACCCCCGGCCCGAACACCACGCAAGGCTCGATGTGCACGTCCGTGGCCAGTTGCGTATCGGCACTGAAAAACACCGTGTCCGCCGCCACCAGGCTGACACCGGACTGCATGACTGAACGGCGTCGACGCTGCTGGAAACGCTGCTCGGCCGCATGCAATTGCTCGCGATCATTGACCCCGAGCACGTCGTCTTCATCCACTTCCACCGCCGTGACCGGCAGGCTGGCGCTGTTGGCCACTGCCACGGCATCGGTGAGGTAAAACTCGCCTTGCGCATTCTGGTTGCCGATCCGGTCCAGCAGCCACAGACAAGTGTCGGCACGCAAACCCATGACGCCGCCATTGCAGAAGTTGACCTCAAGCTCTTGCGGGCTGGCGTCCCTGGCTTCGCGAATGGCCAGCAAGCGCCCCTCCTCCACCAGCAATCGTCCGTAAGGCTCCGGCTGTGCGGTGTGAAATCCCGCGACCGCCACGGCGGCACCGTCGATCAGTGCCTGACGCAGTCGTAACAAGGTCTGCGCGCTGATCAAGGGTGAATCGCCAAACAGCACCAGCACGCAACCCTGTTCATGGGCCTGCAACGCGGGCCGGGCGGCAAGCAGCGCATGGGCCGTGCCCAACTGCGCTTGCTGGGTAAACGTCCGCGCAGCCGGCGCTGCCTGTTTCAAGTAATCGGCAACCACCCGACTGCCTGCGCCCAACACCACCGCACATTGATCGATAGCCGCCGCCTCGACCGCCGCCAGTACATGGCCGAGCAGCGGCCGATTACCCACCGGGTGCATGACTTTCGGCAGCGGCGAACGCATGCGGGTGCCCTGCCCGGCAGCGAGAATCACCGCCAGGGTCGGCCAGGAAATGTTGTCGCTCATTGCGACCCTCCCAATGAGTCAAGCCTGATCGCGATAGAACACGTCGTCGGCATACGGATACCACCAGTCCTGAATTTTCGGCTGGTGATCGATGATGACCATTTTCGAGCGCCGGAACGCTTCAAGGCCCTGACGTCCGAGTTCGCGTCCCAGGCCGGACATCTTCCAGCCGCCAAACGGCAACGCATCGTTGTCGATCAGTGGGTTGTTGACCCAGACCATTCCGGCTTCGAGACGCTCGGCAGCCTCCATGGCTTCGGCAAGGTCGGTGGAAAACAGTGAGGCGCCCAGACCGAACGGTGAATCATTGGCCAGCCGCACCGCTTCGTCGAAATCGCTGACACGGCAGATCGCCGCGACGGGGCCGAAACACTCTTCCTGGAGAATCGCCATGTCAGCGGTCACACCGGTGAGGATGGTCGGCTCATAGAACCAGCCCACGCTGTGCTGTGGCGGAATCCGCCCACCGCAGACCAGCGTCGCGCCTTTGGCCAGGGCGTCGTCGACCAGGCGCATGACTTTATTGCGCGCGGCTTCGCTGACCATCGGCCCGATTTCCGTACGCTCCAGACCATGGCCGATGCGCAAGGCGCGGGTGCGTTCAGCGAACTTAGCGACGAACTCATCGTGGATCTCATCGACCACGTAGAAGCGCTCAGCCGAGGTGCAAATCTGCCCGCTCAGGTGGAACGCGGCGGTCACCGCCCCTGCCGCCGCGACGTCCAGCGGCGCATGTCTGGAGATGATCAGCGGGTCGCTGCCACCGGCCTCGATCACGCACGGTTTCATCTGTTCGGCACACGCCACTGCCACCGCTTTGCCGGCCGCCACGCTGCCGGTAAAGGCGACCGCGTGAGTGCCGGTCGACTTCACCAGCAACTGCGCCGTCACCGCATCGCCCGGCACACAAGACACCAGCCCCGGCAGCAACGAGGTGAAATGCTCCATGAATTTGAGCGTGCACAGGGTCGTGGCTTCCGCCGGTTTGACGATGCAGGCATTGCCCGCGGCCAACGAGGCAGCGACCGTCCAGCACATCAACAGGATCGGAAAGTTGAACGGCATGATGTGCACGCTGACGCCATACGGCTCATAGCGCACATGCTGGAACGAGCCGATCTGCGTGGTGCCGGCAACCTTGCCGGCATCGTCACGGGCCATTTCCGCGTAGTAGCGAAAGATCGGCGCGCAGTTGGCCAGTTCGCCCATGGCTTCGGGAAACGGCTTGCCCATTTCCAGGGTCATCAACCGTGCTACTTCACGGTTGCAGGCGACGTCTTGTTCGATGGCGTTGGCCAGCGCGTGCAAAAGTGCGGCGCGGCTTTTCGCGTCGATCAGCCGCCACTGTTTCTGCGCGGCGGTGGCGGCATCGACGGCGGCCTGCACGTCCGCTTCGCCGCACAGGCCGACCTGCCCGACAGGTTGCAGCGTTGCCGGGTCGAGCACTTCGCGCGCGCGGGCATTCGTCAGCGGCAGGTATTCAGAGTTGATGAAACGCAGTGCAGTGTCAGTGTTGAACGTGGCCATGGGGTAATCCTTGAACCAATCGATAAGGGGTCTCGCGCAAAGCTGCGAGAGTCGCGGGCGGCAGCTCATCGCGCCAGCCCGGCACATGCCCGTTGAGCCAGGCGCGCAGCGGTGCAAAGGCCTCGGCCTCCAGCGCCCGGACAAACAAACCCAGGGTGCGCGGCAAATGCGCCAGGTAACCGTGCTTGCCATCGCGGCCCGCCAGGCGCACAAAAATCCCCAGCACCTTGGCGTGACGCTGAGCGGCCAGCCGCCGGTAATCCTCGAGAAAACGCGGTGCATCAAGCTCCGGGCGCTGCATCAGGTAGTGCGTCAGCAGCGCCACGCGCAACGCTTCGGACACGTCACGGCGTGCGTCTTCGAGCAACGACATCAAGTCGTACGCCGCCGCACCGATCAGTGCGTCCTGAAAATCCAGCAGGCCGCAGGCCGCAACGCCTTCGCGGCCTTCGAGCAGCATCAGGTTGTCGACGTGGAAGTCACGCAACACCAGCGCTTCGCGACGTTGCGCGACATCGCGGCAAGCCTCGGCGAACAGCGCCAGGTAGGACTCGCGCAGCTCCAGCGCCGCCTCCTTGCCAATCAGCAACGGCACGTACCAATCGATAAACAGCGCACACTCGTCACTCAGTTGCCGGGCGTCGTAAGGCGGTATTTCCGTCGTCGATGGCGCACGGTGCAACGCCACCAGCGCGTCGATCGCCAAGCGATACAGCGCCGCTTCCGGATGCCCGGCTGCGAGTAGTCGGGTGTAGGTGTCGTGACCGAAATCCTCGATCAACGCCAGCCCCGCCGCCTCGTCGACCTGCAGCAAGGCCGGCGCGGAAAGCCCCAGTCCGTGCAAGTGCCGGGCAACGTGGACAAACGGACCGATCGGCTCGCTGTGCGGGGGCGAATCCATCAGCAACAGGCCTTCACCGTCCAAGCGGAAATAGCGCCGGGTCGAGGCATCCGCCGGCAGCGCGATCAGTTGTGCCTCGGCGAAGCCGGCACGCGCCAGGAAGGCTGCGCGCTGGTCCTCGCGGGTTGGCGTTGACGCACGTGTCTCAGTCATGGCATTCACCGGATCATGTAGACCTTTTTCACCGTCTCATGGACGGTGCACACGCCTTTCCAGTCCTTGCGAAAAAAGGCTGCGGTGTCGGGCTTGATCTCGATCACTTCGCCGGATTCGTGGACGTAGGTGCAGCGGCCTTCGAGGAAATGGCAGAACTCGTCGCTGGTGACGTGGCAGAACCATTTGCCCGGCGTGCAGATCCACACACCACACTCGGACTGGCCTTCGGGACCTTTGTGCAGCACCACGCCGCTAACACGGGATTCACCCTCGAGCATGGTCGGGATCACGCCCCAATCCTTGACGTCAGTGAGGCTCAGCGGGTCGTACAGAAATGGGGTAGTCATTCATTTTCTCCAGAAAAAAATTCAGTCTCGGATTTACCCCTGTAGGAGCCGGCTTGCTGCGGGCGGCGTGACAGTCAACACAGGTGTCGCCCGAACACCGCTATCGCCAGCAAGCCGGCTCCTACAGTAATTGTCGTTTTTCAGTTGATCGGCATCGGGTTCAGGCCAGCATGTAAACGTTGCGCAGGGTTTCCCGGACGTGGCATTCGCCGGTCCAGCCGGCCGGGAACAGCACCAGGGTGTTCGGACGAATCTCGATCACCTCGCCGTTGTCATTGCGGTAAGTGGCGATGCCGGCAATGAAGTGACACAGCTCGTCACGGGGAATCGACAGTCGCCAGCGCCCAGGCGTGCAGACCCAGAGCCCGGTTTCCGGACTGTTATTCGGACCTTTGAACAGCAACCGGCCGCTGGACTGCGAGACGCCTTCGACGGCGTCGCTCTGCACGCCCCAGTCCACCAGATCGGTGCGACTGCTGACGGCTTCGAGGTACGGCGTGATACCCGCCGTGGTGTTTTGCTCAGGCATTGTTCAGCACCTTGTCGAGAATGGCGGCCGCGTCCGCCGGACCTTTGCGTGATTGCATCTGTGCGCTGGTGCGTTGCAGACGTTGGCGCATCGCCTCGTCGTTGAGGCACGCCGCGAGCTTTTCCGCGAGCTGTGCTTCGCTCCACTCGTAGCGATCGAGCTTGAACCCGTGACCGCTTTCTTCGGCGCGCATGGCGTTGTCGTGGCCGTCCCAGACGTAGGACATGACGATCGCCGGCTTACCGAAAAACAGGCACTCGGTGAAGCTGTTGTTGCCGCCGTGATGGATCACCGCATCGACCTGGGCAATCACCGACGGCTGCGGGAACCAGTTGGAGATCAGCACGTTGTCGGGCAGGTCCGGGTATTCATCGAGGTGCTCGCCGACATTGAACAATGCGCGGTAAGGCAACTTGCCAACGGCGGTGATCAGACGCTGGAGCAGATCGACGTCGCCCGAACCGAGGCTACCGAAACTGACGTAGAGCAACGGTTTGTCGTTATTGGCGCGAAACTCGGGAATGTCGTAGGCCGTATCGTGGCGAACGCAACCTTGCAGGTAGTGAAAGCGCTCGGCCGGCAACGGGTGGCGGCGCTCGAACTTGACCGCGTCCGGGTACAGCAGCAGGTTCATGTACGGTGAGGCTTCGAAGAAGGTGCCGAGCGGATACGGTTGCTCGCCATGGGCTTGCAGGAACTGGTTGAAGTCTTCATGAATCGGCCCGACCACTTCTTCAAAACGTTGGCGAAATTGCGCGTGACCGGCCTTGTCGTGAACGCTCATCCCCGACAGGTGCGGCGGGATATCCGGGTCTTCGATCTCGTTTTCCGAGCAGGAAATGATCCGCACCCAAGGCTTGCCGTATTGCTTGATCGCAGGAAACAGGATCACGTTGTCGACGCAGATCAGGTCGGGTTTGACCTTGTCCAGCACCGCCGGCAAATCCTTCTGCGCCCACTTGGCCGTGTCGACGATGGCGGCCCAGCATTCCTTCACGTAGTTGTCGATTTGATCCAGCGGGGTTTTGCGAAAGTTGGGAATGTGGCCGTTGATGAAATCGACCCAGTAGCGGGCCATTTCCTCGGCGGGCATCGGCGCCGACATGTTGACCATGTGTTCTTCAAAACCGTAGCCGGCATACACGCCGCTCATGCCGGGGTCGGTGAGGAAAACCGCCTTGTGGCCGAGGGCTTCGCACGCCTGGGCGATGCCGACTGAGTTCAGCGCCGGGCCATAAGCGGCTTCCGGAAAGAAGGCGATCACTTTCTGTTTCATCGAGCGGTACTCCTGCCTGGTCTCTTTTTATTGTTCAGCGCGTCAATACACGGGCGTGGCGAGCCTGCCAGCCGAGACGGACGCTCATACCGATAGCAAAATGCGCAAATTCGAATTGCGAGGATGGCACCCGGACGATCAACGCCTTGTCGCTGAGCGCCGTCTGTACATGCACGTTGGTGTCGAGGCCGTGATAGGCGATTTCGACGATGTTGCCGGTCACCTGATTGGCACACATCTCGTGCTCCTCCGTGAGCACCTGTAGACGTTCCGGGCGCACGACGACGGCGACCTTTTGACCCGGCACCAGCGGCGCGTCGGTCTCGACAGCCAGCTCCTGACCGTTGACGCGCACTGTGTGCTGACCCGAACGCACGCCTTCAAACAGATTACTGACGCCGATGAAGTTGGCGACAAAGCGGCTGTTGGGGTTTTCGTAAAGTTCGGTGGGGCTGCCGCACTGACAGACCTTGCCACCGTCGAGCACCGCCATGCGGTCCGACATCACCAGCGCTTCTTCCTGGTCGTGGGTGACGATGATGAAGGTGATGCCGCTCTCCAGTTGCAGGCGCTTGAGTTCGAGCTGCATCTTTTCCCGGAGCTTTTTGTCGAGTGCGCCCAACGGTTCATCGAGCAGCAACACCCGCGGACGCTTGACCAGCGCCCGCGCCAGCGCAACACGTTGGCGCTGACCACCGGAGAGCTGATCCGGCTTGCGCTCGGCCAGTTCACCGAGCTGTGCGGTGCTCAGCACTTCATCGACCCGGCGACGGATTTCTGCCTCGGGCAAGCGCTCCATTTCCAACCCGTAAGCAATGTTCTTGCGCACGGTCATGTTGGGAAACAGCGCATAAGACTGGAACATCAGGTTCAACGGACGCTTGTTGGCCGGCAGCGGCGAGATGTCTTTGCCATCCAGATAAATGCAGCCGGCGCTGGGGGTTTCGAAACCGGCGAGCATGCGCAACAGCGTAGTCTTGCCGCAACCGGACGGCCCCAGCAGCGCAAAGAACTCGTTCTCGCGGATGTTCAGCGACACCTCGTCGACCGCCAGACCGTTGCCATAAGACTTGCTGACCTTGTCCAGGATCAGTACCGCAGATGAATTATTCATGGGTGCGAGGAGCCTTGTTGAGACGCTGCGAAGCCAGCAGCGCGGTGATGCTGACCAGCATCACCAGCGTCGCCAGGGCATTGATTTCCGGGGTGACGCCAAAACGGATCATGGCGTAGATCTGCATCGGCAACGTCGTGGAAGCCTGGCCGGAACCGGAGTTGAAAAACGCGATGATGAATTCGTCCACCGACAGCGTGAACGAGAGCAAACCACCCGCCAGCACGCCGGGAAAAATCGCCGGCAACAGCACCCGGCGAAACGTGGTGAACCAGCTCGCACCGAGGTCGATCGAGGCTTCGAGAATCGAATAGTCGAAGTGTTTGAGCCGCGTGCGCACCACCGCGCAGACGAAGGCGATGTTGAACACGGCATGGCTGATGATGATCGAGTGCAAGCCGAGCCCGACCTTGAGCAGGTTGAAAAAGCTCAGCAGCGCAATCGCCAGGACGATGTCGGGAATGATCATCGGCGCCATCAACAAGGTGTCGACCACCTGCCCCTTGTCGTTGTCCTTGCGACGCAATTCGATGCCCAGCGCGAGGAATGTCCCGAGCACGCAGGCAATGAAGGTCGCCGACAGCGCGACGATCAGGGTGTTGAGCGCCGCCGACAAAATCGCCGAGTTATGCGCCAGCGACACGTACCATTTCAGCGATACGCCGCCCCAGGCCGTCGGCAATCCGGACTTGTTGAACGACAGCAGGATCAACACCAGGATCGGTACATAAAGGAAGGCATACACCAGCCACAGGTGCGTATTGAGTGCGGTGCCGCCCAGCGAACGAGACTGGCTCATGCGCGGCCCCCTTCTGCACGACGGGCCACCAAAGCCTGGACGAACAACAGGATCAGCATGATGGCGATCAGGAAGAAACTCAGTGCGGCACCGAACGGCCAGTCCCGCGCCGTGAGGAATTGCGAGTAGATCAGGTTGCCGACCATCTGCACTTGTTTGCCGCCCAATAGGTCGGCCGTGATGAAGTTGCCGATGCTCAGGACGAAGACAAACACGGCACCGGCGGCGACACCGGGCACGCTCAGCGGCAGGATGATCCGGCGAAAGGTCATCCAGCCCGAAGCGCCGAGGTCTTTCGAGGCGTCCCAGAGTTCGTTGTTGATGCGTGACAGCGAAGAGAAAATCGCCAGGATCACAAACGGGATGTAGTTGTAGACCAGCCCAAGCACCACCGACGCCTCGGTGTACAGCAGGCTGATCGGTTCGCCGCTGTAGCCGAACATCTGCAGCATCCGGTTGATCAGGCCTTCGCGATTGAGCAGGACGATCCAGGCATAAGTACGGATCAGGTAGTTGCTCCAGAACGGCAGCATCACCAAAAACAGGAACACCGCTTGGTGGCGCCGTGGTGCACGGGCAATCGCGTAGGCCGCCGGGTAGCCGATCAGCACCGCAAACAGCGTCGCCAGCCCGGCGATTTTTGCCGATTTGAGCAGGATGCCGAGGTACAGCGGATCGAATGCGCGCTGGTAGTTTTCCCAGGTGAACAGCCAGTCGATGCCGCCGTAAGCACCGCGCTCGACGAAGCTGTAGACCAATACCAGAACGCACGGCACCACCAGAAATATCAGCAGCCAGCCAAAGCCGGGCGCAAGAAGCCAGGCCGACAGACGCCTGTCAGCATGCAAAGCACTCATTACCCATATCCTCCCGCCCCGGAACGAAGGCGGCTTGCGAGCGTGGCGAGGCATGACGGGCATGCCCCGGATCGATGCGGCTTACGTTTGGCGAGACTTAGTTCTGTGCCGCCATGATTTCGGTGACAGCCCGGGTGTAGGCCTTTTGCGTGGTGCCGCCCAGATCGCGCAATTGCTCCATCTTCAACAGTTCGCTCGGGGCGATCGTCAGGTTGGGATATTGCTTGAGCAGGTCAGCGGACAAACCGGCCATTGCGGCCTGGTTCGGGACTTTGTAGAGGATGTTTTCCGCCACCCAGGCGTGGTTTTCTTTGGCGAGCATGAAGTTGACGAACCTGAACGCCTCCTCCTGATGCTTGGAGCTTTTCAGCACGACCATGGTGTCCACCCAGAGGTCGGAACCTTCCTTGGGTACGACAAACTTGATAGCCGCATTGGCTTGCGTGCCGTAGTTGCACCAGCCATCCCACGCGTGCGCCATCAGCGACTCGCCGGACGCGAGCTTGGAGTAGAAGGTGGTGTCGTCGAAGGCGAGGATGCGTTTCTTGGTGGCGATCAACTGATCGCGGACGGCGGCGATCTGCTTGGGATCGTTGTCGTTGACCGACCAGCCCTTGGCCAGGAACCCGGCGCCGAGCATCCAGCGGTCGGTGGCGAGCATCGTCACTTTGCCTTTGAGCGCATCGCTCGGGTTGAGCAGATCGTTCCAGCTCACCGGCGCCGGCGTGACCTTGTCGGAGCGGTAGCAAATCCCGGTCGTGCCCCAGGTGTATGGCACCGAGAAATGGTTGCCCGGGTCGTATTCCAGCTGGTTGGCTTCGGGATAAAGGTTTTTCAGGTTGGGGACTTTGACGGGGTCGATATCGGCCAGCAGACCTTGCTTGTGCAGGACCTCGGCGAAGGGAGAGGAGACAAACACAACGTCATAGCCTTCACCGCCAGACGCCATGAGCTTGCCCATGATTTCCTCATTGGTCGCGTGCAAAGCCTTGTCGACGTCAACGCCGCTGGCTGCTTTGAACTTGTCCAGCGCATCCGGGGCCATGTAACCGTCCCAGATCGAAATCACCATGTCTTTTGCACTTGCGGCCTGTGAAGCGATCGCCAGGGAAACGCTCAATCCCAGACACATAAGGCCTTTCAGCTTTCTCATAATACTCACCCGACGATTGATTATTGTTGTGTTCGAAGGCAGTACGGCGAAAAGAGAAACGGTTTCACGTGTTTTTTTTTAGAAATTAGGACCAGCAAGAAAAGTTGTCAACGCTTTTTTCGTGCCTGACGACTCAGCGGCGCATGGCATAAGATGAGCACCTGAGTCCAAAGCGACCAAAAGAGATAAGACGCTTGAGCACAACACCCGAGAAAAAACCTCGCACCAATCATCTGGAACTCGCCCGGCGGATTCTGGAACACACCCAGGAAACCGGGCTGGTGGCCGGCGACCCGGTTGCCGAGCAAGCGCTGTCGCGCACCTTCCAGGTGTCTCGCACCCTGATTCGTGGCGCACTGAAAGTGCTGCTGGAAGAAAACCTGCTGAGCCATGAAGCCGGCAAAGGCTATCGACTGCTTGCCGCACCGAGCGGCCAGGCCTTCAACGCGGCCTTGCCACAAGCCGAGGAAGAAGAACTGGCAACTTCGGTATTGCGCGACCGCATGGCCGGGCGCCTTGGGGACAGCATCAGCATCAGCGAGCTGATGCGTCGTTACGACATCGGCCGGCCCGCGGCGCAGAAAGCCCTGCAGCAACTCAGCGAAAGCCAGGCGATAGAGCGCGGCCCCGGCCAGTCCTGGCTGTTTCGCCCCTCACTGAACAGCCTCGCCGCCCTCGAAGAAAGCCTCAAATTCCGCCTGATCCTGGAGCCGGAAGCGCTGCTCAGCCCGCACTTCAACGCCGATCCACACCGCCTGGCACTGCTGCGCAGCGCCATGCAAACCTTGCTCTCAAGCCCGGTCGAACACTTCGACACCCAGCAATTTCGCGAACTGGACATCAGCTTCCATGAACTGATCGGCCAGAGCTGCGGCAACCGCTTTATCGGCGACGCCCTGCTGCAGCATCAGAGCCTGCGGCGCCTGCCGAATCTGTTGCCGACCGTCAGCGTGCATCGTCTGCAGGAGGCTCTGCGCGAGCACCTGCAAATCATTGCGCACATCGAGCGCGGACAACTGGAGATCGCTGCCGACCTGCTGCGCCTGCACCTGCGCCTGAGCGCCGCCCAGCGCCCGCAAACCGCCAATCGCGGGATTCCGCAGGGCCATTTGTTCGGGCGTCGCTGAACACTTCAAAAAACAGGATGATTTTTTTTATAAAATAAGACAGCATCCAGTCATCTCAGGCACGGCGGGCTTTACCCGCCATGGACTTTCTTCGCCATGCACCCACACAAACTGATCGCCTTGTTTCCGGAAGCCAGTTTCGGCGCGGCCTTGAACTGCATTGGTATCGCCCAGTCACTGCGTGAGCTGGGAGCAAAACCGGTCTTTATCTGCCACGAACATTTCCAGGGACTCTTCGCCGAATACGGCTTCGACGAGTATCCGATTCCGCAAGCCAGCCCACTGTCCGCCGCGGAACACCAGCATTACTGGGAGCGCTTTATCGAGCGCAATATTCCTTACTTCGACCAGACCCCGCTGGCACAGATCGACAGTTATGTGGCGCCGGCCTGGGAAGCGATCATCGACACAGCGATCGAAGCGGAAAAGCCGCTGCAACAGTTGCTCGGCCGCCTTAAACCGGACGTCATCGTCCTCGACAACGTGGTCATGTTCCCCGCCATCGCCAACGCCGGATGCCCGTGGGTGCGGATGGTTTCCTGCGCCGAAACCGAATTGCCGGATGCCGCCGTTCCGCCGTACTTGTCAGGCTGCCTGGCCGGCGACACAGAGGCCCGTGAGCGTTTTGCCGAGCACTACCGCAAAGCCGTCGCCCCGGCCCATGAACGCTTTTCGCAGTTTCTCGCGAACAACGGCACCGCGCCCTGCCCGCCCGGCCAGTTCCTCGTCGATTCACCGTGGCTCAACCTGCTGCTGTCGCCCACACCGGTGCGTTATGAACGCCAGCCACCGCTGGACCCAAAACGCTATGTGTACCTCGACGGCTGCGTACGTCGCGAGGCACCTTACATCGTTCCCGACTTCCCAAGGCACAACGACGCGCCGCTGATTTACATCAGCTTCGGCAGCCTCGGGGCCGCCGACACCGACATGATGAAGCGCCTGATCGGCACCATCGAACATCTGCCCTACCGCTTCCTCATCAACGTTGGCGCTTATCGGGACATGTACACCACCGTCCCGGACAACGTGTACCTGGACAGCTGGTTTCCACAGCCGGCCGTGCTCAAGGAATGTCAGCTGTTCATCCACCACGGCGGCAACAACAGCTTCTGCGAAGCGCTGTACTTCGGCTTGCCGTCCTTGATCATTCCGTACTGCTGGGACGGTCACGACAACGCCGCACGCGCCGAGGAAGTCGGCGTTGGTCGGTACTTGCCGCGGTTTGCCGATCCGCTGTCCGCGTTACCTGCGGCGCTCGAACAGCTGCTGGCGGATCAGGCAATGAAGCAACGTCTCGAATCGTTAAGCGAGAACATGCAGGCTACCCGTGGCACTGACATTGCCGCAAAGGCGATCATGGCACTGCCCAACACTGAAGCAAACGCCACCCCGTAGGAGCAAAGCTTGCTCGCGAAAGCGGTAGGTCAGTCGCCGATTTATTCACTGATCACCGCTTTCGCGAGCAAGCTTCGCTCCTACAGGCATCAGCTCCTGAGGATCATGAACACCTTGCGCACCGGTGTCAGGTTCTCCCAGGTCCCTTTGAATCCGGCGGCGACCACGAACGTGGCGCCCGCCTTGAACTCCTGGCTGACGCCCTTGCTGTCGGTCAACCGAACGTGCCCTTCGAGCAAATGGCAAAGCTCGTCGTAATCACATTCACAGCGCTCAAGGTGCTCGGGGGCTTCCCAGATTCCTCCGACAGCATTTTTCTGCGGTGCCACAAAGTGCCGCCAACTGCGACTGCGATACGGGGCGTCGACCAACGCCGGATCGCTGGTTTCCAGTTCGACGACGGGCAACTCCGGGCTGGCAAAATCGATGATGTGATCGGGATTGTTCATGTTCATGCTCACGTCAGTTCAAGAATCAAAGCCAATGCCCAACGCATCAAACCCCTTGAGCAGCCAGTCGCGGTGCCCGGTAAGGTCTTCGCGGGCCAGCGAACGCTGCGCCAGCGAGACGCCCGCGTAACGCAAGGGCTCGGGTGGAAACGGGAAAGGCGCCGTCGAGGTCATCGCCAACTTCGTGCGTTCGGTCGATTGACCTTCGAGCAAATCGAGCAGGGTCAACGCTGCGAAGCGACTGGCAGACACGCCCTGCCCTGTAAACCCTTGGGCATAGGCCACGCGCCCGTCAGACGAAGTGCCGCAGAACATGGTGGTGCGTGCAGAGGTATCGATGATGCCGCCCCAGGCATGACTGAAGGTGACGTCCGCCAATGCCGGGAAGGTTGATTGAAATTGCCGGGCCAGTGTCACGAAGCTGTCGGGACGCTGGGTCAACGCCTCGTCGCGTCGGCTGCCAAAGTGATAGATGGCGTCGTAGCCGCCCCAGAGAATGCGGTTGTCCTCGGTCTTGCGCAGGTAATGAAACTGGTTGCCACTGTCGGCGATACCGTAGCGACCGACCCACCCGATGGCCCGCAGTTGCGCATCGTCGAGCGGCCGGGTCGCCAGGGCATAGTCATAAATGGGAATGACCTTGGACTTCAGTGTCGCCAGCAACGGCGGCGCAATGTTGGTGCCGAGGGCGACTTTCGCCGCTTTGACGATGCCCAGTCCGGTCTCCAGCACCTGATGAATTCCGTCCTGGCGCAGGCCGGTTACCGGAGAATGCTCGAACAGCTGCACACCTTGCGCAAGGCACACGCGGCGCAACTGCGCGACCATCTTGACTGGGTTCAGCAACGCATAGTTGGGCTCGAAAACACCGGCGACATAGGCCGGTGAATCGAGGCGGGACTTGAGCACCTCTCCTTCCAGATAGTCGCAATCGATCCCAAAGCGCTCGTAGTTGCGCTGCATCGACTTCAGCCCTTCAACCTGCCAGGGCTGGCTCGCGACATTCAATTTTCCGGAGCGTTCGAACGCTACGTCCATGCCATAGCGCTGAAGGTCCTCTTCAAATGCCACCAGGTTTTCCCTGCCCAAACGAACCAGTTGCTCCGCTTCCCCGGGCCATCGCTTCAGCGCGTTGGAAACACCGTGAGAGATGCTCGGCGCGCAGAACCCGCCATTGCGCCCACTGGCTTCACCGCCGCATTGCCCGGCTTCAAGCACAACGATCGTTGCGTCAGGCCAACGCTGACGCGCCATCAGCGCCGTCCACAACCCAACAAACCCGCCGCCCACTATCGCAACATCACACAGCACTTCGCTGGTGAGCCTCGGTGCGGCAGGCGCAGAAACTCGCGTCTCCTGCCAGACAGGATAAGGCCGGGCATCTGCCAGGGATCGGTTCGCGGTGTGAAGCGTCATGCACGCATGCTCCGAAAAAATCATGGGCTGACGCTAAAGCAATCGCCAGTGCTTTCACAGACACAACGGTGCGGCAAACCTCGCAGCGGACACGGGCGGAAAACCACGGCTTCTGGAATACTCTCGGCTTCGCTTTGATCTGCGCCATGGAGCTCGTCGTGGAAGCACCCGATTTACACACCACCCCCACCTTCCTGGCGGACCCTTCGAGTGTGCAGACTCATGAAGTCGCCGTGCGTTACCACCAGGCCTGGAAACGACGCGACCTGGACGGCGTGATGGCGCTCTATCACCCGGCTATCGCGTACAACGATTTTTTCCAGAACCGGACCATCGAATACTCGCAGTTGCGCGACTACCTCGCGGCGAGCATGCCGATAGGATCAGAAGAGTTGCAGACCTACACCGATCGCTTGCGCATCGACGGCGACACCGCGTTCCTGCAGTACCGGGTGACACTCAATGGCAGCGACGGCCTGGTTTCATTTCGCACTGTCGAGGCGCTGTCGGTGAAGGATGGATTGATTGTCAAAGTCAATGAACATGCGGTGTTGGTCAGCCAGGCGCCCACTGTGATTCGTCCGGCATACAGTGCCGATGCCGTCAGTCGACTGGGATTGTCTGCCCGTCAGGTCGGTGCGCTTTCCAATGATTTGCAGCAGTACTTTGAGCAGTCCAAGCCTTATCTGGATCCTCGGCTGGACCTGTCTCATGTAGCGGCATCGACGGGTTATACGCGTAACCAGATTTCGTTTTTTCTCAATCAGGTTCGGGGGCAAACGTTTTATGCGTTTCTCAATCAGTTGCGGCTCGATGAGGCGCTTGAACGTTTGAATGCGCAACGGCATGCGTCACGAGTTGATGAGATTGCGGGGGCTGCGGGGTTTAATTCGCTGTCGACTTTTTATCGTTGCTTCAAGCAGCGGACCGGGTGTTCGCCGAAGGTTTATGTGCAGCGACTTGGCAAGATCGGGGCAGATTTCGCCGCAACGGACTAAACATTCCACCAAAGGATTTGGTATCAGTGACTTGTCACTCAAAAGACCACCGCAACCAGGTGTAAATCTTAAAACGCTCACCTACGCATTCTGGCGGCCTGAAGGCGCGGCTTGAACATGACTTCATTTAACCGAATGAGGCCTGATAAAACCCATGCATTTGGGATTAACACAACCTGAGATAAATATGACTACTGGCGAACTCAATCAACCCACTGAAAGTGTCACACATGCAAAAGGCCTGATTGATCCCATTCAGATGGCTTCCCCTATTCCTTTCGCACCCCGCGGCGAAAGCTCGGTACTGTCTACCGTGGAGTCGGCACTGCAGCGCGGTGTCCACGCTGACGACTACTGCCTGCCAGGACTTGTCGATAACACAGAGGGTTTGGCAAATGCGGTTGCTGCTCTAGGCTCGCTTGGCGGAACAGTCCTTCTGGGGGCGCGAACTTACGTAGCCAGCACCCTGGTCATTCCAAGGGGGGTCATTATCCAGGGTGAGAACCCCATGGTATCTATCCTGCTGCAGCAAGCGGGGTCTAACGTAGACTTTGTGACCTCAGAAAACTTCTCTGCCTTGACCGGTACGGGCTTGCCGGTCGCAACAGATAACCGGGTACCTTCCTGGTTCGGACTAAGAAATGTCCAGGTCAATGGCAATAGAGAAAACAACAGCACTGGCCGAGCATGCTGCTTCTATGGCGCCTATACAATAATTGATCACGTTGTTATCGGCTGGGGTGCTAGCGGCGGCCTATACACCGAATACGCAACGAATGTATCCAGCAATGCTTCAGTTGCCGATCAAGAGGAAGGCTTTGTTCGCGACCTGATTGTCCGTGACAACAACGGAGACGGCTGGATAAACCGTGGACCGCACAATGTTCACATGGACAACATCACTGGCATGCGAAATGAAGGCTGGAACTATTTCAGTGAAGTTCTCGACGGGACGTACAACGGGGCACCCACTTACTGCACGATTTTGCATTGCTTCCAAGGCGACATGAGCTGGACAAGCGCAAGCGGCCGCAAACGCAAGAATATCTATATCGGCACTAATGGTTCATTCGGCCAGATCACTGTGGATGGTGGCTCATTGGAAATTAATGCGGGGTCGTGTCTGATTTCCAATCTTAACCAGTACTTCGGTGGCCAGGGTGGCGACATGGTTACCATTTCAGGCTCTCGCAACATGATTGGCGTGTGGCGAGGCCTCGCTCGCGCGGCAGGATCTACAGCCACACCAGACGCGTGGGTTGCCCGGATCACAGGGGACTTTAACAGCATCGGCGTCATGCAGATTTATGACAATTCTGAAGCAGCTGCATTTTCCAATGGCGTTTTTATCAGTGGTGTGGGCACTGCCATTGCAGATCTATTCATTCGTGGGACCAAGACCGGCCTGAAAGTAACTTCAAGCAGGAATAGGATCCGAGGCTGGGTTGCGAACACTTTGGTGTCTGGCTTTGAATACATCACTCCAGTGGACTCACACGGCGGCAGAAACCGGATCAGCCTGGACATATCTCCGTCCTCAGGTGCCTATACAACAGGAAATGCGCCCATTACTAATTCGGACCGTTTCAATATCGAAGGCACGGGTTTGAGTGGCGGCGCCAAGTCGACGGTTCTTTCCAAAGAGCAGTCAACCCTGGCCGGCGATCTGGATACTGTCGGGGTCAAGACCATGGTTATTCCTCACGGCTTGCTTTACACGCCCAGACGTCAAGACATCAAACAGTCATTGACAGGGCTGACGGTAAAAACATTGGACCTGGGCTTCATGCGTTGCTCTGTGGTGGACGCTACGAATATCACTATTGAATACCGGGTGATAACACCGGCGGTTGGGGGTGTCATGAGCATCGCCGTACAAACGACAGCACAGTAAATCCTGTTTCTCGCCAACCTCGACGACAGACGCGGCCGAGCGCGACCATACCGTCCGCGAACGCGCCGATTGCTTACGCCGCGACATCATTCACCTGATGTCCTGCGGGTGGGGCGTGAGGCCTGCCGCGGATGCTCGGCCGAAATGATGCGCTCCAGACCCAAACCCGCGGACGGGGTCGTCCTCTCCTCTGGTCTCGCGTACTAGGCGAGTTTCGCTGTATCAGTTGCCCCTTCGTTGACAGGACGGATCTTGAACCAGATGGAGTACATCGCTGGCAAGAACACCAGCGTCATTATGGTGCCGACGAACGTGCCTCCGATCAGTGTGTAGGCCAGAGTCCCCCAGAAGACAGAGTGTGTCAGGGGAATGAACGCCAGGATTGCGGCGAGTGCTGTCAACAGTACCGGGCGGGCACGTTGGACCGTGGCTTCGACCACCGCGTGAAACGGGTCCAGTCCTTCTTGCGCGTTGTGATGGATTTGCCCAATCAGAATCAGCGTATTGCGCATCAAAATGCCCGAAAGGGCGATTAGACCGACCAGAGCATTAATACCAAACGGTTGCTGGAAGATGAGCAGTGTCGGCACCACACCAATCAACCCCAGTGGTGAGGTGAGGAACACCATGATCATTGCCGAGATCGAACGAACCTGCAGGATGATGACCAGCAGCGTCATGGCAATCATGATCGGGAATAAAGGCAGCATCGCTTTACCCGCCTTGCCCGACTCCTCGATTGCACCCGCCTGCTCAATCCGGTACCCACCGGGCAGTTTGTCGATGACCGGCTGCAGCTCCTTCATGATCACGCTCGAGACGTCCGGTGGCTGCAAACCTTCGGCAATGTCACCGCGCACGGTGATGGTCGGCGTGCGGTCACGACGGCGGAGGATCGGATCTTCCATACGCACATCGACCACTCCCACCTGAGACAACGGAATCCGCTGACCCGCCGTACCGACCAGCGTAAAGCCTTCTATCTTGGCGGGATCGAGCCGGATATCACCCGCTGCGCGACCCACCACCTGGACCGAGCGAATGTCCTCGCGAACCGCAGTGATCGGCACTCCGGCCAGCAGAAACTGCAGTTGCTGCGCGACTGAATTTGACGTCAACCCCACCGCCTCCAGGCGATCCTGATCCAACGCGAAATGCAGCGTCGGCGTCAACGGCCCCCAATCGGTGTTGACGGTTCTCATCATCGGGCTCGACTGCATCACGTCCAGTACCTGGCCAGCGATCTCGCGCAATTTTGACGGATCGGGCCCCATCACCCGATAGGCAACAGGGAACGGCGAATACGGACCAAACACAAGCTGAGTCACCCTGATACGCGCTTCCGGGGCAAGTCCCTCAGCAGCGGCCTCGCGGAGACGGAACTTGAGGGCCTCACGCGCCTCTTGGCTGTCCGTCAACACTACAATCTTCGCGAAAGACGGATCAGGAAGTTCCGGCGCCATGGCCAGATAGAAACGCGGCGCGCCTTGCCCGATATAAGCGGTGACGATTTTTGCCTCACCCTGCTTTTGCAGCCAAGCCTCTATCTTGGCAGTGGTGGCGTTGGTCTGTTCAATGGAGGTCCCATAAGGCATTTGCACTTCAATCAATACCTCGGGACGGTCAGAGGTAGGAAAGAACTGCTTCTTGACCAGGCTCATGCCAAGGATCGCCACGACAAACGAAGCGATGACAGTGCCGGCCACCAGCCATTTGCGAGCGATGACCCGCGTCAAAATCCGGCGGAAACGGTTGTAGTTAGGGGTGTTGTAAATAGCCGCGTGACCACCTTCGACCTTCTTGATGTCCGGCAACATCTTCACCCCCAGGAAAGGGGTAAACGCTACCGCAACAACCCAAGAGGCAATCAGGGCGATGCCCACGATCCAGAACATGTTGCTGGTGTACTCGCCAGCTGTCGACTGCGCGAAGCCGTTGGGCATAAAGCCGATAGCGGTCACCAACGTACCGGAGAGCATCGGCGCGGCGGTATGACTCCAGGCATACGCGGAAGCCTTGATGCGGTCGTAACCCTCCTCCATTTTCACCACCATCATTTCGATAGCAATGATGGCGTCGTCCACCAACAGTCCGAGCGCCAGAATCAACGAGCCAAGGGTGATACGGTCAAAGTTCTTTCCAGTGGCCGCCATCACCACAAACACCACGGCCAATGTCATCGGCACAGCCGCAGCGACCACAACGCCTACACGCCAGCCCATGCTGAGAAAGCAGACAAGCATCACCACAAGCAACGCGACGAAGAATTTGACCATGAACTCGCCGACGGCCGAACTGATATTTGCCGATTGGTCGGTGACCTTGGAGAGCGTCATGCCCAACGGCATACCTTCATTGATCTTGACCGTCTCCGCATCCAACGCTTTGCCGAGGTCAAGGCCGTTCCAGCCCTCACGCATTACGATCCCCAGCAACAAGGCCTCTTCACCGTTATTGCGCACAAGAAAGGTAGCCGGATCTTCATAACCATGTTCAATCGTAGCCACGTCAGAGAGTTTGAGCGTGCGCCCCTGAACGGCAATGGGCGTGTCACCAATCTTCTGCACCTTATCGAAGGCGCCATCCAGCCGCAGGAAGACCTGAGGCCCATTGGTTTCGATGGAACCGGCGGGCGTGAGCACGTTTTGATTATTCAGCGCAGCAAAAATGTCCTGTGGAGAAATGCCCAAGGTGGCCAGTCGATCATGGGAAAAGGAAACAAAGATACGTTCGGGCTGCTCCCCAATAATGTTGACCTTCTTCACACCCGGCACATGTAACAGTTGTTGGCGCAACGACTCCGCATCACGCACCAAAAGTCGCTGCGGCTCGCCGTTGGCTTTCAATGCGAACAGCGCAAAGGTTACGTCCGAAAATTCGTCGTTGACCATTGGCCCGATGACTCCCGCTGGCAGCTTGCGGGCCTCATCGTCGAGCTTTTTACGCGCTTGATAGAACTCCTCCTGCACTTGTGCGGGCGGCGTGCTATCGAGCAGTGACACCATCGTGAAGGCGAGGCCAGGACGGGTGTAGGTTTCCGTGCGGTCGTACCATTTCAGCTCTTGCAGGCGTTTTTCGAGCGGCTCTGCTACCTGATCCTGCATCTCCTGCGCCGTGGCACCCGGCCAGGCGGTTATGACCGTCAACTGCTTGACCGTAAACGGAGGATCTTCCGCACGCCCCAGTTGAAAGAACGACAAGATGCCTGCGACGGCAATCAGGAAGATCAGAAACACCGTGATGGAACGCTCACGCACGGCGATCGCGGAAAGATTGAAGCGGCCCTCGCTCATAGACGACCCCCGGCAACTTTGGCGTCATCCTGTTGAGGCAGTCTCACCTCTTCACCTTCGTGCAACAGATGCGCACCCAACGCTACGATCTGCTCGCCGACCTTGAGATCGCCTGCGACTCGCGCTGAGTCGTCGCTCAAGCCCAAGACTTGAACAGGTCGCCAAGCCACCTTCGCCGGTGCGCCGACGATGACCCAAACGCCAGTGCCTTTACCCGGGTCATAAACGGCAGCAATCGGCACCTGCATCAAATTCCCCTGCGCGGCGCCTTCAGCGATCCGAAGCGTGACCGTCGAACCTATCGGCGCATTGGCCAGCGCCCCCTCAAGCACATACCGCGCCTCAAAGGTGCGCGTCATACGGTCAGCCGAATCAGAAAGCAGCCTCAGCTTCGCTGTAACTGCGCCAGTGGCATTGCCATAAAGCGTCGCCTGCGCAGTGGATCCTGCTGCGGGACGCAACGTCTCGGGCAGGTGCACGATCGCTTCGCGCTGACCTGCCCGCGCGAGTCGAACCACAGACTCCCCCGGGCTGACGACTTGCCCGGGCTCGGCGAGCGTCTCCACCACAACCCCGTCGGAATCGGCAAACAACACCGCATAACCAGAAGCATTGCGGGCTACATCAGCCTGCGCTTCAGCGGCGCTGAGCTGCGCCTTTGCGGTATCCGCTTCGGCTTTGATCTGGTCGTAGGCCGAGGCAGAAATAGCGCCTGCGGCGACCAGGCTGCGATATCGAGCCTCGTCATCTGCTGTCTGCCTGGCTCGGGCCCGAGCGGCTATGACCGACTCTTGCTGAGCACGCGCCTGCAACCCGAGGTCGATGGGATCGAGGCGCATCAGTGGCTGACCACGCTTAACGGTTTGACCGGTATCAACCAGACGCTCAAGCACCTTGCCTGCCACCCGAAAACCCAGGTCGCCCTGGACGCGGGCAGCCACGACTCCCGTGAAAGAACGTGAGGCGTCGGTGGCCCTCTGAACCGCTGCGGACCTGACCAGAGGAACATGGACGCGCGGATCTTCAACGGTGGATGAATCACCACACGCCGTCAGGACGAGAGGCAACAAGCAAGCGGCAATGGAGATAGGTCGAAGCCTGCGCATAGGTTCCCTTACTTAAAAATAGGACGAGCGTCATATTCTCAGCCTGGTGACCATGTGTGTCAATGGTCACTAACCTTGAAGCATTCAGCTTCTCCCTGCGGCATTAAAAGCTGCACAGGACATTGAAAACAGCCAGAGCCAGCTCAAATTACGTCAATTGACAGGATGTGACCAACAAGTAATATGGTCACAAATATCCCCTATTGAAGGAATATCCATGCCTCCCCTCCGTCCAATTGCTCTCTTGGTCAGCACCGGCTTGATGGCAGGCTGTGCGGTCGGTCCGGATTACCATCGTCCGGACGCTCCGCTTTCGGATCGTTACTTGGGCCAGCCCTCTGTCAAACAGCGGCCTGGCGCGACGCCGACCAGCCTTGTCACCTGGTGGGAAGGCTTTGGTGATCCCGTGCTGACCGACTTCATCTCCAAGGCACTCGAGCAGAATCTGGACCTGGCGCAGGCGTCGGCGCGAGTCACTCAGGCACGGGCCGGACTAGGAGCTGCAAATGCCGCGTTACTGCCCTCGGGAAACCTCAGCGGCCAGGCCGCGCGCTCCTACCAGTCTATTGAGACGCCACTCGGCCAGGTGTTGAATTCAACACCTGGCTATGATCGGTACGGAAGTTCCTACGAGGTCAACCTCGATGCCAGCTGGGAGGCGGATGTCTTTGGCGGCCTGCGACGCGGACGCGAGGCTGCTCTGGCCGAGTACCAGGCCTCCCAGGCGGGCGTCGCTGCCACACGATTGGCCGTCGCCGCACAAACCGCTGATATCTACATCGCTATCCGCGGGCTGCAGAACCGGCTGGACATTGCGAATCGGCAAGTCAAAACGCAGCAGGAGTTGCTAGAAAAAGTCCAATTGCTCTACAGCAAGGGGCTCGCCGCCAACTATCAGGTTCGTCAGACGGAGGGGGCGCTTTCGCAGGTCCAAGCGACAGTGCCGGTCCTGCAGACCGGTCTGGATGCTGCCATGAATGCGCTGGATGTCATGCTCGGCACGCCGCCAGGCACTCACCGTACGCAACTGGCAAGTGCGGGGAGCATTCCTGTAGCGCCGCAGTTAAAGACGATGGGAACGCCGGCCGATTTGCTGCGCCGCAGACCAGATCTCATCGTGGCTGAGCGCCGTCTTGCGGCCTCGAACGCACGCATCGGGGAGGCGATTGCCGAGTACTACCCGAAGTTCTCCCTTAGCGCATTGCTGGGGAGTGCCACCGCTGTATCCGCAGGCAATCTTTTTACCGGCGGAGCCAGCCAATCGGCGGGCGTATTCGGACTGCGCTGGCGACTCTTCGACTTCGGTCGCATAAACGCCCGGATCGACCAAGCCAAGGGACAGGAAGCCGAAACCCTGGCCGCCTACCGTCAATCTGTATTGCGCGCCACCGAGGATGTCGAGAACGCGCTCTCCTCACTGATGAATCGCGAAGCTCAAGCAACCACCCTCGCTGGGGGAGAAGCGTCTCTGACACAGGCTCGACAATCGTCGTTCATCGCTTATGAGAAAGGCACGGCCAGCCTGATCGATGTCCTGCACGCTGACGAGACGATGCTGCAGGCTTCCGATGCTCGGGCGCAAGCGCGAACGGAATCTGCTCGAGCGGCGGTTGCGGTATTCAAGTCACTCGGTGGCGGCTGGCAACCTTGGGATGTCACGGTGACGAGCCGATGAAGCTTGAGGGGAAAAGGCCCGAGATGTGTTCTTGAAAGTCGGGAGGAAGGGCTTACTCCCGACCGGGCATCTATCGTGTAACAGCACTCAATTAGAAGCGGTAACTCACAGAAGTCCCAAGCCCGCTGGCACTGTTTTTATATTTGGCACTGTATGCACCTCTGGTCGCCGAGGTGTCGTTGATCTGTCTGTCGCCTGCACCAGGATATCGGAGTTGAAACCGAGGGCCGTGTCGTCCCCCGTGCTTTTGAGTTTTCCGTCATTGCGACCAGGGCTAAGTGGATTGGGCACCCTACCGGACAGCTCACCGCTGATTCGATTGATGGTCGGACCGAACCCGATCGAAACTCTGCAGTCATCAGACCAATGTATGGTCAGCCCACCTCCTGCAACCCAGCTTGATGAACGGTAAAGCATGCTTGCGCTAATGTATTCGGGCTCATGGTGAGCACAGTTATTA
>NZ_VIUK01000024.1:0-115645 GCF_007828295.1 Pseudomonas sp. SJZ080
TCCTGACGTTAAGGGCGATCGCGTCCGCTTAAAAATACGCGGACACCATCGCCCTTAATGCTGGAGTTCGGAAGGTGACTTCCCCAGCCGCTTACGTATTTAAGGCTTTCTTTTACCGCTGGCCTTGAGATTTTCAGGGGTATGATATTGGCCACTTCGACTCGAACGCACTCATCCAAAAAAGCCTTTTTTGGAAGATGAGGCTGCTGAGCGTGAGTAGGCTCAAGTCTTTGGTCAGACATCACAACTGCCCTCCATTCTGAAGCCGAGTCTGTATCAGCTTTGGCATCAAATTCAGATGCTCTGCAGAGAGTAGCTTTTCGAAGTCACTGACGGATAAGAGCTCTTTAATCGCTTGAATGGCGAAAACAACCCGGTCGTGGGTAAAGGCTGCCTTTTTTACCATTAAGCGCTGTCGTTCGGCCTCCCGTTCGAATAGTCGTCTCAAGTCTGCGGGCGTCAGTCTTTTCTTTTTATTCTGGCTGACACCTAATGAGCTCCCCCGCACAAATTTGTCTTTCTTGGCTCGGAGCTCTAAAAGGTGTCGCAGCTTTGTTATTTTCTTTCCTCTTATTCCACGCTCGTAGGCATCAGTGAGCAAATTTTGGATATCGCTTTCACTGCTTCGGGCGATGTCGGTTGCCATGCTTAAAGGGATTAAACCGGTTTCGACAGCTGACAGGAGTTTTTCTTCACCGCGCTCCAGCAGCCCAACAATCATGCTGACCCATGATGCGGTGCTGCCAATTACTATTGCGATCTCTGCGTCTGTCTTGCCCCTTTCCTTCAAGCGTCCAACCTCGTTCATGAGATCTATCGGGCGATGCTGCCTTCGAGCTACGTTCTCTACCAAACTCATTACAAGGCAATCTTCTTCGACAGCATCAATCACAAACGCTGGAATCTCTGTGGCCTCCAGTGCTAGGAACGCCTCTAGACGGCCTTGTCCGCACACAAGGTCATAGTTGAGCGCGCCTTGCGGCGAGGCTTTTCGACTTAATGTGATGGGGCGTTTGAGGCCCACCGTTTTGATATTTTCGATGAGCTCGCGGTGAACCTTCTTATTCCTCGTTCGAGGGTTCAGGATATGAATTTGTGCTATAGGAATTAGTGCGACACGTTCGCGTGAAGTTGATGGGACGGTCATCGGCAAGCCTCCTTCAGGGAGCAACGGGCAGCAAGCCCATCAAGAACATCCAGCGTTGTGAAGCGGTAGCTGTCGATTAAAGGGCTATTTTCCTCGGCCATTTTTTGTGGCCATGCCCCCATATCTATACTGGGAACCAGGTAATAGTCCCGCACCTGAAGATTTGCGTGCTCCATGCGGGCAGCAATCGTGATGTCAGGCGCCAGGCTGTTGTCGAATCTGAGCTTCCAGCGAAGAGTCCCTGTAGGTGTCGCCTGGCAGCGCGCTATGACCACGGACGCCGTCCACTCACCGTTAACGGTCAGTAGGTCATTGTCAGCATTGGGCTCGACTTGGGCTCCGACTTGCTTCAGGTGTTTGACAACATCTTCAAGAACCTTCGGATGCAGCTGTCTTATGGAGCGATTGATCTCCAAATATCGATAGTCTCTGTCGGGTGTATAACCGATGAGTGTGTAGGCACGTAAAAGCCCGCCGAATCTGCTTACATAGGTAGTGCTAGACGGCATGTTGTCCTGCTCATCGATGAGCATTCCGGACAGTAAACCCGCCCGGTTCAATAGAGTACGAAGCAGTTCCAACATTTGCGCATCGTCCAGGCGATGTGAGCGCTGCAAGATTATTTCGCGAACGACCGCAAACACCTCTAGCGAGACAATTCCCTGGAATGCTCCATCACAGCGAACCCACCTGTCGGGTGGGTTGCGACTGATGCGTTTACGTAGCTTGGAGGAGGTTTTGTTGTAGACATTGTTACCGATGTATTTTTCGTTGGTCAGCACTTGGTGGACGCTACCCCGGCTCCAAGGACGGTTAAAGTCGGTGATCAGTCCTTCAGCGTTCAGTGCGTTGGCGATCTCACGTTCGTTCATTTTGTCGTGGACGAATTGATGGTAGATGCGCTGAACCACCTCAATTTCCGCCTCGGGCCCAGGAATCAAAATGACCCTGTCGGTCTGGATGCTCTTCTGCTGGCCCCTTGATAGTTCTGCCTTGAATTCGTTTTTCTCGTCGATCAATGCACGACGTAATCCATATCCTGCTGGCCCACCTTGGTGAAAACCCTTTTCGACCAGGCGGCACTGACCAGCGAAAACTTTTTGGGATAGCTCTCGGCTGTACTCCCCTGCCATGGATCGTTTGATGCCTTTGTAAATTGTTGCCAAAGGCGAACCGTCGTTTTCGAATGGCTCTGCGCAATACACAACCTTGATGCCTGAGCTAGTGCAAAGATACTCATAGTGGGCGCTTTCGTCCGTGTTCTGAAAGCGTCCCCAGCGACTGACGTCATAGACAAGAATGACCTGGAATTGGGTATGTCCGGTCTGGACGTCGTCTAGCAGCCTGCGCAGAGCATCACGACCGCCGATGTCCAGGCCGCTTTTCCCTTCGTCTCGGTAAGTTGTAATGATTTCCATGCCATGGCTCATTGCGTATGCATGGATGGCTGCTGATTGGTTTTCGGTGGAGTACCGTTGGTGATCAGTGGACATGCGAACGTACTCTGCAGCTGGTATCAAGCTATCAGAGCGGTCTGTTGAGTTTGTCCGTATGGATGGAGAGGGCAATAGGCCTCCTCTAGACCAGAGAAGGCTGGCCCATTCGATTCAGCCTAGCGATGCTTTATTACGTGATGGTGACGGAGCAGGAGTATCTACCCAGACTGAGCAGCGGCTCCTCTTCTATGCTTTCGGCGAGCTTAGAGGATCATGGATCAGTTGACATGGCTGTATTTATGTACAGTCATAGATTTGGAGGTGGGTGTCAGGGCTGGCAGTTAAAAGTTGCCAAAATAGACTGGTATTAACTTACTAAGACGTACTTGAATAAGTGAGTTATATAGTTTAATTTATATTCTCTTTTGACAAATTGTCAATTAACCGAATTTTAAAATCGTTGTTCATTTCCATGGCGTCTAACTTTGGCCGAAAATAGGTTTCCGCACTTTAACTTCTTCTAATAGGAAGATTAACTTTGCCCAAACGTGCCGTATACCTCTGATATTTCAATCTGTCAAAGTCGGTTAACTTTGCCCACCTACATCCAGCGGATTTGCCAAACAAAAAACCAGCGCATTGCGCTGGTTTTTTTTTCGGATTTTTTCGGGATTCGGCGTGAAGCACCTGAAAAAAACGTGGTGTTGTCTTGATGATAGATGTTATACATATAACATTACTGACTATAATGACATCTATATAACAGTTCCTCGATCGGTGCGCTGACATGCCTACAGAAAAGAACAGCTTCCTTCAGTTGCTCGAGCAAGAGTTCTCCAACCTGACTCCGACTGGCAAACGCATTGCCAGCTATCTGTTGGGGAACCCGGATCAGTTACCGTTCGAGTCGGCCGACAGCATCGCGCAGCAGGCTTCCACCACCGGCATTTCCGTGGGGCGTTTTTTCCGTTCGCTGGGTTATCAGAACATTGATGAGGTTAAACAGAGTCTGCGCGGCGAAGCGCCGGCGTCCTGGTTGATCACCGACCGTATCGGTGCCTTTCGCACCGAAAGCACTCTAGAAGACGCGCTCGACCGCTCCATGAGTCGCGAGATCGAGGCCATCCGGCACGTCTATGGCCTGGCGCGAAGCAGTGCCTTCGCTGAGATCGTGCAGCGCATCTACGAAGCCGATGCGGTATTCATTCTCGGCATCCAGTCGACGCGCGGGATTCTCACCGCGTTTCACAGTCACCTCGAATACATTCGGGCCAAGGTCTACTACGTCGACGGCTTGTCCGGCATATATGCCGAAACCCTGAATTCCGGCTTTGCCAATCCCTACGCAATCATTTCGGATTTCCGGGCCTATTCCAGTGTGACCCGGACCTTCTGCGACGCCGCCATCGACAGCAATCTGCCCTTGGCCCTGATCACCGATCTGCAATGCCCATGGGCACGTGACTACCCGCTGGATTTGCTGCAACTCAAAACCGATGTCGGGCAGTTCTGGGACTCCCCTGCCCCGCTGGCCTGCCTGTTGAACCTGATGGTGTCGGCCGTTGCGGAAAAGTACGGCGATCGCCTCGATGAACGTCTGAGCAAAAATCGACAATTGCAAAAAGCTTTCGGCCAGTTCGAAGGCTAGATCCATCCAATCCCAACTGGAGTTTTTGCGTGAACAACAGCCCCCTTGTAGAGATTGATGCCGAGCGATATCAGGTGCAAATCGATCTGATCTACGCCAGTGCCGACAATCTGGCAGGAAAGGTGATTTACCCCAGTGCCCGTTGCCTGCTGCATCGCCAAGCAGCCGAGTGCCTGGGCAAGGCCAGTGAACTGGCGCGGCTGGCCGGTTACACACTGCGCATCTATGACGCCTACCGTCCACCTTTCGCCCAGTTTCTATTGTGGGAGGCGTTGCCTGACGGCAACTACGTGCGCGATCCCCATTTGGGGTCCCACCATAGCCGTGGCGTGGCAGTGGATTTGACTCTGGTGGGGAGTGATGGACAGCCGCTGGATATGGGCAGCGCCTTCGACACCATGGAAGAGAAGTCCCATCAGTTCTACCCCGACCTTCCCGTTCACGTGCAACGCAATCGTCTGCTGTTGCTGGGAATCATGCTCGCGTCCGGGTTCTGCGCAATTCCCACTGAGTGGTGGCATTACGAACTTCCGGATGCCGATGATTACCCCCTGCTGGAAGACAACCAGACCACGTTCTCGAACAACTAAAACCGCAACAAACCGATAACGAAACCAAAGAGTTTCGAAACCAACGCAACACGATAACAACAAGTCAGCGTTACCTGCTTCACCTGCAACTGCCCGGTTATAGCTTTTATAAAAAACCTGACGTACTTCCATACATCGAATGATTAAGGAAACCGGCATGACCCCAATGAACACCGTGACCCGCAATACCTTTCCACGCACCAGCAAGCTGCTGCTTGGTCTACTGTGCAGCGCGATGAGCCTGGGCGCCTGGCAAGCCGCTTCGGCGGCGACGGCTCAAGACACTCTGGTCATCGGCAAGCCCGCCGACCCGCAAACGCTCGACCCGGCGGTAACCTTCGATAACAACGACTGGACCATCACCTACCCGTCCTATCAGCGCCTGGTGAGCTACAAAACCGACGGTGACAAGAGCAGCACCGAAGTGACAGGGGATCTGGCGGAAAGCTGGACCGTGTCGCCGGACAACCTGGTGTGGGAGTTCAAGATCAAGCCCGGAAACAAGTTCGATGACGGCACCGCGGTGGATGCCGCCGCCGTGAAGTTTTCCTTCGATCGCCTGATGACCCTCAAGCAAGGGCCGTCCGGTGCATTCCCGGAGGACATGGTGGTGGCGGTGATCGACCCGCAGACCATTCGGTTTACGCTGAAAACGCCGTTCGCCCCTTTCCTGTTCACCCTGGCCCATAACGGCGCCTCGATCGTTAACCCGCTGGTGGCCAACAAGGGTGCCGAAACCAATGCCTGGCTGTCCAGCCACACCGCAGGCTCCGGTCCTTTCCGCCTGACCAACTGGCAAAAGGGCCAGTCCGTCACGATGGAGCCGAACCCCTACTTCGCCGGTCCCAAGCCTGCGTTCAAGACCGTGATCCTCAAGACTATTGCGGAGCCCTCGGTGCGTCGGCTGCAACTGGAGCGCGGGGACCTGGATATCATCGAAGACATGCCCGAAGACCAGTTGGGTGCACTGGGCGGTAAGCCGGGCGTAGTGGTCAGGGATTTTCCTTCGCTGCGCGTCACTTATCTGTACCTGAACAACAAGAAGGGTCCTCTGACCGACGTCAACGCCCGTCGTGCGATCACCGAAGCGGTGGACTACAACGGTATCGTCAAGGGCATTCTCAAGGACAAGGCCAAGCTGCTGAACGGGCCGATCCCGGATGGCATGTGGGGCTACGACAGTTCGCTGCCAGTGATGAAGCAGGACATGGCCGCCGCGAAGAACAGCCTGGCCAAGGCACCCCAGAAGATCACCAACCTGAACTACATGTATTCGGACAAGGACGCCAACTGGGAACCGATCGGCCTGACCTTGCAGGCGGCCCTGGCACCCCTGGGCATCAACCTCAAACTGGAGAAAACCGCCAACGCCACCCTGCGTGAACGTGTTGGCCAGGCCGACTACGACATCGCGGTGGGGACCTGGAGCCCGGACTTCGCTGACCCGTACATGTTCATGAACTTCTGGTTCGACTCCAAGATGCAGGGCCTGCAAGGCAACCGCTCGTTCTACAGCAACCCGGAAGTCGACAAGCTGATTCGTGAAGCGGCCGCTGTCAGCGACACCGCCAAGCGCATCGAGCTTTACCAGACTGCGCAGAAAAAGGTGCTCGACGACAGCGTCTATGCCTACCTCTATCAGAAGAGCTACTCCCTGCCGATGCGTGATTCGGTCAAGGGCTACGTGTTCAACCCCATGCTCGAACAGGTGTTCAACCTGGGAAGCATGAGCAAGTAAACATGCTCCTTCGCGCCAGCCCCGGTGGTTGGCGCGGCTTCTGATTTCGTCGCTCGTGTAACTGAGGTGCCAGATGGCCTTCCTGACATTGTTGCGCAAGCGCCTGCTCGGCTTGATGTTGGTCGTGTTCGGTGTTTCGCTGATTACCTTTTCAATTTCCCACCTGATCCCGGGCGACCCTGCCCGATTGATCGCCGGTGACCGTGCCAGCGACGCTCTCGTAGCCGGCATCCGTCATCAACTGGGATTGGATCTGCCGCTGTATCAACAATACGGTCGCTACCTGATGGATCTGTTGCACGGGGACCTGGGAACCTCGATACGCACCAACCGTCCCGTCCTGGAAGACTTGCAAGCGTTCTTCCCGGCGACACTGGAACTGGCGCTGGTCGCACTGACATTGGCGATTCTGGTCGGTGTGCCGCTGGGCGTGTTGTCAGCGGTCTACCACAACCGGCTGATCGATCAGATCGCCCGGACCCTGGCGGTCACCGGTATTTCCACGCCGGCCTTCTGGCTCGGCCTGGGTGCAATCGTGCTGTTCTACGGTCATCTGGGCTGGCTGCCCGGTGGTGGCCGGTTATCTGAAGGACTCTCGCCGCCACCGACGATCACGGGTTTTTATCTGATCGACTCGCTGCTGGCGGGGGATGTCCGCCTGTTTCTCGATGCGGCCGAACACCTGATTCTTCCAGCCGCAACGCTGGGCTTCGTGACCCTGGGGGTTGTCGCCCGGCAGATCCGCTCGGCCATGCTGGATCAATTGGGCGAAGACTACATCCGCACCGCGCGCGCCTATGGCCTTTCGCGGTGGACAGTGATCCTGCGTCATGCTCTGCCTAACGCTCTAATCCCTTCGGTGACCGTCCTCGGGTTGACCCTGGGTGATTTGTTGTACGGCGCGGTACTGACCGAAACCGTATTTGCCTGGCCCGGAATGGGTGCCTATGTGGTCAAGTCGATCCAGTCGCTGGATTTCCCGGCGGTGATGGGCTTTGCCATTCTGGTGTCGTTCATCTATGTCCTGTTGAACATGGCTATCGACCTTTTGTATCGCGTGATCGACCCACGCATCGGCGAGGTGAATTGAAATGTCCGTGACTCTGACGGCGGTACATGGCCTGCGCAGGGCTGAAAAACTCGCCTACCTGGCATACCAGATCCGCCGGAGCCCGCTGACCATGGCGGGCCTGCTGATCACTTCTATCGTATTGCTGTGCATGATCTTCGCGCCCTGGCTCGCCAGCCACGACCCGAATGCACTGAACCTCGGCGAACGCCTGGCGCCGCCATCTGCCGACCATTGGTTCGGCACCGACGAAGTGGGCCGCGACTTGTTCAGCCGGGTGCTGTTCGGCAGCCAGCAGTCGGTGGGTGTCGGCCTGTTCGTGGCTTTTACCTCCTGTTTCATTGGCGGGCTGTTGGGGTGCTTTTCGGGGGTGATCGGGGGGCGTTTCGACGCATGCATCATGCGCCTGATGGACATCATGCTTTCAGTCCCGTCACTGGTACTGATCATGGCATTGGCGGCCGCATTGGGCGCGAGCCTGTTCAACGCCATGCTGGCCATTACCCTGGTGCGAATCCCATCCTACGTACGACTGGCCCGTGGCCAGGCCTTGAGCATTCGACAGATGGGTTACGTCAAGGCAGCCCATACGTTCGGGGCCGGACGCTGGCACGTGGTGCACTGGCACGTGGCGCGAAACGCAATGCCGCCCTTGCTGGTGCAACTGAGTCTGGATATCGGTAGCGCAATCCTCATGGCCTCGGCCCTTGGATTCATCGGCCTGGGGGCGCAGCAGCCAACCGCCGAGTGGGGCGCAATGGTCGCCACCGGGCGCAACTACATCCTCGATAACTGGTGGTATTCGACCTTTCCAGGCATGGCGATTTTGATCACCGCCACCGGTTTCAACCTGCTGGGCGATGGTGTGCGCGACCTGCTCGACCCACGGCAACAGGGGAAATGACAATGCAGACTTCGAGCCCAGTGCTGGCCATCGACAACCTGAGCCTGGAATTCCCGGCTTACAAAAACAATGTGAAAGCCCTGAACGGCGTGACGTTGCACGTCAATCCCGGCGAAATCGTCGGCGTGGTGGGGGAGTCCGGGTCGGGCAAGTCGGTCACGGCCATGCTCAGCATGCGTTTGCTGCCCGAGCGCAGCTATCGGATTACCGCGGGCAGCCTCAGCATGCTCGGCCGCGACATGCTGACAACGCCTGAAAAGGAACTGCTGCAGATTCGCGGACGCGATGCGGCGATGATTTTCCAGGAGCCGATGACCGCCCTGAACCCGACCCGACGCATCGGTCGACAAATGCTTGATGTGATCATCCATCACCAGAAAATCAGTGCTGCCCAGGCACGACTCAAGGCGATTGCCCTGTTGCGTGACATGCACATCGCAAGCCCCGAGCACGTATTGGAGAGCTACCCGTTCGAACTGTCCGGGGGCATGCGCCAACGGGTGATGATTGCGCTGGCGTTCTCCTGTGAACCGCAACTTTTGATCGCCGACGAGCCGACCACCGCGCTCGACGTGACGGTGCAACGCCAGGTGCTGTTGCTGCTGCGAGAAAAGGCTAGGCAACGGGGGACTGCTATTTTGCTCATTACCCATGACATGGCATTGGTGTCGCAGTTCTGTGACCGGGTGTATGTCATGTACACCGGCGCTGTGGTCGAAGAAGGCCGCACCGTCGACGTGATGAACAATCCGCAACACCCCTACACCCGTGGGCTGCTCAGCGGCCTTCCGGAAATGGTGGAACCGGGCCAGCCGTTGCTGACCATTCCCGGGCAAGTCCCCAACCTCGCTTCTTTACCCGAGGGCTGTACCTTTCAGGAGCGGTGCTCATACGCCATGCCTGTCTGTGCCAAACGCCCTACCCTCACTGCCATTAACGACCAACGTAAAAGCGCTTGCTGGTTGCCCGTCAAGGAGCTTTCGTGATGAACAATGCCGTCCTTCATAGTGCTATCGACATGGCTCCCCCGATTCTTCAACTTAACGATGTTCGTGTGCGTTTCCCCGTGAGCAACGACTGGCTGGGTCGGCCGCGAGGCTATGCTCACGCCCTGAATGGCATTGATCTTCAGGTACGAGCGGGCGAAACCCTGGGGATCGTGGGTGAGTCAGGCTGTGGAAAAAGCACATTGGCGCAGCTGTTGATGGGCTTGATTGCGCCCAGCAGCGGCGATTTGAACTGGGCCAGTCGTACCGGCAGCGAAGGCCGCAACAACGTGCAGATTGTGTTCCAGGACCCCCAGTCTTCGCTCGACCCGCGTCTGCCGATCTGGCGGATCATCACCGAGCCGCTGTACGCCCGGGGTCATGCCGATCGAGCACAGATGCGCGAGGTGGCAGCCAAGGTCGCGTCCCAGGTCGGTATCCGCCCGGAATACCTGGACCGCTTTCCCCACCAGTTTTCCGGCGGCCAGCGTCAGCGGATTGCCATTGCCCGGGCTCTGTCCTCCGACCCGGACATTATCGTCCTCGACGAACCCACATCGGCGCTGGATATCTCGGTTCAGGCGCAGATCCTCAACCTGCTCGCAGAGCTGCAACGAGCCCGCAACCTGACCTACATCCTCATTTCCCATAACGTATCCGTCGTGCGTCATATGGCAGACCGGGTAGCGGTGATGTATTTGGGGCAAATCGTCGAGCTTGGCCAGGCTGCCCAAGTGCTCGACCAGCCACGCCATCCCTATACCCGCCTGTTACTCGACGCGGTGCCGCGACTGGGCGCTGCGCTGCATGAAGAGCAGGTGGCGGCGCCTACCGAATTGCCGGGTAACCGTCATCTGCCAACTGGCTGCTTCTTTCGGGAACGTTGCAGTCTGTGCACCGTTGGCTGTGACAAACCTCAGGTCCTGCAGGGAGACGAGCAGCAGCGGGCGCGATGTCATTTACAAGGCTGATGTCCTGTCGGCAGAGAGCGTGTTGTGGCGCATAAAAAAACCGGCTTTGTTAGCCGGTTTTTTTGACCTTAGGGAAAACCTATGCACATTTTTCCGACTTTTATGAATTTAAGAAATATATAGTTAAATCATAGTCTTAAAAGCAAAACACGGCGTGTGTCAGCAAAACGGCACACAGGTTATCCACAGAATTCAGACAGCCACTTGATCGCTGGCTGCCGGGGCTTGTGAAGCGGGTGGAAGCGAACCCATTTCCCGTTGCATCTGCTCGTTCCAGGCCTGAACCCGGTCATTGAGGTTGGCAATCGCGCGGGGCCCGCTCCCTTCGGCGTACATCGGCTCGCCGATGATCACTGTAATGACGCCCTGCTTCTTCGCCCAGCCGGTTTTCGGCCAGAACTTGCCGGCATTGTGCGCAATCGGCAACACCGGAAGCGCGGCGTTGACCGCTAACGCCGTACCACCCCGGGAGAACTTGCCAATGGTGCCGTATGGAACTCGCGTCCCTTCAGGAAAGATCAGCACCCAGACACCATCCTTCAACAGTTCATCACCCTTCTTGGCCACATGTTTAAGCGCGGCTTTCGGGTTATCGCGGTCGATTGCGATCGGTCGCAACATGGCCATGGCCCAACCGAAGAACGGCACAAACAGCAAAGAGCGTTTCAGTACCTGGCTCAGCGGCTCAAAGTAGGCCGAGAGGAAGAACGTCTCCCAGGTGCTCTGGTGATTGGACTGAATCACGCAGGGCTGGTCAGGCACGTTCTCGGCGCCCTTCACTTCGTAGCTGATGCCCAGAAAGACTTTGCTCAGCCACAGGGCGCAGCGGCACCAGTACACGTTGATGAAACGATAGCGCGCCTTGAACGGCAAAAAGGGCGCGATAAAAAAGCTCAGGCTGCACCAGAGCAAGGAGCTGGTGCCCAGCAGCAGGTAAAAGAGGAAGGTTCTGATGGCCTGCAGTATCGACATGGCGACGTTTACCGTGCGGGCTCTGCCCGTCTATATAAAGCGCACTTCCGATCAGTCCTTAAATCGGATCAATCGAAGCACTCTAATTGTGGATAAGTTCTGCGGCAATCGCCGCGAGATCGTCAAAAATCAAGGTGCCTACCGGCAGGGTCCTGCCCAAAGTCTTTTCGCCTTTCCCGGTCTTTACCAAAACTGGCTGAGAATCGACGGCTTTGGCGGCTTCCAGGTCACCGAGGCTGTCGCCAACGAACCATAGATTGGTCAGCGACACGTTGTAATGCGCGGCGATGGTTTTCAACATCCCGGGTTTTGGCTTGCGGCAATCGCAGCCTTCGTCCGGCCCGTGCGGGCAATAGACGATCAGGCCGACCTCACCGCCCTGCTCCGCCACCAACGAACGCAAGCGTTCGTGCATGGCATCGAGGGTGGCGATGTCGTAATAGCCGCGAGCGATGCCCGACTGGTTGGTCGCGACCGCTACCGTCCAGCCGGCCTTGCTCAACTGCGCGATGGCCTCGATCGAACCGGGAAGTGGAATCCACTCCTCCACCGACTTTATGTAAGCGTCGGAGTCATAGTTGATCACCCCGTCCCGATCGAGAATCAGCAGTTTCAACAGCAGCCCCTCAACCCAGCAGCGAAATGTCGGCGACGCCGAGGAACAGCCCGCGAAGACGTGCCAGCAGCGCATACCGGTTGGCGCGGACCTTGGCATCTTCAGCGTTGACCATCACGGCTTCGAAGAACGCATCCACCGGCTCGCGCAAGGCCGCCAGGCGCGCCAGAGATTCGCTGTACTGACGCGCAGCGGCCATTGGCTGAACAGCCTGGTCCGCTTGCTGAATCGCCGAATACAGGGAGAACTCATTGGCGTTGTCGAAATACTTGGCTTCAACGACCGATGGAACAGAGCCTTCAACCTTGCTCAACAAGTTCGAAACGCGCTTGTTCACCGCGGCGAGGGCGGCGGCTTCCGGCAATTTGCGGAAAGCTTCTACCGCTTGTACACGCTGATCGAAGTCCAGCGCAGAGCCCGGCTTCAGTGCCCGTACCGACAGATAAGTCCCGACATCGACGCCTTCGTCTTCGTAACGAGCACGCAGACGGTCGAATACGAATTCGAGTACCGAGTCGGCCAGGCCAGCAGCCTTGACCTTGGCACCGAATGCATTCACAGCGAACGCCACGGCATCGTTCAAGTCGAGATCGAGCTTCTTGTCGATCAGGATACGCAACACGCCGAGTGCAGCACGACGCAGGGCATACGGGTCTTTGCTACCGGTCGGCAGCATGCCGATACCGAAGATACCCACCAGAGTGTCGAGCTTGTCGGCGATGGCCACTGCTGCACCGGTCAGGGTGGTCGGCAGTTCAGCACCGGCACCGCGCGGCATGTATTGCTCGTTCAGCGCCAGAGCGACTTCTTCCGGCTCGCCATCATTGAGGGCGTAGTAGTAACCGGCGACGCCTTGCATCTCCGGGAACTCACCGACCATCTCGGTCGCCAGGTCGCACTTGGACAGCAGGCCGGCACGGGAAGCCCAGGCTGCGTTGCCGCCAATGCGCTGAGCGATGAATGCAGCGAGTCTGGAAACGCGCTCGGCCTTGTCGTAGACGCTGCCGAGTTTTTCCTGGAACACCACGTTCTGCAGACGCAGGTTGAAGTCTTCGAGTTTCTGCTTCTTGTCTTGCTTGAAGAAGAACTCGGCGTCGGTGAGGCGTGGGCGAACCACTTTCTCGTTACCGGCGATGATCTGCTGCGGGTCTTTGCTTTCGATGTTGGCCACGGTAATAAAACGTGGCAGCAACTTGCCGTCGGCATCCAGCAGGCAGAAATACTTCTGGTTGTCCTGCATGGTAGTGATCAGCGCTTCTTGCGGCACGTCGAGGAAACGTTCTTCGAACGAGCACACCAGCGGCACCGGCCATTCAACCAGCGCGGTCACTTCATCGAGCAGGGCTGGCGGAACGATTGCCGTACCTTCCTGCATCGTCGCCAGCTCATCGGTGCGCTTGCTGATGATCGCGCGACGTTCGTTGGCATCGGCCAGCACATAAGCGGCACGCAGGTCGGCCAGGTAGTTGGCCGGCGAGGTGATGCGCACGCTTTCCGGGTGATGGAAGCGGTGACCACGGGAATCGCGACCGGCCTTCTGGGCGAGGATCGTGCATTCGATGACCTGGTCACCGAGCAACATCACCAGCCATTGGGTCGGACGAACGAATTCTTCCTTGCGAGCGCCCCAGCGCATGCGCTTCGGGATCGGCAGGTCATTCAGGGAGTCTTCGACGATGGTCGGCAGAAGGCTCGCGGTCGGCTTGCCGGCGATGCTTTGGCTGTAACGCAGTTTCGGACCGCTCTGATCGATTTCGCTCAGCTCTACGCCGCACTTCTTGGCGAAACCCAATGCCGCTTGCGTCGGATTGCCTTCGGCATCGAACGCGGCCTGACGTGGCGGGCCATCGAGGTTGATGCTGCGATCCGGCTGTTGGGTGGACAGCGAGGTGATCAGCACCGCCAGACGACGTGGCGCGGCGTAGACGGTTTTGGTCTCGTAGTTCAGGCCAGCGGCTTGCAGACCCTTGTCGATACCGGCCAGGAAGGCCTCGGCCAGGGTGTTCAGGGCTTTGGGTGGCAGTTCTTCGGTGCCCAGTTCAACCAGAAAATCTTGAGCACTCATTGTGCAGCCTCCAGCTTGGCCAGTACTTCATCGCGCAGGTCCGGGGTCGCCATCGGGAAGCCCAGCTTGGCGCGAGCCAGCAGATAGGCTTGCGCAACGGAACGCGCCAGGGTGCGCACACGCAGGATGTATTGCTGACGCGCAGTTACCGAGATCGCCCGGCGCGCATCCAGCAGGTTGAAGGTGTGGGAAGCCTTCAACACCATTTCGTAGCTCGGCAACGGCAGCGGCTGGTCGAGTTCGATCAGGCGCTTGGCTTCGCTTTCATAGAAATCGAACAGTTCGAACAGCTTCTCGACATTCGCGTGTTCGAAGTTGTAGGTCGACTGCTCCACTTCGTTCTGGTGGAACACGTCACCGTAGGTCACTTTGCCGAACGGACCGTCAGCCCAGACCAGGTCGTAGACCGAGTCCACGCCCTGCAGGTACATGGCCAGACGCTCGAGACCGTAAGTGATCTCGCCGGTCACCGGGTAGCATTCGATGCCGCCCGCTTGCTGGAAGTAAGTGAACTGGGTCACTTCCATGCCGTTGAGCCAGACTTCCCAGCCCAGGCCCCAGGCGCCCAGTGTCGGCGATTCCCAGTTGTCTTCGACGAAGCGAATGTCGTGGACAAGCGGGTCCAGGCCGACATGCTTGAGGGAGCCCAGGTACAGTTCCTGGAAATTGTCCGGGTTCGGCTTCAGGACTACCTGGAACTGGTAGTAATGCTGCAGACGGTTCGGGTTTTCGCCGTAGCGGCCATCAGTCGGGCGACGACTGGGCTGCACATAAGCGGCGTTCCAGGTTTCCGGGCCGATGGCGCGCAGAAACGTGGCAGTGTGGAAAGTACCGGCGCCTACTTCCATATCGTAGGGCTGAAGTACCACGCAACCTTGCTCGGCCCAGTATTGCTGGAGGGCGAGGATCAAGTCTTGGAAGGTACGCACGGCTGGCGTAGGCTGGCTCACGAAATTCACCTGTTTCTTGGGCTGCGATTTAAAGAGCGGGAGTATACCCGATTCGTTGCTGCGCACGCCCCCTGGAGCCTTATGCCACGCTGCTTTTGGTGTTCCGAAGATCCGTTGTACATGGCTTATCACGACCAGGAGTGGGGCACGCCGCTACGCGATGCGCAGGGATTGTTCGAGTTGCTTTTGCTCGAAGGGTTCCAGGCCGGCCTCTCCTGGATCACCGTGTTGCGTAAACGTGAGCGATATCGCGAGGTGTTGTTCGGCTTCGACGTACAGCGAGTGGCGCAGATGAGCGACGCTGAAATCGATGAATTGATGCTTGATCCCGGCATCATTCGCAATCGCCTCAAACTCAATGCGGCCAGGCGCAATGCCCAGGCTTGGCTGGCGCTGGAGGACCCGGTGGCGTTTCTCTGGTCCTTCGTGGGTGGCCAACCGGTTATCAATCATTTCAAGGATCGCACCGAAGTGCCGGCGGTCACGCCGGTCGCTGTGGAGATGAGCAAAGGCCTGAAAAAAGCCGGCTTCACCTTCGTCGGCCCGACCATTTGCTACGCGTTGATGCAGGCCTCGGGGATGGTCATGGACCACACCCGGGATTGCGATCGCTACGCGACCTTGTCGATCGGCGGTTAGAATAGCCGCCTCGCGCACAGCACAAGATCAGGAGTGACCTGTGGATAAGTTGAAAGGCGCCTTGCTGGTAGGCGCTCTGCGGCTGTTTGCCCTGCTTCCTTGGCGAGCAGTGCAAGCGGTTGGCTCGGCCATCGGCTGGGTGATGTGGAAAACCCCTAACCGTTCCCGCGATGTGGTACGGATCAATCTGGCCAAGTGTTTTCCCGAGATGGACCCTGCCGAGCGCGAGCGCCTGGTCGGCCAGAGCCTGAAAGACATCGGCAAGTCGTTGACCGAAAGTGCGTGCGCGTGGATCTGGCCGGCGCAGCGTTCCATTGATCTGGTTCGCGAAGTCGAAGGGCTCGACGTCTTGAAGGACGCCCTCGCTTCCGGCAAAGGTGTCGTCGGCATTACCAGCCACCTGGGCAACTGGGAAGTGTTGAACCACTTCTATTGCAGCCAGTGCAAACCGATCATTTTTTATCGTCCGCCAAAGTTGAAAGCGGTGGATGAATTGCTGCGCAAGCAGCGCGTGCAACTGGGTAACAAGGTTGCCGCGTCGACCAAGGAAGGCATTCTCAGCGTCATCAAGGAAGTGCGCAAAGGTGGTGCAGTGGGCATTCCCGCTGACCCGGAACCGGCAGAATCCGCCGGGATCTTCGTGCCGTTCTTCGCCACTCAGGCGCTGACCAGCAAGTTTGTACCGAACATGCTCGCCGGCGGCAAAGCGGTCGGCGTGTTCCTGCATGCCCTGCGCCTGCCGGATGGTTCGGGTTACAAAGTGATCCTCGAAGCCGCGCCAGAGGCCATGTACAGCACCGATACCGAAACGTCCTGCGCGGCCATGAGCAAGGTGGTCGAACGCTATGTGCGGGCTTATCCGAGCCAGTACATGTGGAGCATGAAACGTTTCAAGAAGCGGCCGCCGGGTGAAGAACGCTGGTACTGAGTGGATTGGCATGATCTGTGGATAACTTGAACCTGCAGGAGCGAAGCAAGTTGCGCTCCTGCAGGTTCAAGTTATCCACAACTGATCAAGAAAGGGCGCAGAAGATGTCCGAACACCGCAAATCGTTTCGCATCAAGATCAGTCATGAAAGCTTTGGCGAATGCCTCGGCCAGACCCGCAACCTCTCGACCACGGGTGTCTACGTCAAGCATCCGGGCTTGTCTGCGTTGCCTGAAGGCGCCGTGGTGTACGGTCAGGTCCAGGATTTACCCACAGGTGCGCCGCGGGTGCGCATGGAAGTGGTGTTGGTGGATGCCGACGGTATTGGCCTGCGCTATCTCTAATCAGGGCGCCTGACGCTCAAGCTTTTTCAGAAATACCGTCATTTCTTTCTCTGCCTGCTTGTCGCCATGAGCGCGGGCGGCTTCCAGACCCTGTTCCCACGCCTGACGCGCGGCCGGATAGTCCGCCAGCGCCAGCTGCGCCTTGCCCAACAGCTTCCACGCCGCTGAATACTTCGGATCGAACTCGACGCAACGCTGGAAATGTTCGGCGGCCTTGGCGTTTTCCCCAAGATCCAGGTAGCCCTTGCCCAGGCCGAAGCGCAGCAGTGAGTTATCCACACCCTTGGCGAGCATTTTTTCCAGGGATTCGATCATGGGGAAAATTTCCGAATGGGTGGCGTAATCGACATCGCATCGCCAGCAAGCCGGCTCCTGCAGGGTAACCGCCACCCTTTGTAGGAGCCGGCTTGCTGGCGATAGCGATCCAACGGCTTAAAAGAAGCTAAGGCCGACATGGAACAACTTCTCCACATCCCGAATATGCTTTTTATCCACAAGGAACAGAATCACATGGTCACCCGCCGAGATCACCGTGTCATCGTGGGCAATAATCACTTCTTCGTCACGAATGATTGCCCCGATCGTGGTGCCCGGTGGCAAACCGATGTTCTCAATGGCCTTGCCAATCACCTTGCTCGACTTCGCATCGCCATGGGCAATCGCCTCGATGGCCTCCGCCGCGCCACGGCGCAGTGAGTGCACGCTGACGATATCGCCACGCCGTACATGAGCCAGCAACGTGCCGATGGTTGCCAGTTGCGGGCTGATGGCGATGTCGATGTCGCCGCCCTGAATCAGATCGACGTAGGCCGGGTTGTTGATGATGGTCATCACCTTCTTCGCGCCCAGTCGCTTGGCCAGCAGCGACGACATGATGTTGGCTTCGTCGTCGTTGGTCAGGGCCAGGAAGATGTCGGCATCGGCGATGTTCTCTTCCATCAGCAAGTCGCGGTCGGAGGCGCTGCCCTGCAACACCACGGTGCTGTCCAGAGTGTCCGAGAGATGGCGGCACCGAGCCGGGTTCATCTCGATGATTTTCACCTGATAGCGGCTTTCGATGGCCTCGGCCAGACGCTCGCCGATCTGCCCGCCACCGGCGATGACGATGCGCTTGTAGCTCTCGTCGAGGCGGCGCATTTCGCTCATCACTGCGCGAATGTTCGCCTTGGCGGCGATGAAAAACACTTCGTCGTCCGCTTCGATCACCGTATCGCCCTGGGGCAGGATCGGCCGGTCACGGCGGAAAATCGCGGCAACGCGGGTTTCGACGTTCGGCATGTGCTCGCGCAACTGACGAAGTTGCTGGCCCACCAGCGGTCCGCCGTAATACGCCTTCACCGCGACCAATTGTGCTTTGCCTTCGGCGAAGTCGATCACCTGCAATGCGCCCGGATGCTGGATCAGGCGCTTGATGTAGTTGGTGACCACTTGTTCCGGGCTGATCAGCATGTCCACCGGAATCGCTTCGTTATCGAACAGCTCGGAGCGCGTCAGGTATGCCGCTTCGCGGACCCGAGCGATTTTGGTCGGTGTGTGAAACAGGGTATGAGCAACCTGACAGGCCACCATGTTGGTTTCGTCACTGTTGGTCACCGCCACCAGCATGTCGGCATCGTCCGCGCCGGCTTGGCGCAGCACCGTCGGCAGCGAGCCGCGGCCATGCACGGTGCGGATGTCCAGCCGATCGCCGAGGTCGCGCAGGCGTTCGCCGTCGGTGTCGACCACGGTGATGTCGTTGGCCTCGCTGGCCAAGTGTTCCGCCAGCGAACCGCCGACCTGCCCTGCGCCGAGGATGATAATTTTCATCCAGTCACTCCCTTAAACCGGTTAACCGCGCGCGGCGGTGATCTTGATCAGTTTGGCGTAGTAGAACCCGTCGTGGCCGCCTTCCTGGGCCAGCAACTGGCGACCATGGGGCTGCTTGATGCCGGCCGTTGTGGCGAGGTCCAGCTCACGAGCGCCCGGTGTGCGGGCGAGGAAGGCTTCGATGACTTCGGTGTTCTCGGTCGGCAACGTGGAGCAGGTGGCGTAGAGCAGAATCCCGCCGACCTCCAGCGTTATCCACATGGCATCAAGCAATTCACCTTGCAGCACTGCAAGTGCGGCGATGTCATCCGGTTGGCGAGTCAGCTTGATATCCGGGTGACGACGGATCACACCGGTGGCCGAGCAAGGTGCATCGAGGAGGATGCGCTGGAACGGTTTGCCGTCCCACCAGGTGGCAGTGTCGCGGCCGTCGGCGGCGATCAGTTCGGCGCTCAGACCCAGGCGTGCGAGGTTTTCCCGCACGCGCACCAGACGCTTGGCTTCCAGGTCTACGGCAACGACGCCGGCCAATGCAGGCTCGGCTTCAAGGATGTGGCAGGTCTTGCCGCCCGGTGCGCAGCAGGCGTCGAGCACCCGTTGGCCTGGCGCCAGGTCCAGCAAGTCGGCGGCCAGTTGTGCCGCTTCGTCCTGCACGCTGATCCAGCCTTCTGCGAAGCCCGGCAAACTGCGCACATCGGCAGCGGTGTCGAGAATGATGCCGTCCTGACTGTAGACACACGGTGTGGCGGCGATGCCCGCTTCGGTCAGCAGGCTCAAGTACGCATCGCGAGTGTGATGGCGACGGTTGACCCGCAGAATCATCGGCGGATGTGCGTTGTTCGCCGCGCAAATGGCTTCCCATTGCTGCGGCCAGAACGCTTTCAGGGATTTTTGCAGCCAACGCGGATGCGCCGTGCGCACCACCGGGTCATGTTCCAGCTCGGCCAGCAGCGTTTCGCTTTCACGCTGTGCGCGGCGCAACACGGCGTTGAGCAAGGCCTTCGCCCACGGCTTTTTCAGCTTGTCGGCGCAACCCACGGTTTCGCCGATGGCGGCGTGGGCCGGGACGCGGGTGTAAAGCAGTTGGTAAAGACCGACCAGCAACAGCGCCTCGACATCGGCGTCGGCAGCCTTGAACGGCTTCTGCAGCAACTTGGCCGCGAGTGCCGACAAACGCGGCTGCCAGCGCGCGGTGCCGAACGCCAGGTCCTGGGTGAAACCGCGATCACGGTCTTCAACCTTGTCCATTTGGGTCGGCAGCGAACTGTTGAGCGAGGCTTTTCCGTTGAGAACTGCAGCCAGTGCCTTGGCGGCGGCCAGACGTGGATTCATTGAGCGTCCGCCGTTTGACCGAGCACGGTGCCGGCGGCAAATTTCTCACGACGGCTGTTGAACAAATCGCTGAAGTTCAGCGCCTTGCCGCCGGGCAATTGCAGGCGGGTCAGGCACAGTGCCTGCTCACCGCAGGCGACGATCAGGCCGTCCTTGCTGGCGCCGAGGATTTCCCCCGGTGCGCCCTGCCCTTCGGCGAGGCTCGCGGCCAGCACTTTCAGCGCTTCGCCATTCAACGTGCTGTGGGTGATCGGCCATGGATTGAAGGCGCGGACCAGACGTTCCAGCTCAATGGCCGGGCGGCTCCAGTCGATTCGCGCTTCATCCTTGTTCAGTTTGTGCGCATAGGTGGCGAGGCTGTCATCCTGCACTTCGCCTTCCAGGGTTCCGGCAGCGAGGCCGGCAATCGCCTGAATCACCGCCGGTGGACCGATTTCCGCCAGACGGTCATGAAGGCTGCCGCCGGTGTCTTCAGCGCTGATCGGCGTGGTGACTTTCAGCAGCATCGGCCCGGTGTCGAGGCCCAGTTCCATGCGCATCACAGTCACACCGCTTTCGCTGTCGCCAGCTTCGACGGCACGCTGGATCGGCGCCGCTCCGCGCCAGCGTGGCAGCAACGAGGCGTGGCTGTTGATGCAGCCCAGACGCGGAATATCCAGCACCACCTGCGGCAGGATCAGGCCGTAGGCGACCACCACCAGCAAATCCGGCTTCAGCGCGGCCAGTTCAGCCTGAGCGTTTTCGTTGCGCAGGGTCGGCGGTTGCAGCACCGGGATGTTGTTTTCCAGTGCCAACTGCTTGACCGGGCTCGGCATCAACTTTTGCCCGCGACCCGCCGGACGGTCCGGCTGGGTGTAGACCGCGACGACCTCGTAAGGGCTGTCGAGCAGGGCCTTGAGGTGTTCGGCGGCGAATTCCGGGGTGCCGGCAAAGACGATGCGCAGTGGCTCAGTCATGGGAGCAATCTCTGAAAAGAAAAAGGCTTGCCGCAGCAAGCCTTTGAAAGAAGGGCATCAAGCGTTCTGGCGATGGAGCTTTTCCAGTTTCTTCTTGATTCGGTCGCGTTTGAGGTTCGACAGGTAGTCGACGAACAATTTGCCGTTGAGGTGGTCGCATTCGTGTTGGATGCACACGGCGAGTAGGCCTTCGGCGATCAGTTCGTAAGGCTGGCCGTCGCGGTCCAGGGCCTTGACCCTGACCTTCTGTGGGCGATCGACATTTTCGTAGAAGCCCGGCACCGAGAGACAGCCTTCCTGGTATTGCTCCATCTCATCGGTCAGGGGTTCGAACTCGGGGTTGATGAACACCCGCGGTTCGCTGCGGTCTTCGGAGAGGTCCATCACGACGATACGTTTGTGCACGTTGACCTGGGTCGCGGCGAGGCCGATGCCTGGCGCTTCATACATTGTTTCAAACATATCATCGACCAACTGACGCACTTCGTCGTCCACTACGGCCACAGGTTTGGCGATAGTGCGCAGACGCGAGTCGGGAAATTCGAGGATGTCTAAAATGGCCATAAGCTTGATTGCTGCACGTGTGAGGTAAAGTCGGGTCGATGGCCTGGCAGGTCCGGAGATGCAGGCTACCGTTGTGAAGCGTAGCTTCCTTTTCTTTAAGAACCGGAAGCGAGCCACGAGGGCTCTGGCGTTTCACGCGAACGCATATAATAAAGGGATTCACCGCATGAGGAAATCACTACTCGCCTTGCTCCTTCTGGCCTCGGCCGGTTTGGCGCACGGGCAAGTGCAACTCAGGGAAGGTTTTCCACAGCAATACACGGTTGTCTCGGGTGACACACTCTGGGACATCTCTGGAAAATACCTCCGTGAGCCGTGGAAATGGCCTGAGCTCTGGCAGGCCAATCCGCAGATCCAGAACCCCAATCTCATCTACCCCGGCGATGTGCTGTCGCTGGTCTACGTCAATGGCCAGCCGCGTCTGACGCTCAATCGCGGGGCATCCAGGGGCACTATCAAGCTTTCGCCGCGGGTGCGCAGCTCGCCGGTGGCGGATGCCATCCCGAGTATTCCGCTGCAAGCGATCAACAGCTTCCTGCTGAGCAACCGAATCGTCGATAAGGTCGAGGATTTCGACCGGGCGCCTTATATCGTCGCCGGCGATGCCGAACGGGTGCTCAGCGGCACCGGTGACCGCATCTTCGCCCGTGGTCAATTCGATCCGAGCCAGCCGGTTTACGGCATCTTTCGCCAGGGCAAGGTCTACACCGACCCCGACAGCAAAGAGTTTCTGGGGATCAACGCGGACGACATTGGCGGCGGCGAAATTGTGGCCACTGAAGGCGATGTCGCCACCCTCGCCCTGCAGCGCACGACTCAGGAAGTGCGTCTTGGCGACCGTTTGTTCAGCAGTGAAGAGCGATCAATCAACTCAACCTTCATGCCCAGCGCGCCAACCACCGACATAAACGGGCTGATCATCGACGTGCCGCGCGGGGTCACTCAGATTGGCGCGATGGATGTTGTCACGCTGAACAAGGGTCAGCGTGATGGCCTGGCCGAAGGTAACGTGCTGGTGGTGATGAAAACCGGCGAAACCGTGCGTGACCGGATCACCGGTCAACCGCTGAAGATCCCTGATGAACGCGCCGGTTTGCTGATGGTTTTCCGCACTTACGACAAGCTCAGCTACGGGCTGGTGCTTAACGCATCGCGCTCGTTGGCGGTGATGGACAAGGTGCGAAATCCGTAAGCAGGCTCCACAAGTTACCAACAGAGTTATCCACAGCTTATTCCCGTTTGAACGGGGCTCATAACGATCAAGGATGATCCATGTCGCTGTCTGCTGTTACACCGGTTTCCCCTGCGGAACTGGAAGCTCGTTTACGCCTGCATCGTTTGCCGGAACTCGGCCCGGCGCGTTTCAGGAAGTTGCTTGAGGCCTTTGGCTCGGCGTCCAAAGCCATCAGCGCCCCGGCCAGTGCGTGGCGTGCATTGGGTTTGCCGCTCGCCTGTTCGGAGGCCAGGCGCTCGAGCGAAATTCGCGATGGCGCAAGCCACGCACTGGCCTGGCTAGAGCGTCCGGGCCAGCATTTACTGATGTGGGACCAGCCTGACTACCCGGCATTGTTGGCGGAGATCAGCGACGCACCGCCGCTGTTGTTCGTGGCGGGCGATCCGGGGATTCTGGAAAAGCCGCAGCTGGCGATGGTCGGCAGTCGTCGCGCCTCCCGACCGGGCATGGACACCGCTGCCGCGTTCTCCCGCAGTCTGGCCAGCGCCGGTTTTGTCATCACCAGCGGTCTGGCGCTGGGCATCGATGCCGCCGCGCATCAAGCCGCTCTGGACGTGGGCGGGCGAACGGTCGGTGTACTTGGCACGGGACTTGAAAAGTTTTATCCACAGCGCAACCGGAGGCTGGCGGACGCCATGATCGCATCGGGCAGTGCGGTGCTTTCCGAGTTCCCGTTGGACACGGGGCCCACCGCCAGCAACTTTCCCCGGCGCAACCGGATCATCAGCGGTTTGTCCCTCGGCGTGCTGGTGGTGGAGGCCAGTGTCGCCAGTGGTTCACTGATCACCGCGAGGCTGGCGGCGGAGCAAGGTCGTGAGGTGTATGCCATTCCGGGGTCGATTCACCATCCCGGTGCCCGAGGCTGTCATCAGCTGATCCGTGACGGTGCGGTATTGGTGGAAACCATCGAGCATATCCTCGAAGCCTTGCGCGGCTGGCAACAGTTGCCGTTGTCCATCGAGACGCCCTCGGTAACGCATCCGCTGCTGATGCTGCTGCATGCGGCGCCGCACACCAGTGAAGCGTTGGCAGGCAGCAGCGGCTGGGCGCTGCCGAAAGTGCTGGCGGCGTTGACGGAGCTGGAAATGGACGGCCGGGCGGTTTGCGAAAGCGGGCGCTGGTTTGCGCGGGTGAGCTAGGTTTTATAAGGAAGATCGGTAAACTGCGCAGAGCCTTATTCCGGAGAGTTTTTCATGGTCAACAGTTGGCGTGTGCAACAAGCCGCGCAAGCCATTCGCGCAGGGGCGGTGATTGCCTATCCAACCGAGGCGGTCTGGGGCCTGGGTTGCGACCCGTGGGACGAAGAAGCGGTAGAGCGTCTGCTGATGCTCAAGGGCCGGTCGGTAGAAAAGGGCCTGATTCTGGTCGCCGACAACATTCGCCAGTTCGATTTTCTCTTCGAAGACTTCCCTGAACTGTGGATGGATCGCATGGCCAGTACCTGGCCGGGGCCGAATACCTGGCTGGTGCCGCATCAGAATTTGCTGCCGCAGTGGATCACGGGTGTGCACGAGACGGTCGCATTGCGGGTCAGCGATCACCCGTTGGTGCGGGATTTGTGCGCGGTAGTCGGGCCGCTGGTTTCGACCTCGGCCAACCCGCAGGGCCGGCCGGCGGCGCGGACGCGGATTCGCGTGGAGCAGTATTTCCGTGGGCAGTTGGATCTGATCCTGGGCGGCAACCTCGGAGGGCGCAAGAATCCGAGCGTGATTCGGGATCTGGCGACCGGGAACGTCATCCGCCCGGATTGAGACCGCGGTGCGGCCATCGCGAGCAAGCCCGCTCCCACAGGATTTCGGTCGTTTACATATTTTGTGATCGACCCTGTACCTGTGGGAGCGGGCTTGCTCGCGAAGAGGCCCTTACAGACGCCACAAATCTTTAAGGCAGTAACACCGTCGAACCCGTGGTACGCCGAGCCGACAACTCGGTCTGGGCCTTCGCCGCGTCAGCCAACGAATACTTCTGGCTGATCTCCACCTTCAACTTCCCGCTGATGATCATTTCGAACAGCTCATCCGCCATCCGCTGCAGGTTCTCGGCGTTGTTGGCGTAGGTCGCCAGCGTCGGCCGGGTCACGTACAACGAACCTTTCGCCGACAAAATCCCCAGGTTCACCCCATCCACGGCACCCGACGCATTACCAAAACTCACCACCAGGCCCCGAGGCGCCGTGCTATCCAGCGAAGTCAGCCAGGTGTCTTTACCGACGCCGTCGTACACCACCGGGACCTTTTTGCCGTCAGTCAATTCCAGCACGCGTTGTGCGACATTTTCATGGCTGTAGTCGATGGTCGCCCAGGCACCGTTGGCCTTCGCCAACGCGGCTTTCTCCGGCGAGCTGACCGTGCCGATCAACTTCACGCCCAAGGCTTTGGCCCATTGGCAGGCCAGGGAGCCGACACCGCCGGCAGCGGCGTGAAACAAAATGGTTTCGCCGCCCTTGAGTTCATAAGTCTGACGCAGCAAGTACTGCACGGTCAGGCCTTTGAGCATTACCCCGGCCGCCTGTTCGAAGCTGATAGCGTCCGGCAAGTGCACCAGATTGGCCTCCGGCAACACGTGAACCTCGCTGTAGGCACCCAACGGACCGCTGCCATAGGCCACGCGGTCGCCGACCTTGAAGCGGGTTACTTCGCTGCCCACCGCCTCGACCACGCCCGCACCTTCCGAACCCACGCCCGACGGCAAGGCGGGTGGCGCATAGAGGCCACTGCGGAAGTAAGTGTCGATGAAGTTCAGACCGATGGCCTTGTTGGTGACGCGGACTTGCTGCGGGCCGGGCTCGGCGGGCTGGTAATCCACATACTCGAGCACTTCGGGACCGCCATGGGTGCGGAACTGGATACGCTTTGCCATCAGAACTCTCCATAGGTCTTAGCTTTTGGATTAGTAGCGCCAAGCCCTCTATCGGACTCCTAAGCTTGATCCCCGTCAACTGCGGCAGGCCCATCAGCGATGTTATGCTACGCGCCCATTTGCGCCGGCCCTGCTCCGAGGGAGCGCTGCGTAGTTTTGCCCGATTCAAGGTGATGACATGACGACCCGCACCGAGGCCGTAAAAGCCTACCTGCTCGACCTGCAAGACCGCATTTGTGCTGCCCTGGAAGCCGAAGACGGCGGCACGCAGTTCGTTGAAGACGCCTGGACCCGGCCTGCCGGCGGTGGCGGTCGCACGCGAGTGATCGAGAACGGTGCTGTCATCGAAAAGGGCGGCGTTAACTTTTCCCACGTCTTCGGCAGCGGTCTCCCACCGTCCGCCAGCGCCCATCGGCCGGAACTGGCCGGTCGTGGCTTCGAGGCCCTGGGCGTGTCGCTGGTGATTCACCCGCACAACCCCCATGTGCCGACTTCCCACGCCAACGTGCGCTTCTTCATCGCTGAAAAAGAAGGTGAAGATCCTGTCTGGTGGTTCGGTGGCGGCTTCGACCTGACTCCGTATTACGGCAATGAAGAAGACTGCGTGCACTGGCACCGCGTCGCCGAGCAGGCCTGCGCGCCATTCGGCCCGGACGTCTACTCGCGCTACAAAGCCTGGTGCGACAGCTACTTCCACATCAAGCATCGTCACGAGCCGCGTGGCATCGGCGGTCTGTTCTTCGATGACTTGAACGAGTGGGACTTCGACACCAGCTTCGCCTTCATGCGCGCCATTGGTGACGCCTACATCGACGCCTACTTGCCGATCGTGCAGCGTCGCAAGAACGACGCGTTCACCGCCAAGCAGCGCGAATTCCAGGAGTTCCGTCGTGGCCGGTACGTCGAGTTCAACCTGGTTTACGACCGCGGCACCCTGTTCGGCCTGCAGTCGGGCGGGCGTACCGAATCGATCCTCATGTCACTGCCGCCGCAAGTTCGCTGGAGCTATGACTGGAAAGCCGAGCCGGGTAGCGAAGAAGCGCGCCTGACCGAGTACTTCCTGCAAGATCGCGATTGGTTGGCCAAGGCCTGAACGAGGACTCCTGATGGACCGTTACGTCGTATTCGGTAACCCGATTGGCCACAGCAAGTCGCCACTGATCCATCGTCTGTTCGCCGAGCAGACCGCTCAGCAACTGGACTACAGCGCTTCGCTGGCACCGCTCGACGATTTTTCCGACTTTGCCCGGGAGTTTTTCCTTGAAGGTCGCGGGGCGAACGTGACGGTGCCGTTCAAGGAAGAAGCGTTTCGTCTGGCGCACAGTTTGACGGCACGAGCGCAGCGCGCCGGTGCGGTGAACACCCTGAGCAAACTCGCCGATGGCACGTTGCTGGGCGACAACACCGATGGCGCCGGGCTGGTAAGGGATCTGACGGTCAATGCCGGATTCAGTCTCAAGGGCAAACGCATCTTGCTGCTCGGTGCCGGTGGCGCCGTGCGCGGCGCGCTTGAGCCGCTGCTGGCCGAGCAGCCGGCCTCGGTGATCATCGCCAACCGCACGGTGGATAAAGCCGAGTTGCTGGCGGAGTTGTTCGCGGATCTGGGGCCGGTGTCGGCCAGTGGCTTCGATTGGCTGCAAGAGCCGGTGGACCTGATCATCAACGCGACGTCCGCCAGCCTGACAGGCGATGTACCGCCGATTGCCAGCAGTTTGATCGAGCCGGGCAAGACCGTTTGCTACGACATGATGTACGGCAAGGAGCCAACCTCGTTCTGCCGCTGGGCTACGGAGCACGGCGCAGCAGTGTCGATGGATGGCCTGGGGATGCTCGCTGAACAAGCGGCAGAAGCCTTCTTCCTGTGGCGCGGCGTGCGCCCGGACACGGCGCCGGTGTTGGCCGAACTGCGCCGCCAACTGGCCCTGTAGGAACCGGCTTGCTGGCGATGGGGGCACCGCGGTGTATCAGGTACACCGCGTTATCGTTGAATCGCCAGCAAGCCGGCTCCTGCAGCCGGTCTGTGTGCCGTAATCACGGTCATTGTCCGGAGATTGGTGTGTTTCAATCCTCGAAACGGATCGGGCATTTCTCCGCACCTTCCAGCTTCCTCAATTCCTCCACCACCGGCGGCCGGGCCCCGCGCAAGGTCAGGCTGCGGTCCTGCTTGCGCAGCCGTCGCGCTTCCTGGTGCAGCATTTCCACACCTGAATAGTCGATGAAGTTGATGTGCTGCGCCTCGATCACCACGCGCGCGCCGTGCATCCGTTGCAGGCGCGCTTGCAGGTAATGGCTGGCGCCGAAGAAGATCGAACCGCCGACCCGCAGGATGTCTTCATCACCGTCGCGCCAGTGCTGCACCCGCGGTTGCGACGTGCGTTTCAAATAGAAGAACAGCGAAGCCAGCACCCCGGCATAGATCGCAGTCTGCAACTCCAGCAACAGCGTGGCGACACAGGTCAGCGCCATCACCACGAACTCGGCGCGGCTGACCCGCAGCAACGCGCGAATGCCGCGATGGTCGACCAATCCCCAGGCGATCAACAGAATGCTGCCGGCCATGGCCGGGATAGGGATGTGCGCAATCAGATGGGCGCCAAAGATTGCGAACAACGCCACCCACAACGCCGAAAAAACCCCCGCCAGCGGCGAACAGGCACCCGCTTCGTAGCTCAGTCCCGAGCGGGTGAAGGATCCGGCTGACAGCGAACCGGAAAAAAACGCACCGACAATGTTCGACAAGCCCTGGGCGCGAACTTCCTGATTCGCATCGAGCAACTGTTGTGAGCGCGCCGACAGGGAGCGGGCAATCGACAGACTCGTCACCAGCCCCAGCATCCCGACCGCCACGGCGCTGGGCAACAGGCGCAGGATCAGATCCAGGTCCAGCGGCAACGGGCTGAAGGGCGGCAGGCGCCCGACAAACGCGCTGACCAACTGCACGTGACCAAACATTGATGGCCAGAGCCACACCAGCCATCCGCTCAGGACCAGGGTGATCAACAGCGTTGGCCAGCGCGGCAATAGCAGTTTCAGCGTCACCCCGACCGCGACAGTCGCCAGGCCCAACACCAGCGAAGGTTGGTCTACCTCGCCGAGATGCCTGAACAGCATCGTAAAACTGTCCAGCGCCGTGGCCTGGTTGGGCAAATCCAGCCCCAGCAGGTTGGGCATTTGACCGATGGCAATCACCACGGCGGCGCCAAGCGTGAAGCCGAGCACCACCGAATGCGAAACGAAATTCACCAGCGCGCCAAATCGCAGCAAACCCAGTAGCCACTGGAATATGCCGGCAAGGAGCGTCAGAAGCAGGATCAGCGTGATGTAGTCCTTGGACGCAGGAACGGCCAGAGGACTGACGCTCGCGTACAGGACAATCGAAATGGCCGCCGTAGGACCGCAGATCAGATGCCACGATGATCCCCACAGGCAGGCAATCAGCACCGGGATGATCGCCGCGTACAAGCCGTATTCCGGTGGGAGACCGGCGATCAGCGCGTAGGCAATGGATTGCGGCAACGCAAGAATGGCGCCGCTGAGACCGACAATCAGATCACGACCGACGCTGGCGCGGGTTTGCCGGGGCAACCACGTGAGGAAGGGAAAGAGTGAATGGCGGCTGGGAAGGGCCATGGGTCCTCTCGGTCTGGAATTTTGCGCAAGGGTAACAGCACCAGAACCTGTAGGAGCCGTCTTGCTGGCGATAGCGGTGTATCAGGCGCCATCAATGTTGACTGATGTGCCGCTATCGCCAGCAAGCCGGCTCCTACAGGTAAGGGGTTAGAGCTTGGCTTTCACGGCCGGCAACGCATCCTTCCCGTCCACGGTCTTCACACCATCCAGCCATTTATCCAGCACCGCCGGATTAGCCTTGATCCACGCCTTGGCGGCGTCCGCATTGCTGACCTTCTTGTTCACCACGTCCGCCATGATGCTGTTCTCCATCTCCTGGGTGAAACTCAGGTTGGTGAGCAGCTTGCCGACGTTCGGGCAGGCCTGTGCATAACCTTTGCGAGTCAGCGTGTGAACGCTGCCGGTGTCGCCGAAGTATTTCTCGCCGCCTTTCAGGTAATGCATTTTCAGCTGCACGTTCATCGGGTGCGGCGTCCAGCCGAGGAAGGTCACGAACTTCTGTTTCTTCACCGCGCGGGACACTTCGGCCAGCATCGCCTGCTCGCTGGACTCGACCAGTTTCCACTGGCCCATGTCGAAGTCGTTCTTCTTGATGATTTCTTGCAGCGAGATGTTCGCCGGCGCGCCGGAGCCGATGCCGTAGATTTTCTTGTCGAACTTGTCGGCGAACTTGTTCAGGTCGGCAAAGTTATGCACACCCGCGTCCCACACGTAATCCGGGACGGCCAGGGTAAATTCGGTGCCGTCGAGGTTCTTCGCCAGTTGCGTGACGTCGCCGGTGGCGACGAACTTGTCGTAGAAACCCTGCTGCGCCGGCATCCAGTTGCCGAGGAACACGTCGACCTGGCCATCCTTCAAACCGCCAAAGGTAATCGGCACCGCGAGGGTGTCGACTTTGGGCTTGTAGCCCATGCCGTCCAGCAGAAACCCGGTGATGGCGTTGGTCGCGGCGATGTCGCTCCAGCCAGGGTCAGCCATTTTCACCGTCTCGCAGCTCTGATCGGCATATGCCGACGCACTGCCCAGAGCCAGCAGCCCGACCGTCAGTACTGTGGATAACTTTTGCATGGACTTCCCCTTAACATTATTGGTTTTGGCAGGGTTGTGGATAACGTGCTTTGCGCTCCAGGTCGTCGAGGTCGATGTGGTTGCGCATGTACTGCTGACTGGCGTCCACCAGCGGCTGGTGATCCCAGCTCTTCAGCTTGCCGATGGTCAGCGCATCGGCGACGAATCGCCGACGACGCTGGCTCGCGAGCACCTGTTGGTGTATCGCCGGGATGTTCCATTTGGCCCGTGCTTCGGCCAGAAATTCCTCGAACAGGGGCCGATGTTGCGGCGACTGGCTGAGTTCTTCCTGTTCACGCGGGTCATTGTGTACGTCGAAGAGTAGGCACGGGTCGTCTTCGCTGTAGATGAATTTGTAGGCGCCGCGACGAATCATCATCAACGGGCTGATGGTGCCTTCGGCCATGTACTCGCCGAAGACTTCGTCGTGACCGCCCTGCCCTTGCAGGTGCGAGACCAGCGAGCGGCCGTCCAGTGGCAGGCCTGGCTCCAGCGAGCCGCCGGCCAACTCGACAAACGTCGGTAACAGGTCGGCGGTGGAAACCGCTGCGCTGACCCGGCCTGCGCCGAACTGTCCCGGAGCACTTATCAACAGGGGGACTCGTGCAGCCATTTCAAACCAGTGCATTTTGTACCAGAGCCCGCGCTCGCCGAGCATGTCGCCGTGGTCGCCGGAGAAGACGATGATCGTGTCGTTGATCAGCCCAGTTTCTTCGAGTGTTTGCAGGAGTTTGCCGACGTTGCTGTCGATATAGCTGCAAGCACCGAAGTAAGCGCGGCGCGCATCGCGGATCTTATCCACAGGCAGCGGTTTGTCCCACAGGTCGTAAACCTTGAGCAAACGCTGTGAGTGCGGGTCGAGCTCGGTTTGCGCCGGCGTTTGCGGCAACGGGATGTCGGCATCGTCGTACATATCCCAAAAAGCCTTGGGAATTGTGTACGGATCGTGTGGGTGAGTCATCGACACGGTCAGGCAGAACGGCTGATCGCCATCCTCACGGATGTGATCGAACAGGTATTGCTGGGCCTTGAACACCACCTCTTCGTCGAAATCCAGCTGATTGGTACGCACGCACGGCCCGGCTTGCAGCACCGACGACATATTGTGATACCAGGTCGGACGTACGTCCGGTTCGTCCCAGTTCACCGCCCAACCGTAGTCGGCCGGGTAAATGTCGCTGGTCAGGCGTTCTTCGTAACCGTGGAGTTGGTCCGGACCACAGAAATGCATCTTGCCGGACAGCGCGGTGCGGTAACCGAGACGGCGCAGGTAGTGAGCGTAGGTCGGTACATCGGCAGGGAAATCCGCCGCGTTGTCATAAGCGCCGATCTTGCTCGGCAACTGACCGCTGACCAGGGTAAAACGCGACGGCGCGCACAGTGGGCTGTTGCAATAAGCAGCGTCGAACACCACGCCTTCGGCGGCGAGGCGGCTGAGATTGGGGAGTTTGATCGGCGAAGGACCGTAGAACGGCAACATTGGCGCGGCCATCTGATCGGCCATGATGAAAAGAATATTCTTGCGCTTCATGTGATCGCGGCATTCCATAGTGAATATTTATGCGAGAGTGCTGCGATCGAGCATGTAGCCCATGCACTTTGTGGTAAAGCCCCTGCCAGGCAATGACTAGGATAAGCACAGCTTATGTATGACGCTCTGGGTGATTTGTCCCTTGATCTGCTCCGTGCCTTCGAAGCAGCGGCGCGCAAGCGCAGCTTCACCGCGGCGGCGGTTGAGCTTGGCACCACGCAACCGGCAATCAGTCAGCAGATCAAGCGGCTGGAAGATCAGCTCGCCACCCGGCTGTTCGATCGCATTTATCGCGGCATTGAATTGACTGAGGCCGGGTCGATACTTTTTGAGCAAGTTCAGCTCGGTTTACAGAATATCGACGCAGGGTTGAGCGCTATCAGTGCACAGCATCAGCATGAGGTGTTGCAGGTCGCCACCGATTTCGCCTTCGCTGCCTATTGGCTGATGCCCCGTCTGCATCGCTTTCACGCCGCCAATCCGCAAGTGGACGTCAGCCTGGTGACCAGCGAGCGCAGCCTCAACATGCTGCGCACCGATATTGATGTGGCCGTGCTGTTTGGCGATGGCCGATTCAAGCAGGGCGAAAGCCACTGGCTGTTCAGCGAAGAAGTGTTTCCAGTATGCAGTCCGCTGCTGCTGAAGGATCGTGCCCTGCCCTTGCCTGCACAGTCGCTGCTGGAATTTCCGCTGCTGCACCTGCGCGGCGAAAACAGCAGCAACTGGTTCGACTGGAGCGGCGTGTTTCGCGAGTTGGGGATCACGTCGGCGCCAGCGCCCGGGCAATTGCGTTTCGACAATTACACCTTGTTGATTCAAGCGGCGATTGGCGGCCAAGGGGTGGCGATTGGCTGGCGACACCTTGTGGATAACTTGCTCGCGCAAGGTTTGTTGTGTCGCCCGATTGCCGACACGGTGATGTCCCGGCAGGGTTATTACGTGGTCTTGCCCCAGCGCAAACGGCGCGGGGCATTGATTCAACAGTTTGTGGACTGGTTGATGGCGGAACAGGCCAGCAGCGCGCAATCGCTCAATGGCCTGCCTTTGCCTTTGCCTTCGATTGCGGTGTGAATGCAAAAAGATCGCCGCCTTCGGCAGCTTCGACAGGGGAAACGCATTCCACAGTAGGAGCTGCCGAAGGCTGCGATCTTTATGACTGCTCTGAAGTTGCGACGAAATTCACATGTTCGCCAACGTGCAGATTCAACCGCAGTTCATCGGCAATCCCCGCAGCAACGCGGCTCAACCGCTGAAGCGGCTCGGCCAGCCCCGGTTCCAGGCTGCTGCTGACCTGACTGAAATGCTCGATGGTCAGCCCTGCGACGCCGCGTGGCGCATTCACCAGCGTCCAGTGCAATGCGCTGCTTTGCAGAGCCTCGCGGATTTCTTCGGCGGCGTGGTATTGCAGTTGATCCTCGATGTCCGGATCGTCCAGTACCTCGAAATCGCCCACCACAAACAGTCTGGCAATGCCCGCGGCCTGCATGCCACCAATCAGCGCATCGACGGCCAGTACTTGTTCGACCGGGCCCGGCACGATGGTTTTTTCTATGTGCTCACTGTTAAACGGCAACCCTGGTGCGTCCAGTAGACAGATGACGGCCGAACAGCCCGCCACGCTTTGTTTTACCCGCTCGGCGTCAAACAGATCACCGGTCTTGGCGCGCAAACCGGGGCGCGGCGCCAGCGCCGTCAGGTCATCGAGAATCGCGATCACTTCATGTTGGCGTCGCAGCATTTCAGCCATCAACGCACTGCCCAGGCTACTCATGGCACCATACAGCACCACTTTGACCACTGGGGTTTCGGCATTTTTCATGGCTGGACTCCGCACTCTCCTACCTATATGACGTGTGACCTGTGGGAGTCGGTGAGGGTTCGACCGGGTTTAGAGGGATTCAGATGCAACAGATCAAGGGCTATCACGCCCATGTGTATTTCGACGCCGCCAGCATTGATCAGGCGCGCACGTTGTGTGAGCAAGCCGCGCAGCTGTTCCCGCTGAAAATGGGCCGCGTGCACGAACGTCCGGTGGGGCCGCACCCGGACTGGAGCTGCCAGTTGGCATTCGGGCCGGAACTCATCGGCGACGTGTTGCCGTGGCTGGCCCTCAACCGCAAGGGGCTGGTGGTGTTCTTGCACCCGGACACCGGCGACGATCTGCTTGACCACACGGAACATGCGATCTGGATGGGCGCGATCCGGCCACTGGACCTGTCTATTTTTTGATCACAGGGTTTCTTCGGCTTCACCCGGCAGGTGCTCGTCCAGATGCAGCCACGGCAGACGGTTGTCCGTCCAGATGTGTCGTTCGGCCGGCGCCTGCTCGGGATGATCGAGGGTGGCGACGGTCAGGTCGATACTCTGCGGGCTGAGGCGGGTTATCAGCGCGATCTGTGCCCCACAGTTTGGGCAGAAATAGCGTATGCAGCTGGATGACGAGGCGTACTGCGCCGGTGTGCCTTTCGCCCATTGGAAGGTGGAGGCGGGTACGGTGATCCAGGTGGTGACGATTCCGCCGCTGACTCGTCGGCAGATCGAGCAGTGACAGTGGGCGATGTCGTGCAGCGGCCCGCGGAATTGATAGCGCAGATGTCCGCAGTGGCAGCCGCCTGTGTGAAGTTCGCTCATGACTTTCCCTCCTCATGCGTCTGTACCGACGCCTTCGCGAGCAAGCCCGCTCCCACAGTAATCAGCGTCGTACACAAAAGTGTTTTCACATCGAAAACCCTGTGGGAGCGGGCTTGCTCGCGATGGCCTCACCCCGGTTTCCCTTCCTGCCCCGGTCCGACGACCGGTTGTACATCCCATCAATGCTTTCATCGGCGAAAGCTGGGTGAAAGCTTCCCCGATTAGGATCGCCCCCACTGCCGGCAACAGACCGGTCGGCCAATGCCAGTGTTTTATCGCTCGCACAGCCCATTTAACAACAACAATGGTGACCCTGATGTCCTTTGCTACCCGCCGCTTCGCTGCAACTCCGCCCGTACGCCTCGTGCTTTCCGTTCTGCGCTGACCCCACCCGGTTCGCCCATTCCCTAGCCGCGCTACGCCTGGAGTATTCCCATGCTGACTTTCCTTGGCTTCGCCATGGTCATCACGTTCATGTTCCTGATCATGACCAAGCGCCTGTCTGCGCTGATCGCCCTGATCATCATTCCTATCGTCTTTGCCCTGTTCGGTGGTTTTGCGCCGAAGATCGGCCCGATGATGCTCGAAGGCATCACCAAGCTTGCGCCGACCGGCGTGATGCTGATGTTCGCCATTCTGTATTTCGCCCTGATGATCGACTCCGGCCTGTTCGACCCGGCCGTGCGCAAGATCCTCAAACTGGTCAAGGGCGACCCGCTGAAAGTTTCGGTCGGCACCGCCGTACTGGCGCTCGTCGTTTCCCTTGATGGTGACGGCGCGACCACTTACATGATCTGCGTGGCCGCCATGCTGCCGCTCTACAGCCGCATCGGCATGAGCCCGCGAATCATGGCCGGCCTGATCATCCTCGCCGGTGGCGTGATGAACATGACGCCATGGGGTGGCCCGACCGCCCGTGCGGCCAGTGCGCTGCACGTGGACCCGTCGGCGATCTTCGTACCGATGATCCCGGCGATGGCGGCCGGTGTCGTGGCCATCCTGGCCATCGCTTATTTCTACGGCAAACGTGAACGTGCGCGTCTGGGTGAGCTGCACCTGGTGGGCGATGAAATCGATCACAGCGAAATCAGCGTTTCGCAGTTCCCTGACGCCCGTCGTCCGAAGCTGATCTGGTTCAACGGTGCCCTGACGTTCGCCCTGATGTGCACTCTGATTGCTGGCCTGTTGCCGCTGCCGGTGCTGTTCATGGTGGCGTTCAGTATTGCGATGATCGTCAACTATCCTTGCCTGCAACAGCAGAAGGATCGCGTCGCGGCCCACGCCGGCAGTGTGCTGGCGGTGGTCGGTTTGATCTTCGCGGCAGGCATCTTCACCGGTATCCTGACGGGCACCGGCATGGTCGATGCGATGTCGAAGAGCCTGTTGGCGGTCATCCCGGATTTCCTCGGCCCGTACCTGGCCGTGATCACCGCGCTGGTGAGCATGCCGTTCACGTTCTTCATGTCGAATGACGCATTTTATTACGGCGTGTTACCAGTACTTGCCGAAGCCGCCAGTCATTACGGTATAACCGCGGTTGAAATGGCACGTGCCTCGATCGTCGGTCAGCCCGTCCACTTGCTGAGCCCGCTGGTACCATCGACCTATTTGTTGGTGGCCCTGGCCGGTATCGACTTCGGTGACCATCAGCGCTTCACCCTGAAGTGGGCAGTGCTGGTGTGCATGTGCATACTGGTCGCCGCATTGCTGATGGGGATTTTTCCGCTGTTCAGCACTCTATAAGCCCAAGACTCACCACAACGGGTCCAGGCTTTGTTGTTCGAAGCCCGGGCCCGTTCTGGTTTAACACTCGCTCAAAGGAATACACATGGAATGGCTGACCAACCCTGAAATCTGGGTTGCCTTCTTTACCCTGACCGCCCTGGAAATCGTCCTGGGTATCGATAACATCATCATGATTTCGATCCTGGTCAGCCGCATGCCCAAACACATGCAGGCGCGCACCCGAATCTTCGGCCTGGCGCTGGCCATGATCACGCGGATCCTGTTGCTGCTGTCGATCACCTGGGTCATGCGCCTCACCGCAGACCTGTTCGAAGTGTTCGGCCAGGGTATTTCCGGGCGAGACCTGATCCTGTTCTTCGGTGGTCTGTTCCTGCTGTGGAAGAGCTCGCAAGAGATGTACCACGCGCTGGAAGGTGAAGACGAAACCAATGAGGAGCCGGGTGGCAAGGGTGGCAACTTCCTTTACACCATCATCCAGATCGCGATCATCGACATCGTATTCTCGCTGGACTCGGTGATCACCGCAGTCGGCATGGTGTCCCACGTACCGGTCATGGTCGCGGCGATCGTAGTTGCGGTACTGGTGATGATGCTGGCTTCCGGCACCATCAGCTCGTTCATCGACAAGCACCCGTCGCTGAAGATGCTGGCGCTGTCGTTCCTGCTGATCGTGGGTACCGTGCTGATTGCCGAATCCTTCGACGTGCACGTGCCAAAAGGCTACGTCTACTTCGCCATGGCGTTCTCGCTGGCGGTGGAAGCGATCAACATCAAGATGCGCACCGCGATCGCGAGAAAGAAGAAACAGCAGGATCCGGTGAAACTGCGCAAGGATATTCCTGGGCAGTAACACTTTGCACACGCTCGCTTCTACATGAATCGGGGGCCTTCGGGCCCCTTTTTCACATCTGCATCAAGTTGTTTTCATGACAGTTTTGTTTCAATCGCCTCTTTAGCTATGCGATGCTGGCGCCCAGACCGTTAGCCAACTACAGCTTAAGTACACAACGTAGAAAGTCGCGCGGCACCGTCAACTTGCTCCTTTGGGGCGCTACCACCACAGGGGGCCCGTATGCTCACCCTGCTCAATTTGTTATCGGCCGTGGCCTTGTTGATCTGGGGCACGCACATCGTCCGAACCGGCATCCTGCGGGTCTACGGCTCTAACTTGCGCCACGTGATTGGCCAGAACATGTCCAAGCGCTGGCTGGCGTTCATCGCCGGCATTGTCGTGACCGCCATGGTCCAGAGCAGCAACGCCACGGCCATGCTCGTCACGTCCTTTGTCGGTCAGGGCTTGATGGCGCTGATGCCGGCGCTGGCGACGATGCTCGGCGCCGACGTGGGTACGGCATTGATGGCACGGGTCCTGACCTTCGATCTGTCATGGCTGTCGCCGCTGCTGATTTTCCTCGGAGTGATTTTCTTCCTGTCGCGCAAACAGACGCGGCTCGGGCAGATGGGCCGCGTCAGTATCGGCCTGGGGCTGATCATCCTGGCGCTGCAACTGATTGTTGAAGCGGCTGCGCCGATCACCCACGCCCAAGGGGTCAAAGTGATTTTCGCCTCGCTGACCGGCGACATCCTGCTCGACGCCCTGGTCGGCGCTCTGTTCGCGATGATTTCCTACTCCAGCCTGGCCGCCGTCCTGCTGACCGCAACCCTGGCCGGCGCCAGCGTGATCAGCTTGCCCGTGGCCATCGGCCTGGTGATCGGCGCCAACATCGGCAGCGGCATTCTGGCGTTCATGAGCACCAGCATGCAGAACGCCGCGGGCCGCCAGGTGGCGCTCGGGAGCCTGCTGTACAAGCTGATCGGCCTGTTGCTGATCATTCCCGTGCTCGATCCGCTCGTGCACTGGATCGACAGTCTGGATTTCAGCCCCCAGGAAATGGTCATCGGCTTCCACCTGCTCTACAACACGGTACGCTGCCTGATCCTGCTGCCAAGCGTCGGGCTGATGGCCAGGCTTTGTGCCTGGCTGCTGCCAGAGCGGCCGGAAATCAATGGCACCGCCAAACCGCGGCACCTTGACCCGACGGCGCTGGTGACCCCCAGCCTGGCGCTGGCCAACGCCGCCCGGGAAACCCTGCGTATCGGCGATCTGATCGACAACATGCTCGAGGCCATGCTCGACGTGCTGCGCGGCAAGCAAACCGCCGTCACCCAGGAAATGCGCCGTCTGACCGATGATGTGGAATCGCTCTACAGCTCGATCAAGCTCTATCTGGCGCAGATGCCCCGCGAGGACCTGAGCGAGCACGACAGCCGGCGCTGGGCGGAAATCATCGAACTGGCGATCAACCTCAAACTGGCCAGCGACCTGATCGAGCGCATGCTGCGCAAAGTGCAGCAACAGAAAACCTCGCAGCGCCGGTCTTTTTCCGAGGTCGGACTGGACGAATTGGCGGGGCTGCACAGTCAGCTGATCTCCAATTTGCGCCTGGGATTGTCGGTGTTCCTCAGCGCCGACAAGGAAAGTGCCCGCCAGTTGCTGCGTGAGAAGCGTCGCTTTCGCGCACAGGAACGCCGCCTGGCCCATGCGCACGTCAGCCGGTTGCAACGTAAGATCGTGCAGAGTATCGAGACCAGCTCGCTGCACCTGGAGCTGATCGCTGACATGAAGCGCCTGAATTCGTTGTTCTGCAGCAGTGCATATGTGGTGTTGGAAACATCGGACACTGGCGCGTTGGCCGTCGACGATTTGGCTGACATCACACATTCGCCTTGAACGTCTGGCAGTGTGGTCAGTCAGTAACATGTATTCAGCCTTCAGGTTGTCTTCGCGAGCAAGCCCGTTCCCACAGTGGATATTAGGTGTACTCAGAAATTGAGTCTGACTCGATCACCTGTGGGAGCGGGCTTGCTCGCGAAGACGGCCAGACTGACGACACGGATCTCCGATTGATTGCCTGGAAGCGTGCTATGCGTTGTCTGTTGTTCGCCTGTCTGTTGCTTGCATCTCTCCCTTCGTTTGCCCTGGATCGCTTTCAGGTCGAGGGCTATACGCTGCCCAATGGCCTGCAAATGCTGCTCAAACCCGGCACCGAACGCGGGCATGTGGCAATTCGGCTGGTGGTCGGCGTCGGTATCGATGATTTCAGCTGCGCCGAAAAGGAGCTGCCGCATCTGCTCGAACACCTGCTGTTCAGCGGCATCGACGCCACCGGCGAAGGCGGTCTGGAAGAACGCATGCAAGCGCTCGGCGGTGAGTGGAACGCCTACACCAGCAATGCCGATACCACGTTTGTCATCGAGGCCCCGGCGAAAAACCAGCGCAAGGTCCTCGACCTGCTGCTGGCGCTGCTGACCCAGACCCGAATCGACGACAACGCGATCAACGCCGCCAAACAGGTGGTCGAGCGCGAGGACGGTGGCCATTACTCACACTTGCAACGCTGGCTGGATCGTCAGGATCTGGGCCACACGGCGAGCAATCAATTGGCCGTGGAGCTGGGGCTCAAGTGCCCGGAGCGGGCTGAGGTCGATCACCTGACCCGTGAACAACTGGAGACGGCACGCAAGGCCTGGTACGCGCCGAACAACATGACACTGATCATGGTCGGCGACCTCGACCGCTTGCTGCCGGCTTATCTGGAACGGGCGTGGGGCGCACTCGAGGCGGTTGCCCCGACCGATCACCCGCCACTGCCGCAAATCCAGGCCAGCGCGGCCCACGAGCGCACGTTGAGTCACGGCTTTGTCGGCGGTGGAGCGAAGTTGCACTGGCTGGTGCCGGAGCCGGTGCTGGAAGACCAGCACGACGAAACCTTCGACCTGCTCAAGGACTATCTGGACTGGGCGCTCTATCGCCAGTTGCGCCTGGCGCACAGTTTGTCCTACGGCCCCTCGGCCGAGCGCGAGGTGTTTGGCGGAGTGGGTTTCATGAGCCTCAACGCCGATGTCGAGCGCGACGATGTGCCCCAGGCCGAGCAAGTACTGGAAGAGTTGAAGGCAGGGTTGCTCAAGGACGGCCTCGACGCCGACACCTTCAACCGTCTCAAGCAGGCCGCCATTGCCCGTCAGGCCTGGGCCGTGCAAGGCAACAGCGCGCTGGCCGATTACTACTGGAGCGCGCTGGGCGACTACGAGGAAGGCCGTTTCGCTGACCCGGCCAGGGAGCTGCAGGGCGTGACGCTGGCAGAGGCCAACAAGGCCATGCGCGAATTGCTGTTGCAACCGGGCTATCTGCGGATCGAGAAGCCGTTGATGAGTTATGACCAGGTGATGTGGGTGGTTGTCGGGGTGTTTGCCTTGATGGTGCTCGGATTGTTGGCCTGGCGGATCCATCGCAAACAATAATTACCCGTGTGGGAGCCGGCGTGCTGGTGAAGGTCGTTAACGATAACGCGTGTTTCCTGGGTTAACGCGGTGCCTTGAAGTGCATCGCCAGCAAGCCGGCTCCTACAGGCCGGCGTGCCCTCGCGAAGCTGATTTGACCCTCGCCACACCGCCCCACGGGCGGTAACCTGTCGGGGATTTTTCCCACGACTATTGTGAATCGCCGAATGCCTACCCTGACCTTGTTCGTACAGCGCATCCTCGAATTGATGAAGCGCTATCCGGGGGTCATTGCGCTCGGCGGTTTCATCTCCGGGGTCGGCAGTTTCATGCTGGTGGACCGTCAGCAAGGCCTGGCGACCTGGATCACCATCATCATGGTGCTCAGCTGGATCTGGTTGATGCTGGAAAACAGCCTCACCAAGCTCTTCACCCGAATCTTCAAGCGCGAGATCCCCCAGCCGCTGCTGCGCTACGCCACGCAGATGATTCACCAGGAAAGTCTGTTTTTCGTCCTGCCGTTCTTTTTCATCACCACGACCTGGAACAGCGGCCAGCTGTTTTTCACCGGGCTGCTGGGCATCGCCGCGCTTATTTCCATCACCGACCCGCTCTACTACAAATGGCTGGCGCCCCGGCGCTGGGCGTTCCTGGCGCTGCACACGCTGACGCTGTTCGCTGCGCTGCTGACCGCCCTGCCCGTCATCCTGCACCTGACCACGTCCCAGAGTTTCAAGCTGGCTCTGGGCACGGCCGTCGTCCTGTCGTTCCCGAGCCTGGCGTCGATCTTCCCGATCCGGACGGTGCGCAACGCGCTGGCTATTCTGAGCATCACCGTCGGCATCGGCGGCGTGGGTTGGGTGCTGCGCTCGTGGGTGCCGCCGGCCACGCTGTGGATGACCGATGTAGCGATCAGCACGCAAATGCAGGACCGCACGCCCGGCAAGAGTCTGGAAGAAGTCAGCGCGGAACAGATCCGAGGCGACGGCCTGTACGCCTACACGGCGATCAACGCGCCGCGCGGTCTCGATGAGCGGATTTACCATGTCTGGCAGTTCAACGGAAAAGAAGTCGACCGCATCGCACTGGATATCCACGGCGGGCGCAAGGAAGGCTATCGCGCCTGGACCCACAAGCAGAACTTCCCCGGTAACCCGGCGGGCAAGTGGCAGGTTCGGGTGCTGACCGAGGACGGCCAGTTGATCGGTGTGTTGCGCTTCAAGATCACGGACAGCACACCGATCAAAGAAAAGTAATGCGGTTCGTGCTATTACGTAGCTCTGCGTAACAGCCGAACAAGCACGGAGCTTATGACCAGCAGCACAACGCCCGGCAGTGCCTTGATGGACACCTCGCACACCCCTGCGCAATTGCGGGTCATGGGTGACTGGACGCTTGCCCATTACGCCGATCTCAAGGCACTGAGCGAAAAGCTTCGCGGCCAATACGACGACAGCACCCACATTGACCTCAACAGCCTCGGCGCGCTCGACACCGCCGGTGCCTCGCTGTTGGTGGAATTGCTCGGTTCGGAGCGCCTGGGAAAATCCGCCGAACATCCCGATTGCACGTTGTCCGTCGCCGATCGTGCCTTGTTGCAAACCGTTTATTGCTCAATGACCGACTTCTGCGTGCCGATCAAGGAACCGGAAATCGGCGTCGGCATTCAACTGCTCACCCGCATTGGCCGCGCGGTGGATGCCGTCTGGCAGGACACCCTGCAACTACTGGGATTCGTCGGCCTGATCCTGGAAACCATCGCCCGCAACCTGTTGCGCCCCAAACGCTGGCGCATCACGCCAATGGTCGCGCACATCGAACAGACCGGCCTCGACGCCGCGCCCATCGTTGCCCTGCTGACGTTTCTGGTGGGCGCCGTGGTGGCGTTTCTCGGGGCGACGGTGTTGCAGAGTTTCGGTGCGAGCATTTTCACCGTGGACCTGGTGGCGTTCTCCTTCCTGCGCGAATTCGGTGTGCTGCTCACCGCTATCCTGATGGCCGGCCGCACCGCAAGTGCCTTCACCGCGCAGATCGGCTCGATGAAGGCCAACGAAGAGATCGATGCCATTCGCACCCTGGGCCTCGACCCGATGGAGTTGCTCGTCGTGCCGCGTGTGCTGGCGCTGCTGGTGGCGCTGCCGATGCTGACCTTTCTGGCGATGCTCTCGGGGATTGTCGGCGGTGGCGTGGTCTGTGCCGTGGCGCTGGATATTTCGCCGGCGATGTTCCTCTCGCTGCTGCAAACCGACATCGGCGTTCAACACTTTCTGGTGGGGATCGTCAAAGCGCCGATCTTTGCATTTCTCATCGCCGCCATTGGTTGCCTTGAAGGCTTCAAGGTCAGCGGCAGCGCCGAGTCTGTGGGGGCGCACACCACGTCGAGTGTGGTGCAGTCGATTTTCGTGGTGATCGTGCTCGACGCCGTGGCCGCACTGTTTTTCATGGAGATGGGCTGGTGAGTCGTCTACCCCGAGCGCCCTCCGAGGCGGTGATCGAAGTCCGTGGGCTGTGCAATCGTTTTGGCCGCCAGAGCGTGCACGAGAACCTCGACCTGGATCTGTACAAGGGCGAAATCCTGGCCGTGGTCGGCGGTTCCGGCAGCGGCAAATCGGTGCTGCTGCGCAGTATTGTCGGCTTGCGCCAGCCCAGCGAAGGGGTGGTGAAGGTCTTTGGCAAGAACCTCCCGACGCTGCCCGAACACGAGCGCTCGATGGTCGAACGACGCTTCGGCGTGCTGTTCCAGAAAGGCGCCCTGTTCTCTTCGCTGACCGTGACCGAAAACGTCGCCCTGCCCCTGATCGAACACGCAGGCCTGAGCCGCGACGATGCCGAACACCTGGCGGCGGTCAAACTGGCGCTGGCCGGGTTGCCGCTGTCGGCGGCGGACAAGTACCCCGCTTCGCTGTCCGGCGGCATGATCAAGCGCGCGGCACTGGCCCGCGCGCTGGCGCTGGACCCGGACATCCTGTTCCTCGACGAACCCACCGCCGGCCTCGACCCGATTGGCGCGGCGGCTTTCGATCAGTTGATCCTGACCCTGCGCGACGCGTTGGGTTTGAGTGTGTTTCTGGTCACCCATGACCTCGACACGCTCTACACCATCACCGACCGCGTGGCGGTGCTGGCGCAGAAGAAAGTGCTGGTGGCGGACGCCATCGACAAGGTCTCGGAAACCGACGACCCATGGATTCACGAATACTTCCATGGCCCTCGCGGCCGCGCGGCGCTGACGGCCGCTCAACAGTTGAATGAGGTCTGACATGGAAACCTGAGCCCATCATGTATTGATCGGCCTGTTCACCGTGATTGTGGTGGCAGGCGCCCTGCTCTTCGGCTTGTGGCTGGCCAAGTCCAGCGTCGATACCGAGTTCAAGGATTACGAAATCGTCTTCAACGAGGCGGTCAGCGGTTTGTCCAAAGGCAGCGCGGTGCAGTACAGCGGGATCAAGGTCGGCGATGTGGTGACGTTGCGCCTGGACCCGAAAGACCCGCGCCGCGTACTGGCGCGGATTCGCCTGGGCGGTGATACGCCGATCAAGGAAGACACCCAGGCCAAACTGGCTCTGACCGGGATCACCGGTACGTCGATCATCCAGCTCAGCGGTGGCACGCCGCAAAGCCCGACGCTCAGGGGCAAGGACGGTAATTTGCCGACCATCATCGCATCGCCCTCGCCCATCGCCCGGCTGCTCAACGACAGCAACGATTTGATGGCCGGTGTGAACGTCTTGATGCACAACGCCAATCAGATGTTTTCCGCGGAGAACGTCGAGCGCATCAGCAAGACCCTCGAACACTTGGAACAAACCACCGGCACCATCGCCGATCAGCGCGGCGACATCCGTCAGGCGATGCAGCAACTGGCGTCGGTCGGCAAGCAGGCCGGCGCGATGCTGGAGCAGACGTCGGCGCTGATGCGCAACGCCAACGGCATGCTCAACGATCAGGGCAAACAGATGTTCGGCAGTGCCGAGCAGGCCATGAAGTCGCTGGAACAAAGCAGCGCGACGATCAACAAGTTGCTCACCAACAATCAGGATTCCCTCAACAGCGGCATGCAAGGTCTTAACGGCTTGGCCCCGGCAGTGCGCGAGTTGCGCGACACCCTGACGTCGTTGCGGGCGATTTCCCAACGCCTGGAAGCCAACCCCAGCGGTTACCTGCTGGGCAATGACAAGAACAAGGAGTTCACGCCATGAAGCTGCGTCACATTGCCCTCCTCGGCGCTGTTGCGTTGACCAGCGCTTGCTCGATCCTTCCCAAGTCCGAGCCGTCCGATGTGTATCGGTTGCCTTCGGCCCAGAGCGTTTCTCCCAGCCACGGCACGCCGCAGCGCTGGTCCCTGCGCCTGACCAAGCCGCAGGCCAGCGAGGCGTTGAACAGTCCGCAGATCGCCGTGATTCCGCAAGGCGATCTGATCAGCAGCTACAAGGCTTCACGCTGGAGCGACCCGGCGCCGGTGCTGTTGCGTAATCGTCTGCTGGATGGTTTTCAGCGTGACGGTCGGGTTGCGTTGCTGAGCACCGACGACAGCAATTTCCAGGCGGACCTGGAATTGGGCGGGAGCTTGCAGGCGTTCCAGACTGAATACCAAGGCACAGCGGCGAGTGTCGTTGTGCGTCTCGATGCGTTGTTGGTGCGTGGTTATGACCAGCGGATTCTCGCCAGTCGCCGCTTTGAAGTGCGTCAGCCGCTGAGCGATGTGAAGGTGCCAGCGGTGGTGGTCGGGTTTGGCCAGGCGAGTGATCAGTTGACGGCGCAGGTGGTGAGTTGGGCGGTTGAGCAAGGACAGAAAGTCGCGCCGCCACCGCGACCTTGAAGCCCTGCACAGATCAAATGTGGGAGTGGGTTTGCTCGCGAAGCGGTGTGTCAGTCAGCATTGATGTTGCCTGACACTCCGCCATCGCGAGCAAGCCCGCTCCCACAAGGTTTTGTGTTTAACCGAAGAACCAGTAGCAAACGCCAATGGCCCCGAGCACCCCGGCCAATTCCGCCAGCAACGCACACCCCACCGCATGCCGCGCCCGCTGAATCCCCACCGCGCCGAAATACACCGCCAATACATAAAACGTCGTTTCCGTGCTGCCCTGAATCGTCGCTGCCACCAACGCCGGGAAGCTGTCTACCCCGGACGTCTTCATGGTTTCAATCAGCATTGCCCGGGCCGCGCTGCCGGAGAACGGCTTGACCATCGCCGTCGGCAGCGCATCGACGAAGCGCGTGTCCCAACCGGCCCACTCCACCAGATGCCGAATCCCGTCGAGGCCGAAATCCAGCGCTCCGGACGCGCGTAGCACGCCCACCGCGCACAGCATCGCCACCAGGTACGGCAGCAGATTCTTGGCCACGTCGAAGCCTTCTTTCGCGCCTTCGACGAACGCCTCATAAACCTTCACTTTGCGCAGCGCGCCGATCACCAGGAACAGCATGATCAGGCCGAACAGCGTCACGTTGCCGAGGATCGAGGACAAGCCGGCCAGAGCAGTCGCCGAGAGTGTCGCCAGCAACGCCATGAAGCCGCCGAGGGCGAGGGCACCGGGGATCAGGTAGGCAAGCACCACCGGGTCCCACAGGCGCAGGCGCTGCATGACCGCCACCGACAGCAATCCCACCAGTGTCGAGCAACTGGTAGCGAGCAGGATCGGCAGGAACACCAGCGTCGGGTCCGGCGCGCCTTGCTGCGCGCGGTACATGAAGATCGTCACGGGCAGCAGGGTCAGGGAGGAGGCGTTGAGTACCAGAAACAGGATCTGCGCGTTGCTGGCAATGGTGTCGCTGGGGTTGAGCTCTTGCAGCGCCTTCATGGCCTTGAGGCCGATTGGTGTGGCGGCGTTGTCCAGGCCCAGGCCGTTGGCGGCGAAGTTCAGGGTGATCAGGCCGATGGCCGGGTGACCTGCGGGCACTCCCGGCATCAGGCGCAGGAACAACGGGCCCAGCGCCTTGGCCAGCCATTCGACGATCCCGGCCTTCTCGGCGATGCGCAGAAAACCCAGCCAGAGGGTCAGGGTGCCGAACAGCAGGACCATGACCTCGACCGACAACTTGGCCATGGCGAAAATGCTTTCCACCATCGCCGCGAAGATCCCGGCGTTACCACCGATCAGCCATTGCGCCAGCGCCGATACGGCCGCCACGATGAAGAAGCCAAGCCACAGGCCATTGAGCATCAGTTGAATCCCCCGAAGAATGTGGCGAATGATAGCGGGGTAGCCAGAAACGACAAACCCCGGATTTCTCCGGGGTTCATATAAATGCCACATCTTGTAGGCGCCGGCTTGCTGGCGATGAACGATAACGCGGTATGTCTGATAAACCGCAGTGTCCGGATCGCCAGCAAGCCGGCTCCTACAGGTTTAGTTGCGGGAAATCTCGCCTGCCGGCAATTTTTCCTTGCTGCGCCAGTGCGGCAGCGAGTTCCAGTAGCGCTGGCCCTTGGCGTCGTCGTACATGCCTTCCCAACGGGAGATGACCAGTACGGCCAAGGCATTGCCGATCACGTTCAGTGCGGTACGCGCCATGTCCATGATGCGGTCGACACCGGCAATGAACGCCAGGCCTTCCAGCGGAATCCCCACACTGCCCAAAGTGGCCAGCAACACCACGAAGGACACGCCCGGAACACCGGCGATACCTTTGGAGGTGACCATCAGCGTCAGCACCAGCAGCAACTGCTGGCTGATCGACAGGTCGATGCCGTACAGCTGGGCAATGAAGATCGCCGCGATGCTTTGGTACAGGGTCGAACCGTCGAGGTTGAACGAGTAACCGGTCGGCACCACGAAGCTGCAAATGGCTTTCGGCGCGCCGTAGGCTTCCATCTTCTCGATCACACGCGGCAACACGGTTTCGGAGGAGGCGGTGGAGTACGCCAGCATCAGCTCATCCTTGAAGATGCGCATCAGCTTGATCACCGAGAAGCCGAACAGGCGGGCAATCAGGCCCAGCACCATGAAGGCGAAGAAGGCGATGGCGAAGTAAACCAGGATCACCAGTTTGGCCAGCGGCAGCAGGGACGCGAAGCCGAAGTTGGCCACAGTCACCGCGATCAGTGCGAAAACGCCGATCGGGGCGTAGTTCATGATCATGTGGGTGACCTTGAACATGCTTTCCGAAACGCCCTGGAACATTGTCACCAGCGGGTCGCGCAATTCGGGCTTGAGGCTCGACAGACCGAGACCGAACAGCACCGAGAAGAAGATGATCGGCAGCATTTCACCGCGAGCGATGGCGGCGAAGATGTTCGACGGGATCAGATTGAGGATGGTTTCGATGAACGCATGTTCATGCTGAACCTCGGCCGCCGTGGCCTGGTACTTGGAAATGTCCACCGTACCCAGCGTGCTCATGTCAATGCCGGCGCCCGGGTGGAACACATTGGCCAACACCAGGCCGACAACGATAGCGATCGTGGTCACGATCTCGAAGTAGATGATGGTCTTCAGGCCGATGCTGCCGAGCTTTTTCGCATCACCAACGCCGGCAATACCGACGATCAGTGACGAGATCACGATCGGGATCACAATCATCTTGATCAGACGGATAAAGATATCGCCTGCCGGTTGCAGGACGTTGCTGATCCACCAGGCCTTCTCGGCGCTGAAATGGTTGAGCAGCGCACCGATTGCAATCCCCAATACCAGACCGATGAGGATCTGCCAGGCGAGGCTGAGCTTTGCCTTCTTCATATCTTTACCCTTACTTGCGTTTGACTCGGGCAGATGCAGCAACTGGAACGCTTGTGGCGAAAAAGTCTTGAGCATCTGCCCCCGTATAAGGTGCCCCGGAGCGATTGTTCATGGCTCTCTGGCAGGCGAAAAAAGGCGCAACTATTCCGATGCAAGGAAGCGACGTCTAATGCCGTAAACGCCTACCCTATGCCGAATCGGCATGAGGTTTTTTTGCTGAAACCGACGTCGCAAACAGTTCGAATGTGACATTTCGGCAGGCATACGTGCCGTGAACCGGCCATTTCCGGGCAGGGTGGGTGTTTTTTGCTCATTTTCGCGGGAGGGGTATTTCAGAAGAAACCGACCATAAGGGACGAGAAATCACTGCAAAATCAGGCGGTTTTTTCTCGATGTACGGTCACGCAAGAAATACCGGGAGGCGTATTTTCCGGTGATCATTCGTACGAATGGGGCGTGAGGAACGAAATCGAATGGATCGCTGCAGTTCAACGCATTGCGCGCATAAGCTCTCCGCAAGTCCGTCGTGCCATCTGGGGACGGCGAACTTGCGTCGCAGCTTTTACCTGACCCGGCCCTTGCGCAGGCACTCCCTGTACCCGTAGGTCACTCCGCCCCTGAAACAGGCAGAACGTCCCGACCCCTTGGTCATGCGTCTACCTTCCTCGGGTAGCGCATTAGAGAGAAGCAATGCTGCTTCTTTCATGTGACAAATTCAGTACCAGTTCGGATCTTTCTTCAGTTGCTCCATCAACAGGTCCTGCATGCCCTGGTCAGGCTTGCCGAGGAAGCGGTAGTCGGCATGCCGCGTGGGCGACTTGTCGGCCGGCAACCCTGCAGGCACTTCGACCAACATGCCGTAGGCATCCTTCTTGTCGAAGCTGACGGCCACGATCAGGCGTTTGTTGAGGCATGTACCCTGCGATTCGCAGAGCGGCCCCACCAGATACTTATCGCCATCTTCTTCAACGGCATTCATTTGTTCGGCGTCACCGGACAGGTTCATCACCCATTCCGGCAGGCGTTCTTCCTTCTTCACGACGCCTTGCCAGGTGTCGTGGAACTGCGGGTCTGCGCTCAACAACTCGTTGACCCGCGACTGGCCATCATTAGCTGCCATCGCAATGGCGCTGCCGCCCAGAAGCAGGGCGGCTGCCATCGTTTTCAGTAAAACGCTCATCTTCAACCTCGACCGCGACGGCCAAAGAAGAACGAAGCAATGAACATCACCAGGAACACGACAAAGAGAATCTTGGCGATACCCGTGGCGGTGCCCGCGATACCACCGAAGCCCAGTACTGCAGCGATGATGGCAATGATCAAGAATGTGATTGCCCAGCTCAACATGGTGATTCTCCTTACGCTTCTATTTAGAGGTGATGCTTGTGATGCGTGTCCCGGCGCATCGAATGCGCCAAGTTCGTGTGTTTAAAACACCCAGCGATCCTGACGTTGCATCTCATCCGCAGGCTGAGCCTGGTCGACGTCCATCATTCGCATGGGGGCGCTGTCGGCGGAATTGCTGCTGCTGACGGCGCTGAAGTGGGTTTGGGTCGGATGCGGAATCGACAGGCGTGGCGCTTCTTGCTCCTGACTCTGCTCCCAGCGTTGAAACTGCTGGCCGCCGATCAAGGTGATTAATAGCGCCAGGACAGCAAACAGGCCTTGCTGGATATGCAGTGGCGAGATACGCAATTGGGCGGCACGTTGGCGACACATCCTGAAGCTCCTCCCACACTGTGTGGTGATCTTGTTGAGGGCGACGGTTCTGATGCCCTTGTTGGTCAGATCATTGCAGCCTGCATGCCAGCTTTTTTTGAATAAAAAATATAATAAAATCAATAAGTTATATTTGTTGTAGGAATCGCATAGGACGCATCCTGCACGATGACCAATTTGACGTCGTGCGTAATGCACGATTGATTTGCAGGCGCTTTCAGAATTTTTGAATTGCGGGAAGGGCGTAGATGTCTCACAGGAAGTCGGGAGCGCACCTGAAACCAGCGATCCGATAAAAAAACAACAAAATCAGGCGATTAGCCGTAGGGTGAGCAGATAGCTACCCTGATGTGGTCGGAATCGACCAGAATCAACCATGCAACTTGCCCGATTTTTCCCGGACTAACCAAGATCATTCACTAAGGAGCGTAGGAAAATGGAATCAGCCACCGAGCATCAGGGCCGCATTCTGCTGGTGGACGACGAGTCCGCCATCCTGCGAACGTTCCGTTACTGCCTCGAAGACGAAGGCTATAGCGTCGCCACCGCCAACAGTGCGGCGCAGGCTGATGCGTTGTTGCAACGCCAGGTGTTTGACCTGTGCTTCCTCGATTTGCGCCTCGGCGAGGACAACGGCCTCGATGTACTGGCCCAGATGCGTATTCAGGCGCCGTGGATGCGCGTTGTCATCGTCACTGCTCACTCGGCCGTGGACACCGCCGTCGATGCGATTCAGGCGGGCGCCGCTGATTATCTGGTCAAGCCGTGCAGCCCCGATCAATTGCGCCTGGCCACCGCCAAGCAACTCGAAGTTCGGCAACTGTCGGCACGGCTGGAGGCGCTGGAAGGTGAAGTGCGCAAACCCAAGGACGGCCTGGACTCCCACAGCCCGGCCATGAAAGTGGTGCTCGAAACCGCCCGCCAAGTGGCCAGTACCGATGCCAACATTCTGATTCTCGGTGAGTCCGGCACCGGTAAAGGCGAACTGTCCCAAGCCATTCACGGCTGGAGCAAGCGAGCGAAAAAATCCTGCGTCACCATCAACTGCCCTTCGCTGACGGCCGAATTGATGGAAAGCGAACTCTTCGGCCACAGCCGTGGGGCTTTTACGGGGGCGAGCGAAAGTACCCTTGGACGAGTGAATCAGGCGGATGGGGGCACGCTGTTTCTTGACGAGATCGGCGATTTTCCCCTGACATTGCAACCAAAGTTGCTGCGTTTCATTCAAGATAAGGAATACGAGCGGGTCGGCGATCCCGTGACCCGCCGTGCCGATGTGCGCATCCTGGCCGCTACCAACCTCAATCTTGAAGACATGGTGCGCGACGGCCGTTTCCGTGAAGATTTGCTCTATCGCTTGAACGTCATCACCTTGCATCTGCCGCCGTTGCGCGAACGCCGGGAGGATATCCTGAACCTGGCTGACCGCTTCCTGGCTCGATTCGTCAAGGAATACGCGCGCCCGGCGCGAGGCTTCAGCGACGAGGCCCGTGAAGCGCTGTTGAGCTACCGCTGGCCGGGGAACATTCGAGAGTTGCGTAACGTGGTTGAGCGGGCGAGCATTATTTGTCCACAGGAGCGCGTCGAAATCAGCCACCTGGGGATGGCAGAGACCCCGGTAAACAATGCGCCACGCATTGGCGCTGCACTGAGTCTGGACGAACTGGAGAAGGCGCACATCGGCGCGGTGCTGGCCACCGCCGACACACTGGACCAGGCCGCGAAGACACTCGGCATTGACGCTTCGACGCTGTACCGCAAACGCAAGCAGTACAACCTGTGAGTCCTGCCCGATGAAACTGGCGATGAAGTTGCGTACTCGGCTTTTTCTGAGTATTTCCGCTCTGATCACCGTAGCGCTGCTTGGGCTGTTGCTCGGGCTGATCAGTGTGATGCAGATGGCTGGAACCCAGGAAGCCTTGGTGCGCAACGACTTCGCCACTCTGGATCTGGGCCTGAAATTGCGCCAGGCCTTGGGCGACCAGTTGATTCTGATGATGAGCGACAAACCCGACCCGGCGGCATTCGAAGCGTCCAAGCAGCATTATGTTCAGCTGTTGGATGAAGGCATCGCCCGTGATCAGGGCAGCGAGGGGCGCAAGTACGGATTCTTGCAAGCCAAAAACGATTACCTGAGCTTTCTTCAGGCGCTGGCCCTGTCGAGTGATCCGTCCCATGTGTTGAGTGGCAACGAAGCGCTTACCGAAAAATTCAATGTGCTGCGCAACGGTCTGATCACCGAGCACAAGCGCGCGCTGGACAGCATCAATGAAACGCAACGCCAGGCCCGGGATCGGGCGCTGCTGATTGCCGGCCTGCTTGGGTTGGTGGGGCTGGCAGTGTTGATCATAGGTTTCGTAACCGCCCATGCGATCGCTCGACGTTTCGGTGAGCCGATCGAAGCCCTGGCTCAGGCCGCTGATCACATCGGCCAGGGCAACTTCGAGGTGACCCTGCCGATTTCTTCGGCGGTGGAAATGAATCAGCTGACCAAGCGCTTCGGGATCATGGCCGAGGCGCTGCGTCAGCACCAAGCCACCAATATCGACGAATTGCTCGCGGGCCAGCAGCGTCTGCAGGCGGTACTCGACAGCATTGACGACGGTCTGTTGATGATCGACCGCGATGGTCATCTGGAACACCTCAACCCGGTGGCGCAGCGCCAGTTGGGTTGGGATACCGACCGTCTCGGCCAAGGGTTGGGCTCGGCGCTCGAACGCCCCGAGCTGGATCAACAGCTGCAACTGGTACTGCGCGGAGGCACGCTGGAGCGCGCACCGGAAGACCTGAGTATCGAGGTCGATGGTGAATCGCGCTTGCTCACTTACAGCCTGACGCCGGTCAGTCATACCCAGGGCCACATCCTGGGAGCGGTGATGGTGCTGCATGACGTCACCGAGCAGCGGGCGTTCGAACGGGTGCGCAGCGAATTTGTATTGCGCGCCTCCCATGAGCTGCGTACGCCGGTCACCGGGATGCACATGGCGTTCGGCCTGTTCCGCGAGCGCGCGCATTTCCCCGAGGACTCGCGAGAGGCCGACCTGCTCGACACCGTGAATGAAGAAATGCAGCGCTTGATGCAGTTGATCAACGACCTGCTGAATTTCTCGCGCTACCAGAACGGCTTGCAGAAACTTTCCCTGGCGCCGTGCTCCATCGAGGAGCTGCTGGAGCAGGCCCGTTCGAGGTTTGCCGATACCGCGCAAGAGAAGGGCATCGATTTGCTGGTCGAAGTGCAGGGGCCATTGCCGTGGTTGCAGGCCGATCAGCCACAACTCGACCGGGTGCTCGATAACCTCATCGACAATGCGTTGCGTCATACCGGCGCTGATGGCCAGATCCGCTTGCAGGCGCGACGCCACGGCGAACGGGTGATTATCAGCGTTGAGGACAATGGCGAAGGTATCGCTTATGGCCAGCAGGGGCGGATCTTCGAACCCTTTGTACAGGTCGGGCGCAAGAAGGGTGGCGCGGGGCTTGGCCTGGCGTTGTGCAAGGAAATCGTGCAGTTGCACGGTGGGCGAATGGGCGTCTATTCGCGGCCGGGGCAGGGCACTCAGTTCTACATGGCGCTGGCGGTTTAACGTGCGCTTACGCTTCGTCATCCAGGCGTCGGCCGGTCAATCGCCGGCCACGTGTAATCAGTTCGATGAACTGAACGGCGCTCAACGCATGGGCGAATAACCAGCCCTGACCGTATTTCACCCCTTCACTGCTCAGAAACGCTGCTTGCGCTTCATGTTCGATGCCCTCGGCAATCACTTTGAGTTGCAGCGCCTGGGCCATGTGAATGATGTGCGGCGCCACACCGCTGCTGGCGGCGTCATGCCCCAGCGCATCGATAAACGCCTTGTCGATTTTCAGGCAATCCACTGGCAGGGTTTGCAGATAGGCGAGGCTGCAATAGCCAGTGCCAAAGTCATCGATCAACACCTGATGCCCGACGTCGCGCAAGGCTTGCAGGTTTTCCCGGGCCACCACCACATCGATCAGACCGCGCTCGGTCACTTCAAAGGCAATCTGTTTGGCCGCCACACGGTGCAGGATCAACAGGCGCGCCATCACCTGACCGATACGCGGCACCATGACGTCGCAGGCTGCCAGATTGACCGAGATGTACAGTTGCGGATTGGCCCGCAACAAATGCCCAAGCTGCTCCAGCAAGCGTTGCAGGACGAAGTCGGTCATCTGGCGGATCTGGCCCGTGTTCTCCGCCATGGGAATGAACAGGTCGGGACTGGTCAGGGTGCCATCCGGGCGGCGCCAGCGCAGCAAGGCTTCAGCCCCGACACAGTTGCGGCTGTCGAGATCGAAGATGGGCTGGTACAACACCTGCAACTCGCCTCGCCGTATCGCGCCAGCCAATTCGGCGTCCAGCGACTGTCGCTGCCGCACCAGCAGAAACACCATGAAGCCCACGACGACTCCCAGCGCCAGGCTGGCCGGCACCAGCCACCACCAGGCGGCGGGTACATTCACGCCGGTGCGCGGGGTGATCAGCACCAATTGGTATTCAGGGCTTTTGGTCGGCATCAGATAAATCAAGCGAGTCGGGGTGACTTGCAAGACATCACTGCCTTTGGGTGGCCAAGGCTTGGTCGGTGGCCAGGCTTGCGGGGAGCCCAGCACCGGAATCGCGCGGGTACCGTGGTCGAGTATCACCAAAAGACTGCTGCCCGGCGACAGGTCGACCATGTCGGTCAAATGTCCGCGAGAGGTCGCGACACGGAAATTGCCACGCCCGAGCATGAGCGCGGCCCGGTTTTCATCCGGTTCGGTGGTGGTGTTCAGCCAATAACTGTAAGTGGGGTCTTTGATGTCCGGTGGTCGTGCCAGTGACGTTCCGTCCTGGCGCGGACGGTTAGAGCAGATCTTCGAGGCATCCATATAGACGGCCTCGTAAACGAAGCGGTAATTGAAGGTGACCTGCTGCAAAGTGGCGATCATGTCTTTGTCGCAGGTTCGCAGCGGTTGGGCCTCCAGATCATCGAGTCCTTCGCGCAGCTGCCCGAACAACTGCTCCAGGCGCGCAAGAAATCGCTCACCCTGCGCGTTCATTTCCTGGCTTTCGTTCTGCTCGATCTGATGCATTGCCACGAACAGGCTGAGCGCCAATAGCAATACGCTGCTCAGGGCAGCAGCCAGCATCGCCAAAAACCATGGGCGATAGAACCAGCTACGAAGCGTCTCTCGAGCAGCGGTCATGTGGGAATATCCGAAGAATTACCAATGAGTTATAGCTGCTGATTGAGAAAAAGCCCGGACCGTCGGGCGGGCGTCATTATTTTGTCTGATTCAATACTTGAAGAAGAGCGGCCGTTTGCGCGTCTGGCATACCGTCGAAGAGGGATGGCCGGAAATGCATCTGAAAAGCTGCAATCACGTGACGTGTCGCAACATCCAGCTCACCGGTTTGCGGCGTGGCATAGCCCAGGCGAGCCAGTTGTCCCTGAAACCAGCTGATGCTCGGCAGTTCAGCGTTGAACTGCACCTGTTGGCGCGCCACTGCCTGTTCGTTCGGCCAGACGCCAAGACCTTCGGCCGCCAACCGTTTCCAGGGGAAAGCGGGCCCCGGATCCAGCTTGCGCAGCGGTGCGATGTCGCTATGGCCGATGATACTGCGCGGACTGATGGCGTAACGTTTGCTGATGTCCTTGAGCAACACGATCAACGACTGGACCTGGGCTTCGCTGTAGGGGTACCAGTAACGCCCTCCGGTCGGGGTTGCCTTGAATCCTGGGTTGACGATTTCGATGCCGATGGAGCTTGAGTTCAACCAGGTCCGACCCTGCCATTCACTTTCTCCGGCGTGCCATGCCCGCAGGTTTTCATCCATCAACTTATAGATGGTGGCGTTTTTATCATCGCCGATCAGGTAGTGGCTGCTGACCTCGCCGTGGGTCAGCAGTTGCAGCGAGCGTTCCAGCGATGCGGAGGTGTAATGAACCACCACGAACTGAATGCGGCTGTCGTGATTGGCTGAAGGATGGCTGGTGTCGAACCGGGGGCCACTGGCACAGCCGGCCAATAGAAGCGACACGAAGAGAGCAAGATATTTCATGGCAAAGGACAGTACACGCAAGACAGTAATGCAACAGTGTAACGTAATGCCTTGCGTGACGACGGCTAGCGGGACCATTTAAACAAAATGGAACAATTGACTCTCAGCCGAATTCCATCCGATTGCGGCCTGCATGTTTGGCGCGGTACAACGCCTGATCGGCTCTTTTGAGCACCATATCGCTGTGCTCTCCGGGTTTGAACGCCGTCATCCCCATCGAAACGGTAATGGTCACTGGCTCCCCCTTGAAATGAAATGGGCAGGCTTCGATGGATGCGCGCAGGTTTTCCAACAGTTTTGCCCCCGCCGCTGGCACCGTGCCCGGCATCAACAGCACAAACTCTTCACCGCCAAACCGCGCGATGAAATCGGTGCCGCGCAGGCGTTTGCGCAACACGCTGGCGATGATTTTCAGCACCTTGTCGCCCGCCAGGTGACCATAGTTGTCGTTAATGCGTTTGAAATGATCGAGGTCGAGCATGGCCAGCAACAGGTTGTTGCCGTGTTGCTGCCACTGGCTGATTTCGTGATCGAGCCGTTCGCTCCAGGCCGCCCGGTTGGGCAGCCCGGTCAGCGGGTCGACCAAGGCTTTCTGGCGCTGCTCTTCAAGGTGCTCGCGATAGCCTTGGGCTTCCTGCTCCATGTGCGCCACGCGTTCGGCCAGGCTTTTGAGGCGTGCCGCCACTTCCTGCTCGCGCTCGTCGCGCTGCTTCTGGTGCTGATCCATGGTCCCCAGCAGGCCTTCGAGGTGGTTCTCCAGGACGTGCTTGAGATCGTCGAGGTTCGCCGCCTCCTGCATGCTGCTCTGCAGGCCGTCTACCTGCTCGCGGATCTGCGAGTCCATTTCGCGTGCGGCAGAGTGGTTGTCGGCATGACCTTCGCTGGCGGCCTGCAGGTTGCTTTGGAATGACTCGAGGCGCTCGTTGAGTTGCTGCAGATAAACTTCGAATTCATGCTGGCCGCTGTCGTTGATCGCCAGCATCAATGTAGCCAGATCGTCGAGAATCGGCAGCAACTCGTACCAGTTCAAGCCGTTTTGCAGGCGATCGCGCATCGCTTCGGCTTGTGGCCGATGGCGCTCGGGCAGCGAAAGGTCGTCCAGCAGACCCAGAAGCGTGTCTTCGATGTGCTTGGCGACGGAGCTGTAGGACGGTTCTGGCGAGTCGGGCAGGGCGTAGAGAATATCGTGTTCAGATTGTTCCGGATCGATGGCGGCCAATGCGCTGTCGAGAATTACCGTCGGGGTCAACTCGTCTGGATTGGTCGCCAGTTGAGTCTCGACAACCGTAGACATGGCGGCCGGGGAGGCGACGGGTGTCGGTGGCTCTGGTTGTTCACTTTCCGGCTGGACAGGAGCCTCCGGCGTTCGCAGGGGCTCATGGACTGGCGGCACGAATGCCACGACTTCAGCGATTGGCGTCGTCTCAGCGGGTGCTTCGATCACCTCTGGATCGGGCTCGGCAGGATGATCGGAGGGCGGCGTCACGCGTGGCTCGTCGGCAACTGGCGCGGGATCGACGATCGCTCGCGGCAGTTCGGGAGGTGCCGCAGCAATCTCTTCGACAGGCGGCGGGGTGGGCGCTTGCGCCTCCGGGGGGGCCACCTGCTGTATCGCATCTTCCGTTTCACGATTACCAAACAAGCGCTGCAACAAGCCCGGACGACCGGGTTCCGCCGGGTTCTCCAGCTGATTCAAGGCTTTACCTTGCAGGCCGCTCAGCTCGCTGAGCAGCAACGGGATCTCTCGTGCCTGGCCGACGCGTCCGTCCAGTGTTTTGGCAAAGTTCTTGAGTGGGCGGCTCACTTCACGGGGTAGCGGCAATGTCTGCAGTTGCGCCACCAGCGCGGTCAGTGCGGCGCTGGTCTGATTGACTCGGGTTTCGCGACGCTGTTCAGAGTCGAGTACCGCTTTTTCCAGGCGCGGAAGCAGTGCCGCCAGACCGGCGTCCATGTCATTGGTGCGGATGACTTCGCGCATTTCTTTCATGCATTGGTCAACTGCGCGGTCGGTGCCCTCGGCCGCCAGCGTGCTGCGCACCAGGCCGCGCCGCAGCAGGTCGAGCCGGGCGTCCCAGCGACGCTCGAGCTTTTCCTGTTGTTCGATGCTTTTGAGGTATTTCTCTTTCCAGCGTTGTGTTTCGTCGCTCATTCATGGGTTCCGCGAGGGGCAGGACTCAACGCGGGCAATGCATCGGCCGTGAGCGAACCCGGCAGACGAATCTCTACCGCGACCGGCAGGTGATCGGAAATGGGTTGTGCCAGCACTTCGACCTTTTCCAGCGTCAGGGTCGGGCTCAGCAGAATGTGGTCCAGGCAACGCTGCGGGCGCCAGCTGGGGAAGGTCGCTTCCAGTTGCGGTGCCAGCAGGCCGAGGTCGCGCAACGGAGAATTTTGCAGCAGGTCACTGGCGTGGGTGTTCATGTCGCCCATCAGCACTTGATGCTTGTATCCGCCAATCAGCTCGCGGATGTAAGCCAGTTGCATGCTCCGGGCACGGGCGCCCAGGGCCAGGTGCATCATGACCACCACCAGCGCTTCCGGGCCTTCACCAAAACGCACCAGGATTGCCCCGCGACCCTTGGGCCCCGGCAGCGGATGATCTTCAATCGCCCACGGGCGCAGGCGGCTGAGCACGCCATTGCTGTGCTGGCCGAGACGGCCGAGATTGCGATTGAGTTGTTGATACCAGTAGGGGAAAGCGCCGAGTTGCGCCAGGTGTTCGACTTGGTTGACGTAGCCGGATCTCAGGCTGCCGCCATCGGCTTCCTGCAGGGCAACCAGATCGAAGTCGCCCAACAGATTGCCGATCTTTTGCAGATTGTCAGCACGCCCGGTATGCGGCAACAAATGTTGCCAGCCCCGGGTCAGGTAGTGCCGATACCGCTCGGTACTGATGCCGACCTGGATATTGAAACTGAGCAAGCGCAGACGGCTGTCTGCGGGCAGGCCCGTCGACTCCAGGTGATGTTCGTTGACCCGCGGATCATGCAGGCCAACGATGCGTTCAGTACCCCAGCGGCGCATGGCAGGCCCCGCGCTTAGTTGGCAGCAGCCTTGTTAGCCGCTCGCTCTTTGTCGACCAATTTGTCGGCCAGTTGCAGGGCTTGCTCGGCGCCACCGGCAGAACCCACGTCAAAGCGATACTTGCCGTTGACGATCATGGTTGGCACGCCGGAGATTTCATATTTCTTGGCCAGTTCTTTGGCTTTGACGATCTGGCCTTTAACGGCGAAGGAGTCAAAGGTCGCCAGGAACTTGTCCTTGTCTACGCCTTGAGTCGCCAGGAAGTCGGCCATATCGTTTTTATCGGTCAGCTTTTTGTGTTCTTTCTGAATCGCGTTGAACACCGCAGCGTGAACCTTGCTCTCGACGCCCATGGCTTCGAGGGTCAGGAACATTTGGCCGTGTGCGTCCCATGGGCCGCCGAACATGGCTGGAATACGAACGAAGTTCACGTCGGAAGGCAGCTTCTCGACCCAAGGATTGATCACCGGCTCGAAAGCGTAGCAATGCGGGCAGCCGTACCAGAACAGCTCAACGACTTCGATCTTGCCAGGCACAGCGACCGGAACCGGATTGCTCAGTTCGACATAAGGGGCGGCGGGTGCTTCGGCGGCTTGGGCAGTCATGCCGAACAGGCTGGCAGCGACGAGTGCGGCGCTGATGATCAGATTACGCATGCTTTACTCCTGGACAATTTGGGTCGCCTCGCGCGACCTGTTTTCAGACAGGCCATGGCGGGCTTGAGTTCTGTAGTGTAACGGCAGCAGGCACAAAAAAGGGCGGCCTGAGCCACCCTTTTTATACTTGCTGCGACGGATTAATAGAGCGTTAACGTTGCAGGAGATGTACGTCCCGTTCGACGCTCGATTCGCCAGTCTTAGTGCAGGCCCTGAATGTAGCTGGACACCGCTGCGATATCTTCGTCGCTCAGGCGTTTGGCAATGGTCTGCATGGTTTTGGTGTCGCCGTCGTTGGTACGGCCGCCTTCTTCCTTGCGGAAGTCGGTCAGTTGCTTGGCAACGTATTGAGCGTGCTGGCCACCCAGGTGCGGGAAGCCGGCAGCCGCGTTGCCTGCGCCGTTTGGCGAGTGGCAGCCGGTGCAGGCTGGCAGGCCTTTGGCAAGGTCGCCACCACGGAACAGTGCTTCACCGCGAGCCACGACTTTGGGGTCGGCGGCGCCAACGCTGCCTTTCTGGCTGGCGAAGTAGGCGGCGATATCGGCCAGGTCCTGATCGCTCAGGTTGGTCAGCAGGCCGGTCATTTCGAGTACCGTACGTTTACCGGACTTGATGTCGTGCAGCTGCTTGTTCAGATAACGCTCGCCCTGACCTGCCAGTTTCGGAAAGTTAGGCGCCATGCTGTTGCCATCCGGGCCATGACAGGCGCCACATACTGCGGCTTTCGCCTGACCAGCAGTTGCATCACCTGCAGCATGGGCTATGCCGGAGATCCCCACGGTCAACAGCAGACTCACGATCAATTTGTTCATCAGCTAATCCAACTACGGCTAAGGGTTAAAGAGTTATGGACCGGGATCACTCGCTCATCCACTGGATGATGGCTCGGTAATCCTCGGCACTGCAGTCCATGCACAAACCACGCGGCGGCATCGCCTTGAAACCCTGGGTCACGTGTTGCACCAGCGTCTCCATACCTTTCGCCAACCTCGGCGTCCAAGCTTCCTGATCGCCCTTTCTGGGCGCCATGGGTAGTTGGCCGGAATGACAGGCACCACAAACACGGTTGTACACAGCTTCCGGATCCTGTGTAGCCTGAGCGCTGTAAAGCGGCATCAAGACACCGGCAGCTAGCAGCCATTTCGTCATAAAACGACCTTTTCAGGGTTGAGAGCGTTCTGCGTTCTAGTGCGCAATCAAGGTCAATCGCTCTCGTGAACTTCATCCTACGCTGGGACAAAGCGCACACAAAATCTGCGGCATTATATACTGGCGTCACTGAAACGGAAACGACACCGCTTGCCGCGTCCATTCCCGGCGCCGCCCACATCGGAAATCCCATGCAACTCAAGAACCCCATCCTCGGCCTGTGCCAACAGTCCACCTTCATGCTCAGCGCTGCCAAAGTCGACCAATGCCCCGACGACGAAGGCTTTGAAGTGGCCTTCGCCGGGCGTTCCAACGCCGGTAAATCCAGCGCGTTGAACACTCTGACGCATGCCAGCCTGGCGCGGACCTCGAAAACACCGGGTCGCACGCAACTCTTGAACTTCTTCAAGCTAGACGATGATCGTCGTCTGGTCGACCTGCCGGGCTACGGTTACGCGAAAGTGCCGATCCCGTTGAAGCTGCACTGGCAGCGTCACCTCGAAGCTTATCTGGGTGGTCGCGAGAGTTTGAAAGGTCTGATTCTGATGATGGACATCCGTCATCCAATGACCGATTTCGACCTGTTGATGCTTGATTGGGCCGTCGCCAGCGGCATGCCGATGCACATTCTGCTGACCAAAGCGGACAAGCTGACTTACGGCGCTGCGAAAAACGTGCTGCTCAAGGTTCAGTCGGACATCCGCAAAGGCTGGGGTGATGCGATCAGCATCCAGCTGTTTTCGGCGCCAAAACGCATGGGCCTGGAAGACGCCTACACTGTATTGGCCGGCTGGATGGAACTGGCGGACAAAGGCTCGGAACTCGCGGAGTAAGCTCATTTACAAAAAACGCGGGCAAAAAAAACCCCGGACTTCTTATGGGGAGGGGGAAGTTCCGGGGTTCAAGTTCCGGACCGCTAGGGCGGGGTCCAGATTATCTGCCAACACTTAACACAACATAGGAGCATCGAAGGGCTTCACCAGCCATTCAGTTACTCTGAGTGGCAGTTCACAGGTTTAGTTCCGGCGCTTCAAAAACCATTTGAAATAAGTCGAATCGCTAACTGAAATAAGCGCTCTTCGCCCCCTCTGCCGCGGCACTATGCCGCACCAAAATCCCTGTGGGAGCGAGCTTGCACGCTCCCACAGAAGACGGGTTAGTGAGCCTCATCCCAGTTATTGCCTACGCCAACTTCGACCAGTAGCGGCACATCAAGCTTCGCGGCGTCAGCCATGTGGGCGCGAATCTCCTCGCGAACCTGATCGACCAGGTCTTCCCGCACCTCAAGCACCAATTCATCGTGCACCTGCAGGATGACTTTGGCGTCCAGACCCGACGAGGTCAGCCAGTTATCCACAGCCACCATGGCTTTCTTGATGATGTCCGCCGCAGTGCCTTGCATCGGTGCGTTGATCGCCGTGCGTTCGGCGCCTTTGCGCAGGGCTGGGTTTTTTGCATTGATTTCCGGCAGGTACAGGCGGCGACCGAAGAGGGTCTCGACAAAACCTTGCTCGGCCGCCTGGGCGCGGGTGCGCTCCATGTAGTCCAGGACGCCTGGATAGCGGGCGAAATAGCGGTCGATGTACGCCTGCGACTGTTTGCGATCGACGCCGATCTGCTTGGCCAGGCCAAACGCGCTCATGCCATAGATCAATCCGAAGTTGATCGCTTTGGCGCTACGACGCTGATCAGTGGTGACCTCTGCCAGATCGACGCCGAATACTTCGGCGGCAGTGGCTTTGTGCACGTCCAGGTCATTGCGGAAGGCGTGCAGCAAACCTTCGTCCTTGGCCAGGTGGGCCATGATGCGCAGCTCGATTTGCGAGTAGTCCGCGGCCAGCAGCTTGTAGCCTTTTGGCGCAATGAACGCCTGACGAATCCGCCGCCCTTCGGCGGTGCGGATCGGGATGTTCTGCAGGTTCGGATCACTGGACGACAAACGCCCGGTCGCCGCGACAGCCTGGTGATAAGAGGTGTGAATTCGCCCGGTGCGCGGGTTGATCTGCTCCGGCAGACGATCGGTGTAGGTGCTTTTCAGCTTGCTCATCGAGCGGTACTGCATCAGCACTTTGGGCAGCGGGTAGTCCTGCTCGGCCAGTTCCGCCAGCACGGCTTCGGCGGTGGACGCCTGGCCCTTGGCGGTTTTGCTGAGGATCGGCAGGCCAAGTTTTTCGTACAGGATCACGCCCAATTGCTTCGGCGAACCCAGGTTGAATTCTTCGCCGGCGATGGCAAACGCCTCACGCTCCAGTGCGACCATCTTGTCACCCAGCTCAACGCTTTGAATGCCCAGCAGGTTGGCATCGACCAACGCGCCCTGGCGTTCGATTCGCGCGAGTACCGGCACCAATGGCATTTCAATTTCGCTCAGGACTTTGCTCAAGCTAGGGATGGCATTGAGCTTTTCGTGCAAGGCCTGATGCAGGCGCAGCGTTACGTCGGCGTCTTCAGCGGCGTAAGGCCCGGCCAGTTCCAGGGAGATCTGGTCAAAAGTCAGCTGTTTGGCACCTTTGCCGGCAATGTCCTGAAAGCTGGTGGTGGTGTGATTCAGGTACTTCAGCGCCAGGCTGTCCATGTCGTGGCGGGTCGCGGTGGAATCCAGCACGTAGGATTCGAGCATGGTGTCGAACGCGATGCCTCGCACGGTGATGCCGCAGCTCTGGTCGCCACCGATGGCGCAGTTGGCCAGGATGTTCATGTCGAACTTGGCGTGCTGGCCGACCTTGAGTTTGTTCGGGTCTTCCAGGATCGGTTTCAGTGCGCGCAGCACGGTGTCGCGATCGAGCTGATCCGGCACGCCCATGTAGGAATGGGTCAGCGGAATGTAGGCCGCTTCGTTGGCCTGTACAGCGAACGACAGACCGACCAGTTGCGCCTGCTGCGCATCGATGCCGGTGGTTTCGGTATCAAAGGCGATCAGCGTGGCGTCGTTGAGCTTCTTCAGCCACAGGTCGAAATCGGCCTGAGTGAGGATCGTCGTGTACTTGAGTTCAGTCTCGACGGCGGCTTCTTCAATCACCGGCGCACTGACTTCCTGGCCGGAACGCTTGGCGTCGCGCTGGTTTTCTTCGAACCAGCTCTTGAATTCCAGCAGCGTGTAGAGCTCGGCCAGTTTGTCGTGATCCGGCGTGCCCATTTGCAGGTCGTCGAGGCCGATATCCAGCGGCACGTCGATCTTGATCGTCGCCAGTTGGTAGGAGAGGAAGGCCATTTCCTTGTGCTCTTCAAGTTTGGCCGGCAGGGTTTTCGCGCCGCGAATCGGCAGGGTCGGAACGATGTCGAGCTGCGCATAGAGCTCGGTCAGGCCGCCGTTTACGCCGACCAACAGGCCGGAAGCGGTCTTGGGACCGATGCCCGGAACGCCAGGGATGTTGTCGGAAGAATCGCCCATCAGCGCCAGATAATCGATGATCTGCTCGGGAGCGACGCCGAATTTCTCCTTCACGCCTTCCACGTCCAGCGCGCTACCGGTCATGGTATTGACCAAGGTAATGTGGCCGTCGACCAGTTGCGCCATGTCCTTGTCGCCGGTGGAGATAATCACCGGACGGTCGGCCGCCGCGCTGCTGCGGGCCAGGGTACCGATCACGTCATCGGCCTCCACGCCTTCGACGCACAGCAGCGGGAAGCCCAGCGCCATCACGCTCTGGTGCAGTGGCTCGATCTGTACGCGCATGTCGTCGGGCATGCTCGGACGGTTGGCCTTGTACTCGGCGAACATTTCGTCACGGAATGTCCCGCCCTTGGCATCGAACACCACGGCGAACGGACTGTCCGGGTACTGCTTGCGCAGACTCTTGAGCATGTTCAACACGCCTTTGACCGCTCCGGTCGGCAGACCTTTGGAAGTGGTCAGCGGTGGCAGGGCGTGAAAGGCGCGGTACAGGTAAGAAGAACCGTCCACCAGGACGAGGGGGGCTTGGCTCATGAGCAGGATCAACCTTTTCGGCGGGTCCGGCGCTAGAATAGCGGGACCGTTGACGACAAAGGGACAAGGTTATCATGCGCACACTAAATCGCCTGTTGCTGGCTGGCTTGTTTGCAATCACACCATTGGCCGTGATGGCCGCAGATGACGCACCCTCGGCAGACCCGGATGTCACGATCCGCACGGAAGGCGATAAAACTATCCAGGAATATCGGCAAAATGGCTTTTTGTATGCCATCAAGGTCACCCCAAAGGGCGGCAAGCCGTACTTTCTGGTGCGCGCGGATGGATCGGACGGTAACTTCATTCGCTCGGATCAGCCGGATATGCTGATCCCGGCATGGAAAATCTTCGAATGGTAAGCCGTTCCTAACTTAAATCGGCGCCGGCAGAGTGGCGGCGCCCGTACTGGCAGTTAAAACATGTCTGTGTTCACCCCGCTGGCTCGGCCCGAGCTGGAAACCTTTCTCGCCCCATACGGGCTCGGCCGCCTGCTTGATTTCCAGGGGATTGCCGCCGGTAGCGAAAACACCAATTTCTTTATCAGCCTGGAGCAGGGCGAGTTTGTACTGACCCTGGTTGAGCGTGGTCCGGTTCAGGAGATGCCGTTCTTCATCGAACTGCTGGATGTGCTGCATGAAGCCGACCTGCCGGTGCCTTACGCCTTGCGCACCACCGATGGCGTTGCCTTGCGCGAGCTGGCGGGCAAGCCTGCGCTGTTGCAGCCGCGTCTGGCCGGCAAGCACATCAAGATCGCCAACGCACAGCATTGTGCCCAAGTGGGCGAGTTGCTCGCGCACCTGCATCTGGCAACCCAGGCCAACATGATCAAGCGCAAGACCGATCGTGGGCTGGACTGGATGCTGGAAGAGGGCACGCAGCTGTTGTCGCACCTGAATGCAGAGCAGAGCGATTTGCTGCAACGGGCGCTGGATGAAATCACTCAACAGAAAGAAAAAATCCTGGCGTTGCCACGGGCCAACATCCACGCGGACCTGTTTCGCGACAACGCGATGTTCGAAGGCACGCACCTGACGGGATTGATCGACTTTTACAATGCTTGCTCGGGGCCAATGCTCTACGACGTGGCGATTGCCTTGAACGATTGGTGTTCGGACGACGACGGGTTGATTGACGGACCGCGGGCGCGGGCGTTGCTGGGCGCGTATGCAGCGTTGCGGCCATTCACGGCGGCCGAGGCTGAGTTGTGGCCGACCATGTTGCGTGTGGCGTGTGTGCGGTTCTGGTTGTCGCGGTTGATTGCCGCAGAGTCTTTCGCCGGGCAAGACGTGTTGATTCACGACCCGATGGAATTTCAGCAGCGGTTGGTGCAGCGGCAGAAGGTCAGTACACCCCTACCGTTCGCCCTTTAAAGTCAAAAGATCGCAGCCTTCGGCAGCTCCTACACCGATCTACGTAGGCGCTGCCGAAGGCTGCGATCTTTTTTATGGGACTACAACGACTCCAGACACCCCGCCAAATCATTCCCCAACTTCTCCAGCACCTGCTCATACCCCTGAGCAGTCGCCGGCGTGTACCCGCCCAACGCATCCAGTTCCGCCAGTTTCACAGGCAACCCCGCCACCAGCGTTTCCGCCAGCCGCGGACGCAACGGCGGTTCGCTGAACACACAGGTCTTGCCCACTTCCTGCAACCGCGTACGCATTGCCGATACATGCTGGGCACCTGGCTGAACTTCGGCGGCGACGCTGAATACGCCAGCGTGCTTCAGACCATAAGCCTCTTCGAAGTAGTCGAACGCCTCATGGAACACAAAGTACGGTTTGCCCGCGATGCCTGCCAGTCGAGCCTTCAAGCGCAGGTCCAGCGCATCCAGGCGCTCATCGAACGCTTTGAGGTTGCTTTGATAACGCGCCGCATTGGCCGGATCGACGGCACCCAGATCTGCGGCCATTTTTGTCGCGATCACCCGAGCGTTGACCGGTGATAACCACAAATGCGCATCCAGGCTGCCCGGACGGTGATCGTGATCATGTTCGTCGGCTTCTTCGGCGTGGGAGTGACTGTCTTCGGCGAAGCGACGCAATTTCAGCCCCGGCAGATCCTGCACGGCAACGCTCGGCAGCGTGCGACCGTTCAGCACGCGAGGCAGGAAACCTTCCATGTCCGGACCGATCCAGTAAAGCAGATCCACCGATTGCACCTTCCGTACGTCGGAAGGGCGCAGGGCATAGTTATGCGGGGAAGCGCCGGGCGGAAGCAGCACTTCCGGGATTGCCACACCGTCCTGCACCGCAGCGGCAATCAGCTGCAGCGGCTTGATGCTGGTGAGGACTTTGACTTCTGCGTGAGCAGAACCGATCAACAGAAAACTGGCGACAAATGCGACAAAGGTAGAAAAAAGTCGGGACACGATGACCACTCGAAGAGGCGAGAACGGGTAACATAATAACGTCTCTCACAAAACTCGTCGCCGCTCATGCCTAAAACACCGATTGCCAGCCGTCCCCACGACCACTCTCATTGCGTTCACAGCGCACTGTCTGAGGCCGATGCCCTGTGCGCGCGTCAAGGCCTGCGCCTGACTGCCTTGCGCCGGCGGGTGCTGGAACTGGTGTGGCAAAGCCACAAGCCGCTGGGTGCCTATGACATTCTTGCCGTGCTCAGCGAGCAGGATGGTCGCCGTGCTGCGCCGCCGACCGTGTACCGCGCACTGGATTTCCTGCTGGAAAACGGCCTGGTGCACCGCATCTCCTCGCTGAACGCCTTCGTCGGTTGCAATCATCCGGAACATGCTCACCAGGGCCAGTTCCTGATCTGCCGCGAGTGCCACGCCGCCATCGAGCTTGAGCAGAAGTCCATCAGCGACGCGATCATCGGCAGCGCCAGGGACGTCGGATTCGTCGTCGAAAGCCAGACTGTCGAAGTGGTCGGCATCTGTTCGGGTTGCCAGGGGGCTTGATGAGCAACGCGTTGATCCGCCTTGAGCAGGTTGCCGTCACCTTTGCCGGGCAAAACGTGCTGGATAACATCGAGCTGAGCGTCGAACCCGGGCAGATCGTCACGCTGATCGGTCCCAACGGTGCCGGCAAAACCACCCTTGTGCGGGCGGTGCTCGGCCTGTTGAAGCCGGACAGCGGCAGCGTGTGGCGCAAGCCGAAACTGCGGGTCGGTTACATGCCGCAAAAACTTCATGTCGATCCGACGCTCCCGCTGTCGGTGCTGCGCTTCTTGCGGCTGGTGCCCGGTGTGGATCGCACTCGCGCGTTGGCGGCCCTCAAGGAAGTGGGCGCCGAACAGGTGATCGACAGCCCGGTGCAAAGCGTTTCCGGTGGTGAAATGCAGCGCGTGCTGCTGGCCCGGGCGCTGTTGCGCGAGCCAGAATTGCTGGTGCTTGATGAGCCGGTGCAAGGCGTCGACGTAGCGGGGCAGGCCGAGCTGTACAGCCTGATCACTCGCCTGCGTGACCGTCACGGCTGCGGCGTGCTGATGGTTTCCCACGATTTGCATCTGGTCATGAGCACCACCGATCAAGTGGTCTGCCTCAACCGTCACGTCTGCTGTTCCGGTCACCCCGAGCAGGTCAGCGGCGATCCTGCTTTCGTCGAGTTGTTCGGAAAGAACGCACAAAGCCTGGCGATTTATCACCACCATCACGACCACGCCCATGATCTGCATGGTTCGGTGGTCACCACGGCCCCGACGGCCCAACCTCACGTTCATGGAGATAGCTGCAAGCATGGCTGATTTTCTGCTCTACGCCCTGCTTGCAGGCCTGGCCCTGGCGCTGGTGGCGGGGCCGTTGGGATCTTTCGTGGTCTGGCGGCGCATGGCGTATTTCGGCGACACCCTGTCCCACGCGGCCTTGCTCGGCGTGGCGTTGGGCTTTCTGCTGGATGTCAGCCCGACAGTGGCGGTCACCGTAGGCTGCCTGTTATTGGCGGTGTTGCTGGTGACCTTGCAACAGCGTCAGCCGCTGGCATCCGACACGCTTTTGGGAATTCTCGCACCGAGCACGCTCTCTTTAGGCCTTGTCGTACTAAGCTTCATGCACGAAGTGCGGATCGACCTGATGGCCTATCTGTTCGGCGATTTGCTGGCGATCAGTCCGACCGATCTGGCCTGGATTCTCGGCGGCAGCGCAGCTGTCATGGCCTTGCTGGTGACATTGTGGCGGCCATTGCTGGCAATCACGGTGCATGAAGAGCTTGCCAGGGTGGAAGGTTTGCCGGTGCCGGCGCTGCGTCTGACCCTGATGCTGCTGATCGCCGTTGTGATCGCCGTGGCGATGAAAATCGTCGGTGTGTTGTTGATTACGTCGCTGCTGATCATCCCGGCGGCTGCGGCACAACGTCACGCCCGGTCGCCGGAACAGATGGCACTGGGCGCGAGCCTGCTGGGCATGCTCGCGGTGTGTGGCGGGTTGGCATTGTCCTGGTTCAAGGACACCCCGGCAGGCCCGTCGATCGTGGTGGCGGCCGCCGCGCTGTTTCTGCTGAGTTTTGTCCTGCCCCGTCGAGGGGTGTAGACTTGCTCGTTTTTTGCGCAAATAGAGAGTCGCAGGAATGAAGCTGTTAGCCTCCCGTTATCTGCTCCTTGTTGCATTTTCGCTGCTACTGGGCGCATGTCAAAGCACGCCACCGGCGGCCACCGAGGCCACTGATGCGCGAGCCTTGGCCATCGCACAGCTCGAGCAAAGCCTCGCCAGCAGCGAGCTGGCCACTGCTGAAGATCAACTGGCTGCCTTGCAGGCCGGGTCGCCAAACGACCCTTCCCTTGTGCAGTACCAACGACAACTCGCCGAAGCCTATCTGCAACGCAGCCAGATCGTGCTGCAAAAAGGCGATGTGAATGCTGCTGCCACTGCCCTGAGCCGTGCGCGGGCACTGATGCCCAAGGCTCCGGCGCTGACCGGTGGGGTCAATAACGCTATCGTCAATGCGCGCAAGGCTGAGCTCGATAGAGCTGAAGCGGCGCTGTTGGCGGCCGAGGCCAAACCCCAGGCGAAAGTGATTGATCCGACCGCTGAGAGCACTACCGTCGCATTGAACCTCGCCGATATGAGCAAACTTCGTCGGCAACTGGATGCGATCGCGGCTGATGTGGTGAATTACAAGTGCGACGTGAGCATTCAGGCGCCGCGTACGCAGGATTATCCGTGGTTGGCTACGTTGTTGACCAAACGGGTAAAGAAGCTGGATTCGGGGTTTGATCTGAATCTGCAGAAGCAGATTCTGCGCAATGTTCCGGCGCAGATGGTCTTGAGTCCGCGTAAACCCTAAAAGCATCGCGAGCAAGCTCGCTCCCACAGGTCCAGTGTCGTTCACATAGTTGGCGAACGACACAAATCCTGTGGGAGCGGGCTTGCCCGCGAAGGCGCCCTACCTAGCAATACAGTGCCTTAAGCCGGAATCGCCTTGGCCTTAGGCTCCCGTTCCCACACCCGATGCTGCCCGATCGCCGCAAAAAACGCCTTGATCAACTTCGCGTCCGTCCCCACGATCAACCCCGCATCAGCCTCCAGCTTCAACACATCCAGCAATTGCTTCGCCTCGCCTTGCAACGCGATCGCCTTCAAGTGCTTGAACGCCTCCAGCACGTAATGCAGCGCCACGCCATCACCGCTCAACGCTTTGATGGATGTCGCGCCACCCGGCACAAAGACCGCATCGAAAGCGATGGATGGCATGCCTTCCATGGAGGCATCCACCGGCAGCATCTTGCCATCGGCGGTTGTCACCGGGGCGGACGTCGGGCCGAGCAGTTTGGCGTGGGCGCCTTCTGCTTTCAGCGCTTTTTTCATGGCATCGATTGCAGCGCCATCGACCCCGTTGGCTGCCAGAATCGCGACTTTTCGGGTTTTTATATCGCCCGGCAACAAATTGGCCTGGCTCAGGGCTGGTGAACGTTCCAGGGAGATTTTCGGCACATCGACCGTCCCGGCCTTCGGTGCCGGCAAGCCGAGGTTCTGCGCCACACGTTTGGCCAGTTCCAGGTCGATGTTGGCGAGGATCTCATTCACTTCGCGCGCACGGATAAACGCTCGCTCAACCTTGCCCAGCTCAAAGCTGTAGGCCGAGATGATGTGTTCCTGCTCGTGTTTGCTCATGCTGTGAAAGAACAGCCGCGCCTGCGAGAAGTGATCGCTGAACGACTCGCTGCGCTGGCGGATCTTGTTGGCGTCGATGCGCTCTGGATAGGTCTCGAAGCCGCCATCCTGTGCGGCGGGCGGCGTTTCTTTGGGCCAGCCGCCGTCGATGGAATTCGGTTCGTAGGACGCGCGCCCCTTGTCGATCGTGGTGCGGTGCATCGCATCCCGCTGGCCATTATGGAAGGGGGCCACCGGACGGTTGATCGGGATCTCGTGAAAATTCGGTCCACCGAGTCGGCTGATTTGCGTATCGGTGTAGGAAAACAACCGACCTTGCAGCAACGGATCGTTGGAAAAATCGATGCCCGGCACGATATGCCCCGGACAGAAAGCGACCTGCTCGGTTTCGGCGAAGAAGTTGTCCGGGTTGCGGTTGAGCACCATCTTGCCCAGCGGCGTGATGGGCACGATTTCCTCGGGAATGATTTTGGTCGGGTCGAGAATGTCGAAGTCGAAGGAATGTTCGTTTTCCTCTTCGACGACCTGTACGCCCAATTCCCACTCTGGGTAATCGCCCATCTCGATCGATTCCCAGAGATCGCGGCGGTGGTAGTCGGTGTCTTTACCGGCGAGTTTCTGGGCTTCATCCCAGACCAGCGAGCACGTCCCGGCGGCAGGGCGCCAATGGAATTTGACGAAGCGCGATTTGCCCTCGGCGTTAATCAGACGGAATGTATGCACGCCGAAACCCTGCATGCTGCGCAAGCTTTTCGGGATCGCCCGGTCGGACATTGCCCACATCACCATGTGCGCTGATTCCGGAACCAGCGAGACAAAGTCCCAGAAGGTGTCGTGCGCCGAACCGCCCGTAGGTATCTCGTTATGTGGCTCGGGTTTTACCGCGTGAACGAAGTCAGGAAACTTGATCGCATCCTGTATGAAAAACACTGGCATGTTGTTGCCCACCAAGTCGAAGTTGCCTTCGTCGGTGAAGAACTTCACGGCGAAACCGCGTACGTCGCGCACGGTATCGCCCGACCCGCGCGGGCCTTGGACCGTGGAAAATCGTACGAAGACCGGAGTTTTCTTGCCCGGGTCCTGTAAGAAACCGGCCTTGGTCAGCACGGAATGGTTTTCATAGGTCTGGAAAAAACCATGAGCGCCAGTGCCCCGGGCATGGACGATGCGCTCCGGGATGCGCTCATGGTCAAAATGCGTGATCTTTTCACGCATGATGAAATCTTCCAGCAACGACGGGCCGCGGGCGCCGACCTTCAATGTGTTCTGGTTGTCCGAAACCTTCACGCCCTGGTTGGTGCGCAGGGCCTGTTCGGTGGCGTCGGAGCGAAATTTTTCGAGGCTGTCGAGCTTGGCATTGGTATTGCCGCGGTCCAGTGTGTCGGTCCCGGCCAGGGCGCTTTTGGGTGCGGCAGGCTTTTTAGTACTCATCAGTCGTTAACTCCTCGTAGCGATTCCTGCCGTAGTCAGGATTCTTATGCATTCCCCAGGCACGGCACCGGGGGGCGTTTTCGAGTTGCCTTATTAGTGACTGATGGGCTTTTTAGCCGTTCCTTTTTTATGACCTTTGATCGTGTTATTGCCAAATGAAAGGTTGAATGCGGAATAAATGCTAATAACCTCTATACGGACAGGCTAAAATGCGCGCCCGGCTAACCGCTGATCCTTTTCTAACGCGCCCCACAAGGTTCGCTACGTGATCGAGTTTCAAAACGTCCACAAAACCTACCGCGTCGCCGGTAAGGATATTCCCGCCCTGCACCCGACCAGTCTGACGATTGAGAACGGCCAGGTCTTCGGCCTGATCGGTCATTCCGGTGCGGGAAAAAGTACCCTGCTGCGTCTGATCAATCGCCTGGAGAACTCCAGTGGCGGCAAGATCATCGTCGACGGCGAAGAAGTCACGGCGCTCGACGCCAACAGCCTGCGACGCTTCCGGCAGCAGGTCGGGATGATTTTCCAGCACTTCAACCTGCTGGCGTCCAAGACCGTTGCCGACAACGTCGCGTTGCCGCTGACCCTTGCGGGCGAACTGTCGCGCAGTGAGATCGACCAGCGTGTGGCCGAGTTGCTGGCGCGGGTGGGCTTGTCCGACCACGCCAAAAAATACCCGGCGCAGTTGTCCGGCGGCCAAAAGCAGCGTGTCGGCATTGCCCGCGCGCTGGCGACCAAGCCGAAAATCCTGTTGTGCGATGAAGCCACCAGCGCCCTGGACCCGCAGACCACGGCGTCGGTCCTGCAGCTGCTGGCCGAGATCAACCGCGAGCTGAAGCTGACCATCATCCTGATCACCCACGAGATGGATGTGATCCGTCGCGTCTGTGACCAGGTGGCGGTCATGGACGCGGGTGTGATCGTCGAGCAAGGTTCGGTGGCCGAGGTGTTCCTGCATCCAAAGCACCCGACTACCAAGCGTTTCGTGCAGGAAGACGAGCAGATCGACGAAAGCGAACAGCGCGACGATTTTGCTCATGTGCCGGGCCGTATCGTGCGTCTGACCTTCCAGGGCGAAGCGACCTACGCGCCTTTGCTGGGAACCGTCGCTCGGGAAACGGGCGTGGACTACAGCATCCTGGCCGGTCGTATCGACCGCATCAAAGACATCCCCTACGGGCAATTGACCCTGGCGGTCACCGGCGGCGACATGGAGGCGGCGTTTGCCCGCTTCACCGCGGCTGATGTCCACATGGAGGTGCTGCGCTGATGGAAGTCCTGACTGGTTTCTTCGCCAATATCGACTGGTTCGAAATCTGGCTGGCCACTGGCGATACCCTGCTGATGCTCGGCGGTTCGCTGTTGTTCACCGTGCTGCTGGGCCTTCCGCTCGGCGTGCTGTTGTTCCTTTGCAGTCCGCGTCAGTTGCTGGAAGCCAAGGGCATATACGCGATGTTGTCGCTGGTGGTGAACATTCTGCGTTCGCTGCCCTTCATCATTCTGCTGATCGTGATGATTCCGTTCACCGTGTTGATCACCGGCACTTCGCTGGGTGTTGCCGGTGCAATTCCGCCGCTGGTGGTGGGTGCCACGCCGTTCTTCGCGCGACTGGTGGAAACCGCCCTGCGTGAAGTGGATCGCGGCATCATCGAAGCGACACAGGCCATGGGTGCGACGACGCGTCAGATCATCACCAATGCCTTGCTGCCAGAGGCCCGCCCGGGCATCTTTGCGGCGATTACGGTGACAGCTATTACACTTGTGTCCTACACGGCGATGGCCGGTGTGGTGGGCGCAGGTGGTCTGGGTGACCTGGCGATCCGTTTTGGTTACCAGCGTTTCCAGACCGATGTGATGGTCGTCACCGTGGTATTGCTGCTGGTCCTGGTTCAAGTGTTGCAAACCGTTGGCGACAAGCTGGTCGTACACTTCTCGCGTAAATAAGTCATGAGCCGGCCATTCGCTGGCAGGCGCGATGCGCCTCACAAGGAGTTAGCTGAATGAAAAAACTACTCGTCGCGTTTGCTGCTATTGCAGCTTTTTCCGCCCACGCCGACACCCTGACCGTTGCGGCCTCTCCGGTCCCGCATGCAGAAATTCTCGAATTCGTGAAACCGGCCCTGGCCAAGGAAGGCGTGGACCTGAAGGTCAAAGTCTTCACCGACTACATCCAGCCGAACGTGCAAGTAGCCGAGAAACGCCTGGATGCCAACTTCTTCCAGCACCAGCCGTACCTCGATGAGTTCAACAAGGCCAAGGGCACTAACCTGATTTCCGTGGCCGGTGTGCACCTGGAACCGCTGGGCGCTTACTCCAGCAAATACAAAGCGCTGAACGAACTGCCGGGCGGCGCCAACGTGGTGATCCCGAACGACGCCACCAACGGCGGCCGCGCGCTGTTGCTGCTGGCGAAGGCTGGCCTGATCAAGTTGAAGGATTCGAACAATATCCTGTCGACCGTCAAGGACATCACCGAGAACACCAAGGACCTGAAATTCCGCGAACTGGAAGCCGCGACTCTCCCGCGGGTGCTGACCCAGGTCGACCTGGCGCTGATCAACACCAACTACGCGCTGGAAGCCAAGCTTGATCCGGCCAAGGATGCGCTGGTCATCGAAGGCAGCGATTCGCCGTACGTGAACATCCTCGTTGCCCGTCCGGACGACAAGGACAGTGAAGACATGAAGAAGCTGGTTGCCGCGCTGCACAGCCCGGAAGTGAAAGCCTTCATTCTCGAGAAGTACAAAGGCGCGGTGGTGCCGGCGTTCTGATCTGAAGCTGTAACGAAAAATGGGGCGCATTCAATGCGCCCCATTTTTTATGCCTGAAACACAGACCCTGCTGGGGCCGGCTTGCTGGCGATGGCGTCCGTGAGATTGCCATCGCCAGCAAGCCGGCCCCTACAAGGTTTGTGTGTTATTTGCGTTTGAGCATCACCGGTAACTGCGCCACCAGCTTGGCGTTGTTCAACGGCGCCCGGATAAACCCGCGCTGCGTTCCATCCGGCCCGATCACCGCCAGGTTGCCGCTGTGATCAACCGTGTAGTTTGGCTTGCTGGTGTCCGCCGGAATGAACGGAATGCTCACCGCGTTGGCCAGCTTCTGAATGTCCTCGACCGAGGTCGCCGTCAGTCCCTGAAACTGCGGATCGAAGTAACCCAGGTATTGCTTGAGCTGCTTGGGTGTATCGCGGTTCGGATCGACGCTCACCAGGATGACCTGCAATTTATCCACAGCCTCCGGCGGCAGTTCGCTCTTGATCTGGCGCAGCTGGGCGAGGGTGGTCGGGCAGATGTCCGGGCAGAAGGTGTAACCGAAGAACAACAGACTCCACTTGTCTTTCAGCGCATTGACCGCCACCGGTTTGCCGTCCTGATCGGTCATCGTCACGTCTGGCAGGTTACGGCTTTGCGGCAACAGGATGATCCCGGCGTCGATCAACGCAGTCGGGTCGCCCTGGCCTTTGCCGGACAGCACTTTGTTGATGGTCAGGCCCAGGACCAGCGCGATCAGGGCGACAAGGATGAAGACGGTTTTCTGGGTTCGAGTCATAGGTTCAACAGTAAGTAGTGGTCTACGAGCAGCGCGATAAACAGCAGGAACAAGTACCAGATAGAGTACTTGAACGTGTTGATCGCCGCGTGCGGCCGAGTGCCACGGTACAGCACGACGGCCCATTGCAGAAACCTCGCACCCAGTCCGACGGCGCAAATCAGGTAGAGCACGCCGCTCATGTGAATCACGTACGGCATCAGGCTGACGGCCAGCAACGCGAAGGTGTAAAGCAGGATATGGATTTTGGTGTAGTGCTCGCCGTGGGTCACCGGCAGCATCGGAATATCGGCTTTGGCGTATTCCTCTTTGCGATGGATCGCCAGCGCCCAGAAGTGCGGCGGGGTCCAGGCGAAGATGATCAGCACCAGCAGCAGCGGTTCGGCACTGACGTGACCGGTGGCAGCGGTCCAGCCGAGCAGCGGCGGGGCGGCACCGGCCAGGCCGCCGATGACGATGTTCTGCGGCGTCGCGCGTTTGAGGAATCCGGTATAGACCACGGCGTAACCGAGCAGCGAAGCCAGGGTCAGCCACGCTGTCAGTGGATTGGTGAACGCCAGCAATAACGCCTGGCCCAACACCGCCAGCACCAATGCGAACGTCAGCGCAGCCGTCGGTGAAACCCGGCCTTCGGCCAAGGGACGCTTATGGGTGCGCGCCATCACCGCATCGATCCGCCGGTCCACCACATGGTTGACCGCCGCCGCCCCGCCGGCACACAACGCAATCCCCAGATTGCCGAACACCAGCACCGTCCACGGCACCCCTGCGCGGGTTGCGAGGAACATGCCGACCAGCGAGGTGATGAGCATCAGCACCACCACTTTCGGCTTGGTCAGTTCCAGGTAGTCACGCCAGATCGCCTGGCTGTGACGTGCGCCGATCAGAGTCGCCATGGCATCTCTCCTTTTATTGTTATGGGCCCGGCTGAATGTTTGCGCGGGCTGAAGCGCCAGCGTGTTGGTTGTTTGACCCGAACCAGACTGGTTCGCGCGTGATAATTGACCAACACCAGCGTCAGCAGCAGCGCTGCGCCGCCGGCGTTATGCGCGACGGCCACCGGCAGCGGCAGGTGAAACAGCACGTTGCTGATGCCGAGGGTGATCTGTGCGGCGAGAGCAATCAGCACCAGCCCCGCCAGGCGTGTCATGCCGACGATTTTGAGTTGCCACGCCAGACCGAGCAGCACCAGCGTGACCAGCAATGCGCCAATGCGGTGAGTCAGGTGAATCGCCGTGCGAGCATCGCTGTCGAGCTGTCCGCCCAGGTAATTGGGGCCGATGTGTTGGGTCAGGTGAAAGCCGTTGGCGAAGTCCGCCGGGGGCAGCCACTGCCCGTGACAGGTCGGGAAGTCGATACAAGCCACCGCGGCGTAGTTGGAACTGACCCAGCCGCCGAGGGCGATTTGCAGGATCACCAACAGCAATCCGGCCGTCGCCCAGTACTGCAAACGCCGGGGCACAGTCAGCGCCGGTAAGACGCCCGACAGACGCAAGGTCAACAGAAACAACAGGCTCAACGTCGCGAACCCTCCGAGCAAATGCCCGGTCACCACTTGCGGCCAAAGCTTGAGCGTCACCGTCCACATGCCGAATGCCGCTTGGGCGATGACCACCGCCAGCAGGAACAATGGCAGCTTCACCGGTTGCCCCGGATGCCGACGATGCACCCAGGCGCGACCGGCCAGTACTGAAATCAGCAAGCCCAGCGTGCCGGCGAAGTAGCGGTGGACCATTTCGTTCCAGCCCTTGTGGGCTTCGACGGGCGTATCGGGAAAATGCAGTTCGGCATGGGCCAGCTGAGCTTCGCTTTTCGGCACGCTGATAAAGCCGTAGCAACCCGGCCAGTCCGGGCAGCCGAGGCCGGCGTGAGTCAGGCGAGTGTAGGCGCCGAGCAACACCACAATCAGTGCCAGCAAGGTGGCAAACAGCGCGAGGCGAAATCCTGGTTTGGCCATGACGATGCCCTTATCCGATGTTCGACAGTTTCAGCAGATGGCGCAGGTCGTTAAGCAGCTCCTTGCCCTTGATCGACGGGTCGTAGCGCAGCACCAGATTGCCGTGGGGGTCGATGATCCACAGGTGCGGCGTGTCATTGCTCTGAGCGCCTTTGGTGTAGGTCGGCAGGTCCAGTGAGTAACGCTGCAACTGCGGGTACTCGCGTTGAAGTTTAGTCTCGTAATCGCTGTTCAGCGGCTGCGCGGTGGCGATGGCATGACTGGCGCGGGACGCATCGCGACCGAGGCCGATCTGGATTTGTCGCGCCAGGTACACCAGTTGCTGGCAGTCCACCGAACACTCCTTGGGCGCGGTGACCAGCAATTGCCAGCGGTCCTCCTGCGCCTGCACGCCAAGGTCGGCGCGGGTCTGGCCGGTGCCGATCAGCTCGCCGTGATAGCTGCGACCTTCCGGCACCCAGAACTGCAATTTGTACATGCCGGTGGCGAGGATCATCGGACCGATCACCCCAAGCAGGATCAGCAGCAACTGCAAGCGACCCTTGCGCCGGTTCGCCGGCGTTTTTGCCTCAGACATGCTGGGTGGATTCATGGCCGCTCCCATGGTGTTTCTCCTTTGCGTTGTGCCAGCCGAGATAGACATAGAGGCCGAGCAGGGCGATCGACATGGCGAACCACTGCACGGCATAAGCGATGTGTTTTTCCGGCCCTGTGGCCACTACCGGCCAATCGGCCTGGTAGGACGCGGGGCCGGTTTCTGCGCGTAATTCGTAGGCAAAACCTTCACGGTCCAGCGCCTTCCAGAGCTTTGAAGGCTCGACGGCAGTCACTAACCGAGGCCAGGTTGTAGTGCTCGGATCGGCCTGCAGTTGAAAGGTCGCGCCGGGTGAAACGTAGACCCAGGCATCCAGGCTCAATGCCTGAGTCGGCGTGGTGAATTGCGGCGGTGTGCGCCGGTCCGGCCAAGGCAGCCAGCCGCGATTGACCAGCAGCCACAGTCCGGTCGCCTGATCCTGAAACGGTTGCAGCAGCTCGACCCCAACCTTGCCGTCGCGCTGGCGGTTGTCCAGCAACAGGCTGTGCGCCGCATCGAAGTGGCCGTGCAAGCGAACCCGGCGAAAGGCCGGGTCCTCGGTGTGTCGCAGTTCGGTGCTGGCCATCGATGCAGCGGCGCGGCGCTCGGCGTAGGTGTGCAACAGCGCGCTTTTCTCCGTGCCCCGGCTCAGTTGCCAGAACCCGAGTGACACCAGCGTGGGCAGCAATAATGCGACCACCAGCGTCGGCACGATGCCCGGCCGAAAGCGCTTCATGGCGTCGCCAGAAAGTCGGTAGTCGCGATAGCTATACTCAAGTGCATCGCCTTTCCCCCGGAGTTCCACCATGCTCAAAGCAGCCATCGTCCTGATGCTGATTGCCACGGTTGTCAGCCTGTTCAGCGGCCTGTTTTTTCTGGTCAAGGACGACAGCAGCTCGAACCGCCTCGTCATTGCCTTGAGTGTTCGTGTTGCTCTGGCCGCCATCACCGTCGGCTTGATCGCCTGGGGTTTTTTCAGCGGCCAGCTGGTGTCGCATGCGCCTTGGTAAGCCTCAGAGCACGTAGACGAAAACGAACAGCCCGATCCACACCACGTCCACGAAGTGCCAATACCAGCTCGCCGCTTCGAAGCCGAACTGGTGCTCGTTGTCGAAGTGCCCGCGCAGGATCCGCATCAGCATCACGAACAGAATGATCGTGCCGATGGTCACGTGGGCGCCGTGGAAACCGGTGAGCATGAAAAAGGTCGCGCCGTAGATGCCGGAGCCCAGGGTCAGGCCCAGTTCTTGGTAGGCGTGCAGGTACTCTTCGGCCTGGAAGCCGAGGAAGGCACAACCCAGTAAAACGGTGATCGCCAGCCAGATTTTCAGCGCGCCGCGATGGCCTTTTTTCAACGCGTGGTGGGCGATGGTGATGGTGACGCTGGAGCTCACCAGCAGCACGGTATTGAGCAGTGGCAGACCCCAGGGGCTGATGACTTCCTTCGGTGGCGGAAACAGTTTCGAGTCGGGGTTGTTCAGCAAAGGCCAGACGAATTCGAAGTTCGGCCAGAGCATATGCGCGATGCCTTTGGTCCCTTCACCGCCGAGTGCCGGACCAGAAACGTGGCGCACGTAAAACAGCGCACCGAAGAAGGCGATGAAGAACATCACCTCCGAGAAGATGAACCAGCTCATGCCCCAGCGAAACGAGCGATCCATCTGGGCGCTATATAACCCCTGACGACTTTCCTTGATCACCGTACCGAACCAGCCGAACAGCATGTAGGCCAACAGCAGGCCGCCGACGAAAAAGATCAGCGGGCCGTGGGATTCCGGCCGCGCCGCTTTCAGATCGTTGAACCAGGTGGCCAGGCCGAACACGGTGACGAACATGCCGACCGTAGCGATGATCGGCCACTTGCTCTGGGCCGGTACGTAATAATGTTCATGAGTTGCCATTTATTGTTCTCCTTATCGGGCACGCTCAGCCGCCAGTATTTACAGCCACCGGTGGATGTCGGGCGGTGATATCGAACAGCGTGTAGGACAGCGTCAGGTGCTTCACATCCTTGGGCATGTCACGGTCAACGATGAAACGTACCGGCATCTCGATCCGTTGACCGGGCTGCAGCACTTGCTGGGTAAAGCAGAAACATTCGGTCTTGTGGAAATACGCCGCCGCGTTGCTCGGCGCGATGCTCGGCACCGCTTGCGCGCTCATCGGCTTGTCAGTGGGGTTGTGCGCGATGAAGATCATCTCGTTCACTGCGCCAGGGTTGGCCGTCAGCTCGTCGCTCTTGGGGTAGAAATCCCAGGACATGTCAGCCGAGTTGGTCGACAGAAACTGCACGCGTACCTGCCGTGAGGTATCGACGGCCTGCTCGCCTTCATACTGCCCGGCGGTCTTGCCATTGATGCCGAACGCCTTGCACATCACGTCGTAGATCGGCACCAGGGCAAACCCGAAAATAAACATCGCCACCACCACCAGTAACAGGCGGGTGACCAGCTTTTTCATCGAAATCGAGTCAGCCATGGTTTCCTACCTCTACGCCAACCCCTGTAGGAGCCGGCTTGCTGGCGATCCAAACACCGCGGTGCATCAGGCGCACCGCGTTATCGTTCATCGCCAGCAAGCCGGCTCCTGCAAGGGCGGTGTTCATTTCACTTCCGGCGGCGTGGTGAAGGTGTGATACGGCGCCGGTGACGGGATGCTCCACTCCAGGCCTTCGGCCCCATCCCACGGTTTGGCCGGTGCTGGCGGGCCGCCGCGGATGGTCTTGATCACGATGAACAGGAAGAAGATCTGCGTGGCGCCAAACATGAACGCGCCGATCGACGACACCATGTTGAAGTCGGCGAATTGCAGGTTGTAGTCCGGAATCCGCCGCGGCATACCCGCCAGCCCCACGAAGTGCATCGGGAAGAACGCCATGTTCATGCCGATGAACGAGAGCCAGAAGTGCAGCTTGCCGAGGGTTTCGTCGTACATGTGGCCGGTCCATTTCGGCAGCCAGTAGTAAGCCGACGCGAAGATCCCGAAGATTGCCCCTGGCACCAGCACATAGTGGAAATGCGCGACCACGAAGTAGGTGTCCTGGTACTGGAAGTCTGCCGGGGCGATGGCCAGCATCAACCCTGAGAACCCGCCAATGGAGAACAGGATCACGAACGCCACCGCGAACAGCATCGGCGTCTCGAAGGTCAGCGAGCCTTGCCACATGGTGCTCGCCCAGTTGAACACCTTCACGCCGGTGGGCACCGCGATCAGCAGCGTGGCGTACATGAAGAACAGCTCGCCCACCAGCGGGATGCCGACCACGAACATGTGGTGCGCCCAGACGATGAACGACAGGAACGCGATACTCGCCGTGGCATAGACCATCGAGGTGTAGCCAAACAGCGGCTTGCGCGAAAAGGCCGGAATGATCGAGCTGACGGCACCGAAGGCCGGCAGGATCATGATGTACACCTCAGGGTGACCGAAGAACCAGAACACATGCTGGAACAACACCGGGTCACCGCCACCGGCGGCACTGAAGAAGCTCGTGCCGAAGTGGATGTCCATCAGCATCATCGTCACGCAACCGGCCAGCACCGGCATCACCGCAATCAGCAGGAACGCGGTGATCAGCCAGGTCCAGACGAACAGCGGCATTTTCATCAGCGTCATGCCGGGGGCGCGCAGGTTGAGGATGGTGGCGATCACGTTGATCGCGCCCATGATCGAACTGATCCCCATCAAGTGGATGGCGAAGATGAAGAACGTCACGCTTTCCGGCGCGTAGGTCGTCGACAGCGGGGCGTAGAACGTCCAGCCGAAGTTCGGTCCGCCGCCGGGGGTGAACAGGGTCGACACCAGCAGGATGAACGCCGCCGGCAACAGCCAGAAGCTGAAGTTGTTCATCCGTGGCAAGGCCATGTCCGGCGCGCCGATCATCAGCGGGATCATCCAGTTGGCGAGGCCGACGAACGCCGGCATCACCGCACCGAACACCATCACCAGACCGTGCATGGTGGTCATCTGGTTGAAGAATTCCGGCTGGACGATCTGCAGCCCCGGCTGGAACAGTTCGGCGCGAATCACCATCGCGAACGTACCGCCCAAGAGGAACATGGAGAACGCAAACCACAGGTACAGCGTGCCGATATCCTTGTGGTTAGTGGTCAGCACCCAGCGCATCAGACCTTTGGCCGGGCCATGGGCGTGATCGGTGTGGGTCTGAACATGGTCATCGACTACAGCAGTCATGTCCTGTCTCCTGCAAACAGATGGGCTGGGCGGGCCGGGGCGCATTGCCCCGACCGGTTCCTGGTGCACGCAATAGACCGGGTCATTTGCTTTCCGCCTGTTTCAGCTCCAGCACTTCTTTAGGCGTGACCATGTCGCCTTTGTTGTTGCCCCAGGCGTTACGTTCGTAGGTCACGACCGCCGCGATATCGACCTCCGAGAGCTGCTTGCCGAACGCCGCCATGGCGGTGCCAGGCTTGCCGTGGAAGACAATGCTCAAGTGATCCTTGATCGGGCCGATGGCGATTTTCGAGCCCTTGAGTGCCGGGAACATCGGCGGCATGCCCTGGCCTTCGGCCTGGTGACAGGCCACGCAAGTGGTGTGATAGACCTTGTCGCCACGCTCTTTAAGCTCGTCGAGGGTCCATTCCTTGCTGGTCAGCTCTTTGAGTTGCATGGCCTCGGCCTTGCGCTCGCCCAGCCATTTTTCGTAATCGGCCTTCTCCTTGACCTCGACCACGATTGGCATGAAGCCGTGGTCCTTGCCGCACAATTCGGCGCACTGCCCACGGTAGAGGCCAGGCTTGTCGACGCGGGTCCAGGCTTCATTGACGAATCCCGGAATCGCATCGCGCTTGACCGCGAAGGCCGGCACCCACCAGGAGTGGATAACGTCGGCGGAGGTCACCAGGAAGCGCACCTTGGCGCCAATCGGCAACACCAGCGGCTTGTCGACCTCCAGCAGGTAGTGCTCGCCCTTGGCTTCCTTGTTGTGAATCTGGTCGGCGGGCGTGGCCAGGTTGCTGAAGAACTCGACGTCCTGGCCCAGGTATTTGTAATGCCACTTCCACTGATAACCGGTGACCTGGATATCGATATCCGGCTCACTGGCGTCATACATCTTGATCAGGGTCGCCGTGGCAGGAACCGCCATGGCCACGAGGATCACGAAGGGCACGATGGTCCAGAGGATTTCGACGGTGGTGCTTTCATGAAATTTTGCGGCCACCTGCCCGGTCGAGCGACGGTGGAGGATCATCGACCAGAACATGGCGCCGAAGACGATGATGCCGATCACTACACAGATCCAGAAAATGGTCATGTGCAGGTCAAATACTGCGTGACTGATTTCAGTCGCTCCCGGCGCCATATTCACAGTCCAGGCGGCGTGCGCCTGACCGAAAATCGACCACAACAGGAGGCCCATCCAGACGTGTGGATGTCGCATCATTGCGGGTTCCCCTTATCGTTCTTGTTATCCCGCCGGCTTTCACCTGCGGCAAGGGAGCGGCATTTCAGACTACGAACTTGAATCGCCGGGCCTTGCTGCGTGTGCAGTCGGGCGTCATCAGCTAACTCCATTCCCACCCGAGTATAGACAGCGACTGCGACCTCGCAACGTGACGGCGTAAATGATCTGAAACAGCTGGGACTTGCGTTCAAGGTCCCGAATGGAGAAGGATGCAGACGAGTGGTGGCAAATGGATATAACTGTGCCGTCTCAAGGATGAAACAATTATGACAAATGCGTCTTAGCCTTTTTCGTATGCAAGCTAAGTTATGTCTTCCCTATTTCATTGCCTTTGTTTCCTGGAGTTTTCATGAACACCGCCGCATTGCGCGAGCAGATCCAAAAAGCCCAACAACACGAGGCCGAGACCGGCCTGTTGACGCGTCAGCTGGAAAGCAAACTGCCTCATCTACACCCATCGATCCAATTGCCGGAAGCGGATGCCAACGGCGTGTTGACGCGTTTTGTCGCCGCCTACATTGATGAAGTTCCTGATCTGCTGGATGCAGCCAATGAAGTCGCCAGGGAAGCGGGTATCGAGTCACAGATCAAACCGGTGCTGACAATTGCCGAGCAGTACTTCCTTCAGCCGCCGGCGCTTATGGCCGGTCACATCGGGCTCGACAGCCTGCTGGACGAAGCCTATCTGGCGCATCGGTTTGTCGAAGAGGTCAACGACCTGTACATCAAGCACTTTGGCCAGCCACTGATCCCATTGGACATGACTGTCGCCAACCTGATTGCTCACCAACTGATCGGTGAGGAATTTGCCAACCAACTGGATGAGGCGGTGCATCACGCCGTGGACGAGATGCTCAACGATGAAAGCTTTGCGCTGGAGTCGGTGGAAGCCTACCGCGAGAAACTCAGCAGCCCCGATACCGGCGCGGCATGGAAGCGCTGGCCGTGCATGTCACGCCGGTTGGGCGTAGGGCTGGAGCTGGATCAACCCGCCGCCTGATCCAACTGAAAAACCGAACCCCTGTGGGAGCGGGCTTGCTCGCGAAGACGGTGGGTCATTCAACATTAATGTCGACTGACTCACCGTCTTCGCGAGCAAGCCCGCTCCCACATTGTCCATGTTCAGGCCGTAGAACCTACTCCGGTGGTAGTCCGCAACCGCCCTTCAAGCCTGCGCTTCAACCCTCGCGCTTCAATCAATAGCGTCGACCCCTTGGCCGCATTGGCCCGACCCCATTCTTCAAGCAACTCCAGGCACGAGTGATCGATGTAGCTCAGGTTATTGAGCGGCACATGCACCGTTGCACCGGCGGGAATGGTCCCCAGCACTTGAGTCAACGCCGGCACCTTGAGAAAGGTCGCAGCCCCGATCAAGCGCAACTCCATTTCACCGTCCTTGGGCAGATCGATCAGGCTGATCTTCAACCGCGAGGCTTTCCACGCCAGTTTGGCCAGGGTCAGGCCGAAGCCGATCAGTACGCCGGTCAACAAGTCGGTGAAGACGATCGCCAGCGCTGTCGCGGCGTAGGTGAACATCGGCATCCGGCCATAACGGCCCAGACTGCGGAAGGCCTTGAGGTCGACCAGTTTGAAACCGGTGTAAACCAGCACACCCGCCAAACTTGCCACCGGAATGCTCTGCAGCACGCTGGACAGCAGCAACACGAATGCCAGCAGCCATAGGCCATGGAATATCGTCGACAGTCGTGTGGTGGCGCCAGCCTGCACATTGGCCGAGCTGCGCACGATCACGCCGGTCATGGGCAACGCACCGAGCAGGCCGCAGAGCATGTTGCCGACGCCTTGCGCCGAGAGTTCCCGGTCGAAGTCCGAGCGTTGACCGCTGTGCATCCGGTCCACCGCGGCGGCCGAGAGCAGGGTTTCGGCGCTGGCGATAAACGCGACAGCGAAGGCAGCGATCAGCAAGGTCGGGTCGGCGAGATTGAGCAAGTCCGCCGGTTTCAGCCAGTCGATGGCTTCCGCCAGATTGGCCGGGACTTCCACGCGTTTGACCTGCAAGGCGAGCATCAGGCTGGCGCCCGTCGCCAGGCCTACGCCCAGTAGCGCTCCCGGAATGAAGCGCAGGGAATGTGGGCGGAGTTTTTCCCACAGGTACATCACCGCTATGGTTGCGAGTCCGAGCAGGCCGGCCTGCCAACCAAAAGAAGGCAAGGCTTGCGCCACGGCAGCGGGGAAGGCCGCCAGGTTATCCAGCCCCGACGGTTTGGGCACGGCGTCGAGCATCACATGTACTTGTGACAACACGATCAACACGCCAATCCCGGCGAGCATGCCGTAAACCACCGCCGGCGCTGTTACCCGAAACCAGCAGCCCAGCTTCAAACGTCCGGCGACCAATTGCAGAAAACCCGCCAGCAGCAGGATTGGCCCGAGCATGGCGATGCCGTGCTGGCGCACCAGTTCGAACACCAGAACGGCCAGACCCGCCGCCGGACCGCTGACTTGCAGGGGTGAACCCGCGAGCCAACCCACGACCAGACCACCGATGATCCCGGTGATCAGGCCTTTGGCCGGCGGTAATCCCGAAGCAATGGCGATGCCCATGCACAAGGGCAGGGCGACGAGAAACACAACCACTGAAGCGAGCAGCTCCCGTGGCAGAACAGCTTTGAGTTGAGCAGCACGCATGGTGACTCTCCCGAAGTTTTCTTCAGGCATGGCAAGGCCGGGCCGCTGAAACAGCGGCCGGGGTCAAACCACACAGATTTTTAGGAAGATTTAGAAGCGCGCTTTGGGCGTTGCCACCGGTATCGGATGGCTGCCATCGAGGGGCAGGAAACGACCCTGATCGGCGTCATAAGCCTTGATTGCGCTGGTTTCGATGTCGTAGACCCAGCCATGGATGAACAGATGACCGTTCGCCATGCGCGAGGCTACCGAGGGATGAGTACGCAAATGCTGCAATTGGGCAATGACATTCTCTTCGGTGAGGATGTGCATTGTCTCGTTTTCGTCGGTGCAGTTGCAGTTCTCGTGCACCATGGTTTTCGCGACTTCCGCATGCCGCAGCCAGGCTTTGACCGTGGGCATCTTTTCCAGGCTATCGGGATTGAGCACCGCACGCATCGCGCCACAATCGGAGTGGCCGCAGATGATGATGTGTTGCACGCCCAGCGCCAGCACCGCGTATTCGATGGCCGTGGAAACGCCACCGTTCATCTGACCGTAAGGCGGTACGACGTTGCCAACGTTGCGTGTCACGAACAGATCGCCGGGCGAACTGTGGGTGATCAATTCGGGCACGATGCGCGAATCGGCGCAGGTAATGAACATCGCCCTTGGCTGTTGGGCGGTGGCGAGTTTTTTGAAAAGCTCTTCCTGCTGCGGAAAGATCTCATGATGAAAATGCAAAAAACCATCAACAATATGCTTCAACGCTGCATCGGCGGTTTCCGCCTCGGTTGGGGCTGAAGCCGACGCAGCCAACGGCTGTTTATCCTTGTCACTCATGAATTCATCCTCATTGGCGGAGTCAGGGAATTTTCCCGTTTTGTCCGGTGTGAAGCCAGTGGCTGGTTAAAAAACATCCAGGTCATGAATCTCGACCCGTCAGTCACTCGATGAACAAGGTAGCTGCCGAAACTTAACTCAAACTGAATCAACTGCTCTAGACCGTGTGTTCCAGGTCACAAAAAACGTGACCAGCCTAAATAGGTCGCACCAGTGCGCCTACTCAACCATAGGCCAATTGTCCTCAAATCAACGACATCTGGCGACCCGGCGGACAAAAGGCGTCGCAATCCAGATTGAAACCCTCCCGTCGATTCAGTCCCAGGCGTTTGATGGTCTTGGCAAATCGTTGTGCCAGCAAGTCGGCAAACGGACCTTCGCCCCGCATCCGGCTGCCAAACCGACTGTCGTAGAGCTCACCGCCGCGGCTTTGGCGGATCAGGCTCAATACATGAGCGGCGCGTTGAGGATAGTGGGCCGCCAGCCATTCTTCGAACAACGGTGCCACTTCCAGTGGCAGGCGCAACATCATGTAGGCCGCACTTTGTGCGCCGGCCGCCTGCGCCTCGGTCAGCAGGCTTTCGAGTTCGCTGTCGTTGATCATCGGAATCATCGGCGAACACAGCACGCCCACCGGAACCCCGGCCTCACGCATCACCCGGATCGCCCTCAGGCGGGCCTTGGGCGCAGCGGCGCGCGGTTCGAGGATGCGCTTGAGTTCATCGTCCAGGGTGGTAAGGCTGATCATCACCGCTACCAGCCGTTGTTCGGCGAGTTCGGCCAACAGGTCCAGGTCGCGCAGGATCAGCGAGCCCTTGGTGATGATCGTCACCGGGTGACGGTAACGCAGCAGCACTTCCAACGTTTTGCGGGTGATCTTGTGTTCGCGTTCGATGGGCTGGTACGGATCGGTGTTGGAGCCCAGGTTGATCGGTGCGCATTGATAGCCGCGTTTGGACAGTTGCTCCTCCAGCACATCGGCGGCGTTGGTCTTGGCAATCAGTTTTGTTTCGAAATCCAGCCCTGGTGACATGTCCCAGTAAGCGTGGCTGGGCCGTGCATAGCAATAAATGCAGCCGTGCTCGCAGCCGCGATAGGGATTGATCGAGCGATCGAAGGGCAGGTCCGGCGAGTTGTTGCGGGTGATGATGGTTTTCGCGGTCTCGATGCGCACCTCGGTGTCCTGGGTCATCGGCGCTTCCTGATACCAGCCGTCATCCTCCGCCACCGAACGATTTGGCGCGAAGCGGTTGTGCGGGTTGGTGGCGGTGCCGCGCCCGCGAGGTGGCAAGGGAGTGCTCATCGATCAATACTCGTTGCTGTATGTGCATACAGTATCGGAGGTTGCGCGAGCCGGCCAGTGCCGTTCGGCACTTTGGCACGGCACGAAAATTCTTTGCAATGAAGTTGATCGACAAGTGCAACTGGATGACATGCTGGGAAACAGTTGGCGAATAGCGTTGAAGCTAACTTGGTTAGTAGTATTCGTCTCGCACGAAGTTTCGTGTATTCACTCTTTAAATGGAATTTATACAATGTCGTTTTTTAATCAGCGCGGTATCTTTTTACAACTTATGCAGCCAGGCCCTTCAGAACCCAATACGCTCGTTTCAATACAGCTTGCCCGCAAGGAATCGGGTTGGGATGCCGCAAACGAAGCGCAGACCGAGGCTCTGGTGGACTCCGTCTATATGACGGCAACCTCGGTTGACGGTGGTCGTTCTTTCAACATCAAACTCGTCAAAAGTGATGTGGACGGTGATGGCGATATCGACAACGACGACAAGGAGAAACTGTTGGCTCTGGCAAAAGCTTATTTCAGTATCGTCAATCCATAAGTATGTTTTTCTAACTAAGCCTGTGTGGGTGTTCATGCAGGTTTAGTTGTGAGCGGGGATTCGGATAAGGAATCGCAGGATTTCAAAAGGAGTTGATTCACGATTCTTTGACAGATGGCTCACGGGTCTTTGACCGTTCAAGGCTCATTGTGGCGTCGTCACCCCGCCTCTCAATATGGTTGCCCCGCATGTCCTCACGTCTTATCCCTGCGATGTGTTTGTCGCTGGTTGCACTGTTCAACCTGACGTTCGCCCATGCTGACGAGACAGTCGTGCCCCGTCCTGCGGAGTGGGCTCAACCGGTCGAGGTTCAGTACAACCTTTTCCAGATGTCCCCGACCCTCTACCGCAGCGCATTACCCGACCGCGGCGTGGTTCCCTTGCTGGAAAAACTCAAGGTCGCCACGGTGATCAACTTCCTGCCCGAGCCCGATTCAAGCTGGCTGGTCTCGCCCGGTATCGAACAGGTTCAACTGCCCTACCGCACCAATCACGTGGATGATGCGCAAGTCCTCACAGCCCTTCGTGCCATTCAGAGTGCCGAAGCCAAAGGCCCGGTGCTGATGCACTGCAAACACGGCTCGGACCGGACTGGCCTGATGGCCGCCATGTACCGGGTGGTCGTGCAGGGGTGGAGCAAGGAGGACGCCCTGAACGAGATGACTCAGGGCGGCTTTGGTGACAGCACGCACTTCAGGGACGGTGTTCGTTACATGATGCAGGCCGATGCCGAGAAGCTGCGCACTGCGCTGGCCAACGGCGACTGCAGCACAAGCCCGTTCGCCGCGTGCTCGATGAAAAGCTGGTTCAAGTCCGCCCACGTCGAATAAACAGCCCCCCACGGCATTGCGCCATGGGAGGTGACCACTGAACTCAGTGCTGTTCGTCAGGCTTTTTCTTCAACTTCGGGTTCGGGAAAAACTGTACGGCCTGAACCTTGGCGTCCGGTACCTTCAGCGCTGAAACATTGACCCGCGTCCCCAGTTCCTTGGGGACGGACAGGCCTTGTTCATTGAGCGTATCGGAATAGCCGCAGCCCACGCATTCGCGATGCGGGACATCGTCTTCGCTCCACATCATCAACTTGTCCGGCTCACTACAGGCCGGGCAGACAGCCCCGGCGATGAAGCGTTTTTTCGTCTTCACAGGCCCCTCGCTCATGCTGCTGCGTCCTCACTCAGGCCGCTGTGGCGCAAGAGTGCGTCAATCGACGGGGCACGGCCACGGAAGTCGACGAACAGCACCATCGGCTCCTGCGAACCACCTCGCGCCAGGATCGCTTCGCGGAAGGCTCGACCGGTTTGGGCGTTGAGCACGCCGTCCTCTTCGAACTTCGAGAAAGCGTCGGCGGACAGAACCTCTGCCCATTTGTAGCTGTAGTAACCCGCGGCGTAACCACCGGCGAAAATGTGCGCGAAGCTGTTCGGGAAGCGGTTGTAAGCCGGAGGGCGCATGACCGAGACCTCATCGCGTATGCCTTCGAGCACTTGCAGCACGCTGCGGCCATCGCCGTGGGTGGCATGCAGTTCGAAGTCGAACAATGAAAACTCCAGCTGACGCACCATCATCAGGCCGGACTGGAAGTTCTTCGCTGCGAGCATTTTTTCCAGCAGATCCTGGGGCAGTGGCTCACCGGTTTCGTAATGACCGGAAATCAGCGCCAGACCTTCCGGCTCCCAGCACCAGTTTTCCATGAACTGACTTGGCAGCTCGACCGCATCCCATGCCACGCCGTTGATGCCGGATACGCCAGCGTATTCGACGCGAGTCAGCAGGTGATGCAGGCCGTGACCGAATTCGTGGAACAGGGTAGTCACTTCGTCGTGGGTCAGCAGCGCAGGCTTGCCGCTGTCGGCCGGTGTGAAGTTGCACACCAGATTGGCCACCGGGTTTTGCAGTGTGCCTTCAGCGGTGCGGCGACGGTCGCGGGCGCCGTCCATCCAGGCACCGCCGCGCTTGTTGGCGCGGGCGTAAAGGTCGAAGAAGAAGCGGCCGACATGCTGGCCGTTTTCCTTGATTTCGAACAGGCGAACGTCAGGGTGCCAGGTATCGAAGCCCGTCTGCTCGGCAATTTCGATGCCGTACAGACGTTGAACGATGGCGAACAGACCGCTCAACACTTTATCAATCGGGAAATAGGCGCGCAGGGCTTCCTGGGCAACGCTGTACCGTTGTTCGCGGAGTTTTTCACCGTAGAAACCGCTGTCCCAGCTTTGCAGGTCCGGGCAGCCTTGTTCGGCGGCGTAGGCCTTGAGCTGTTCCAGATCCTGGGTGGCGAAGGGCTTGCTGCGCTTGGCCAGATCGCGCAGGAAACTCAGCACCTGATCACTGGATTCAGCCATTTTGGTGGCCAGACTCAGCTCCGAGAAGCTGCCGAAGCCCAGGAGTCTTGCCAGCTCCTGACGCAGGTCGAGGATTTCTTCCATCACCGGACCATTATCGTTCTGACCGGCATTCGGGCCCTGGTCCGACGCACGGGTGCAGTAGGCGGCGTAGACTTCTTCGCGCAGGGCTCGGTCCTGGGCGTAGGTCATCACCGCGTAGTAACTCGGGAATTCCAGAGTGATCAGGAAGCCCTCCAGACCCTTGGCCTGGGCTGCGGCGGCCATTTGTGCCTTGGCGGAATCGGTCAGGCCGGCGAGGGCGGCTTCGTCGGTAACGTGTTTGGTCCAGGCTTGGGTCGCATCGAGCAACTGGTTGGAAAAGCGGCTGCCCAGCTCGGACAATTTGCTTTGCACTTCGGCGTAACGTTTTTGCTCGGCTTCAGGCAGGTCGATACCCGACAGACGGAAGTCACGCAGGGAGTGTTCCAGGATAGTTTTCTGCGCCACGTCGAAACCGGCGGCTTGCGGACTGCTGGCCAGGGCTTCGAAGGCCTCGAACAATTCGCGGTTCTGGCCCAGCTCGGTAGAGTAGGCACTCAGGGCGGGCAGGCAGGACTCGTAGGCTTCGCGCAATTCGGTGCTGTTGCACACGGCATTCAGGTGGCTGACCGGGCTCCAGGCCGCGCCCAGACGATCGTTGAGTTCGTCCATCGCCAGCACCAGGCCGGCCCAGGTCGGTTGTTTGCCCTGGGTTTTGAGGATCTCGTTAATCGCGGCGCGGTTGTCAGCCAGGATCTGTTCAATGGCCGGTTGCACGTGTTCGGCACGGATCGCCGAGAATGGCGGCAGGTCGTAGGACTGCAGAAGAGGGTTGTTCACGCTCACGGTTGGCACCTTGGCTGGAAGAAACATGCGGCCATCTTAATTACAATCGACGCTCACCGCAGCTATCGGCAACAGAGAGAAACCCTATCGTGACCCTTCGCAAGTATCAGAACCATACGCCACTGCTGGGCAAAGGCGCTTTTGTCGACAGTTCGGCGGTGGTGATCGGCGACGTCGAAATCGGCGATGACAGCTCCGTTTGGCCGCTGACGGTGATCCGTGGCGACATGCACCGCATCCGGATTGGCGCGCGCACCAGCGTGCAGGACGGCTGTGTGTTGCACATCACCCACGCCGGACCGTTCAATCCTGATGGCTTTGCGTGTTTGATCGGCGATGACGTGACCATCGCGCACAAAGTCATGCTTCACGGGTGCAGCGTGGGCAGCCGGGTGCTGATCGGCATGGGCAGCATCGTCATGGACGGCGCTGTGGTCGAGGACGACGTGATCATCGGCGCCGGTAGCCTGGTGCCGCCGGGCAAACGCCTGGCAAGCGGCTTTCTGTATGTCGGCAGCCCGGTGAAACAGATCCGTCCGCTGACTGACAAGGAACAAGCCTTTTTCACCTACAGCGCGGCGAATTACGTGAAGCTCAAGGATCTGTATCTGGCCGAAGGCTACGACCAGCTCTGACCCTGCGCCCTTATTCAGGATTCAACATGCATTACCAAACCGTATTGTTCGACCTCGATGGCACCCTGACCGACCCGCGCGAGGGCATCACCCGCTCGATCCAGTTCGCCCTGGGCAAACTGGGGATCGATGAACCCGACCTGACCAAACTGGAACACTTCATCGGCCCGCCGTTGTTACAGGCGTTCATGCAGTTCTACGACTTCGACGAACCCAAAGCCTGGGAGGCGGTGAATTTCTATCGCGAGCGCTTCAAGGTCACCGGCCTGTATGAGAATAGCGTGTTCGATGGCGTTACGCCGCTGCTGGAAACCCTCGGCGTGCAAGGCCGTCATCTGTACATCGCGACTTCCAAGCCCTGGATCTTCGCCCGGGAAATCGCCCGGCACTTCGATTTCGCCAAACACTTTAAAGTCATTTACGGCAGCGAACTGGATGGCACACGGACCAACAAGGTCGAGCTGATTGCCCACCTGATGGCCGAAGAAAACCTGGACCCGGCCAACACCCTGATGATCGGCGACCGTAAACATGACCTCATCGGTGCGCGCAGCAACGGCCTGGATGCCGCCGCGGTGGGTTATGGTTTTGGCAGCCGTGAAGAGTTGAGCGCAGAAGCGCCGACGTATCACTTTGAAACGCTGGAGGAGATGCATCAGGCGTTTTTGCGGCGTTAGTTAAATAGCTTTCGCGGGCAGGCCCGCTCCCACAGGGATTTCTGTATACCGCAGATCCAATGTGGGAGCGGGCTTGCCCGCGAAGAGGTAAATTCAGTCACCGGAAATGTCCGATTCCGCCAAGGCTTTCAATGCCGCCTTCCGCTCCTTTACAGGCAACGCGCCCAGCCTTTCCACCGCCGTATAAAACTTCACCCAATCCCCGCCCTCCTGTCGGAACAACGCCGCAAACGCCGGCACCCACTGGTCGTACAAACCAAACGGCAACAACCGGGCGTTGTTCATCGGGGCGTTGATCCAAGTGTCATAGCGTTTGTCTCCGGCCCATTGGTTGTCGCGCAACTGCCGGTATTCAACGCGCAACCGCTCAAACTCAGCGGCTTTGCGTTGACGCATCTGATCGGTGGCGAGCGGCTGAGCGTATAGCTTTTCCAATCGCGTGCGCGTGTCCAGAACCAGTTGAACAAACTGATCCCGCCGCTGCGCTTCGGCGCCATTGTCCGGCGCCAACCCGCGATACGCTCGCCACTGCCGAGTGCCTTCCTGTTCCACGAACGTGGCGAAAGACTCGTTGAATTCAGTGTCGTCCTTCACATAAAAGCGCTGGTGCGCCAACTCATGGAAGATCAAGGTCGCCAACCGTTCATCCCCCCAACTCATCATCGAACTGATGATCGGATCGTTGAACCAGCCGAGCGTCGAATAAGCCTCGACACCGCCGATCGACACGTCCATACCTTGCAGTCGCAGCAATGCTGCCTCGCCACGGGCCGCGCTCTGGCTGTAATAGCCGCGATAGGCCACGCAACCTGCGACGGGGAAACAATAGTTTTGTGGTGTGAGGGAGAATTCCGGCGTGGCAAACACGTTCCAGACTACGAACGGTCGGCCAATGTCAGCGTACAAACGGTAGCTTTGGTTATCCGGCAGATGCAGCTGCTGGCTGGCGAACGCTCGTGCCTTCTGCGATTGGGCCAGATGTGCACGCAGTTTCTGATCGCGGGCAGGGTCGGCAATCACCTCGGAAACCGGCTCCCGCGCCCGCAGCAATTGCAGCTGACCACTGGTCAATTGGCCGTAATAGCTGACGCTGGCGCAACCATGGAGCAACAAAAACAACACACCCGGAAACAAAACGCGCAAAACGCGATCAAGTAACCCAAGGCTTGGAAGCGGCCTGATCAAAATAAAATCATCCCTGGAGAGTCTGCCCGCAAGACTATCCCGCCTGACTGGAGCTCCGCTATGCGCAAGATGATGCTGACGGGAGGCCTGTTGATGCTGACAGGCTGTGCAGGATTCGGATTACCTCACCCTGATCCCGCTCAAGCGTGGATCGATCTCCATACACAGCAACAAGACACTGCGCTGCAAGCGCTGGAAGTCGATAACAAGGCCTCTACCGACAAGCGCTATTTCGAGGTTCAGCCCGGCAGCCATGAGTTGACGGTGCGTTATCAATTCCCGGTCGAGCCGGGCAACATCGGGCCCGACGCCGAGCCGCTATGGCGCGATTGCCAACTGAATGTGAAATTCAACGGCTTCAACGCGGGTGAGAAATATCAGCTGCAAGCAGGGAATATCGGATTTCGGCCGTGGGCCAAGCTCTATGATCAACAGCGAAAAGTCATAGGCCAAGGCACACCGGCGGGCTGCCAACGCACTTGATCGGCGTTATGCTGAAATGACCAATCCTTGGGACATTCATCATGCGCAGGTTGTTGCTATTGCTCGCGGCAGGCGCCGTCGCCGGTTGCCAGAGTCCGTTGCCGGCGGTCAATCCACAAATGGCGTGGATCGAATTTTCTACGCCCTTCCCCAACGATAAGTTGCTGATGGCCGAGCGACTGGACAATCAGCGATTGCGCGATGGGCGTTTCTTCCAGGTGACGCCCGGCAGTCATGAGCTGATCGTTCGTTTCGACTTTGAAGTGCCCGGTGGCGGAGGCTTGGGTGTGATGAACGGTCCCTCGGAGCGTTTGTGCTACCTGACCATCAACTACGATCATTTCGAAGCAGGCCAGCGTTATGTGCTGGAAGGCCGTTCGATAGCGTTCACTCCCGGCGCCCGGTTGTACAACGCCAAGCGGGAAATCGTCGCTGAAGACCGAGAGTCCTATTGCCTCATGTGAGCCGTATCAGCTGTCGTTCCTCTGGTAAATGATGGCTTTGGTGCCGTTGTCGCAAGTGCCGACGACCATCGCGGTGTCATGCTTGTCGGCTTCTTCCTTCGACACGATTTCCAGCGTGTAGGAGGGCACGGCATTCGCCTGAATCTTCACTTCGATCTCATTCTTGAGTTCTTCGCAATCCTTGGGCGCTGCAAACGCCGAAGTGGCCAGCACACTGCAGATGATCACCAGGGCAAAACGTTTCATGGTTGAAGCTCCTTTGAGGCAGCACGCAGGTTGATGCGTTTTCGCTGCTGTCATTTATTCGACCACAGTCACGCCAGCCGGGTTTTGTTTCCATGCAAAAAAGATCGCGGCCTGAGGCCGCTCCTACAGATTGACTCGAACCCTGTAGGCGCTGCCGCAGGCTGCGATCTTTCCGTTTCAACACAAAATTTAGCTGACCAATGTGGCATCCAGACTGATCTTCGCATTCAGCACTTTGGACACTGGGCAGCCTTCTTTGGCTTTATTGCTCAGCTCCTCGAACTGCGCCTGAGTCGCGCCAGGAATTTTTGCCTTGAGGATCAATTTCACCGCCGTGATCGCGAACCCGCCGTCCACCTGGTCCAGTGTGACCTCGGCATTGGTATCGATGCTGTCAGCCTTGAGACCGGCATCGCCGAGAATCATCGAAAAAGCCATGGAGAAACAGCCCGCGTGGGCCGCGCCGATCAGCTCTTCCGGATTGGTGCCTTTTCCGCCTTCGAAACGGGCCTTGAAGCCGTAGGGCGCTTCTCTGAGAACACCGGTTTCCGTGGAAATCGAGCCGATGCCGGTTTTCAGATCACCTTCCCAATGCGCCGATGCTTTCTTGGTAATAGCCATGTCTGCCTCCTCAGAATCCGGCGCGAAGCGTCGCGCCTTCGTGGTTTTCGGTTGCTAGGGTTCTGAGGATAGACGGTGGTGCAAAGTTCACCTGATCTCATTAATCCTACCGTTTTCGTAGGTTTTTTTGCCTTGGCTATTGAAACTCGGGTATATGCCCTCATTGCATGAAACACGCCTATGGATTCGGCAGGTTTTCGTTTTCAAGAAAAAACCTGCGTCCTCAAATTGGAGAAGCAGGTTTATGAAACGACTGTCCGATATCAAATTCTCGACCCTTGATCTGGTGCCTGTGCGCGAGAACGGCAGCGCTGCCCAGTCGCTGCGCAACTCTCTGGACCTGGCGCAGCACGTCGAAAAATTCGGCTACAACCGTTTCTGGGTTGCCGAACACCACAACATGGACGGCATCGCCAGTTCGGCGACCTCGGTGTTGCTTGGTTATCTGGCCGGCGGCACGTCCACCATTCGGGTCGGCTCGGGTGGCGTGATGTTGCCCAACCACGCGCCGCTGGTGATCGCCGAGCAGTTCGGTACGCTCGAAAGCCTTTATCCGGGCCGGATTGACCTCGGCCTGGGACGCGCCCCCGGTTCCGATCAGATGACCGCCCGCGCCCTGCGGCGTGAGCGCTCGGGCAGCGCCGACGATTTTCCTGAAGACGTCGCGGAGTTGATGCGCTACCTCGGCCCGCGCACGCCGGACCAACGGATCATCGCAATGCCGGGTACCGGCACCAACGTTCCGGTCTGGTTGCTGGGTTCGAGCCTGTTCAGTGCACAACTGGCGGGTGAGCGCGGTTTGCCCTACGCCTTCGCTTCCCATTTTGCACCACGTTTCATGCATGAGGCGATTCGCGTCTATCGCAATCACTTCAAGCCTTCAGCGGTATTGGATAAGCCTTACGTGATGCTGGGCGTTCCGCTGGTAGCGGCTGACACCGACGAGCAGGCCGAGTATCTGGCAACGTCGGTCTATCAGCGCATTCTCGCGTTGATGCGTGGCCAAAGCCTGGTGCAGCGTCCGCCGGTGAAAACCATGGATGGCCTGTGGCTGCCCCATGAGAAAGACGCGGTCCATGATTTCCTGGGGCTGGCGATGGTGGGGAGCCCACAGAAGATCCGCGCCAAGCTGGACGTTCTGATTGAGCAGACCCAGGCAGACGAGCTGATTTTTACCTGCGACCTGTACGAACATGCCGATCGCGTGCACTCCTACGAGCTGCTGGCGCAGGTCATGAAGGGCTGACGCTGAAACAGCGCGCACAAAAAAGCCGACGCCATTGCGTCGGCTTTTTCATATTCGAGGGAGGTCAGCCCTGCTTGTAGACGATTTGCTTGGTGCCTTTTTCACAGGTGCCGACGACTTTTCCGTCAGCTGCGCCTTTGTCGACGATCTCCAGTGAGTAATTGGAAACGCCCTTGGCATCCAGTTTCGCGGCGATTTCGGCTTTCAGTTCTTCGCACGGCTTGCCTTCAGCAAAGGCAGCACCCGCAAGGCTCAACAAACCTACCGCCAACATAAACTTCTTCATTGGTCGCACTCCCTGGTCGGAAAAAGGGAGCATCCAGCCATCAGCCGGATGCACTCATGTAGCGCTTTGCCATTCCCTATGGCATTCGGCCGGCGCGCAAGTTCAGAAGACTCGCTCAAACTCAGCTGCTGGCAATCCGGAACCCGACTTTGAGCGTTACCTGGAAGTGTGCAGCCTTGCCGTCCTTGATGTGCCCGCGGGTTTCCGTCACTTCGAACCATTCCATGTACTTCAGACTTTTACTGGCTTCGGCCAGCGCGTTGTTGATGGCGTCTTCAATGCTGCTGGTGGATGAGCCGACAAGCTCGACTTTCTTGTAAGTGTGATGGTCAGTCATGGGCGTTCTCCTCAGGGTGTGAAATACAGCCTAGCAGTGATTTTTCGTATTACTTCTGTCGGTCTGTCCGACACAGAAGTTCAGATTTACTGCACTTTCTCGAACCCCTGAAGTCCCAACCAACACACGCCACTCATCATCAATGCAGGAGAGCCACCATGGCCAACACCTCTTTACGTAAAGCCTCATTGCAAAGCATGGAAGCCGAGATCGAGAGTCTGCTGAAGTCTTTGGAAAACCTGAAGGACGACGCCTCGGACGAGTCGCGTAAAACCCTCAAGGCTTTGAAAGCCAACGCTGAGAGCGCCCTGAAACATTCGCGTCATCTGCTCAGCGATGCGTATGAAGAAGTCAAAGTCAAAACCCGTGAAACCGGTATCGCCACCCGGGACTACGCTCAGGAACACCCTTGGACTACAGCCGGTGTCGCTGTGGGTGCGCTGGGTTTGCTTGCGGCGTACCTGCTGTTCAAACGCGGCGACTAATCTGCTTGGCGCAGCTCGTTTTTGAGCCACTGCGCCAGTTGCCGGGCGCGCCCATCCGCGGCGCGCTTGGGTAGCCACAACGCCAGTTGCGCCGGAGTTTCACTGAAGCCCCACGGCGCAACCAGGCGACCGGCCTTCAAGTCTTCGGCCACCAGCGGTTCAGGGGCAATCGCCACACCCAGCCCGGCGACCGCCGCCTCCAGCAAATAATACAAATGCTCGAAACCCTGCCCGTACTTCAACGCATTGGCGTCGAGGCCGTTTTGCTGCGCCCAGCTTGGCCAGGCCTGCGGACGTGAGGTGGTGTGCAGCAACGGCTCGTTCAACAGCGCGCTTGCCGGTGCCTTTTCCAGTCGGTCGTAACCGGCGATGCGCGGGCTCATGACCGGGCCGATGCGTTCGCTGGCCAATTCGTAGACCTGCATGTCCGCTGGCCATGGTGGCTCGGCAAACACCAGTAACGCGTCCAGCCCCGGTCGACGAGGATCGAGATCGCCTTCACCGGCCGACAGGTGCAGGCGCAGGTCCGGCAAATCTGCATTCAACCGGCCCAGGCGCGGAATGAACCAGCGAGCCAAAAGACTCCCCGAGCAGCCGAGCACGAACGGTGCGTCGGCCGTGCTTTGCGTCAATTCGGCGCAGACGGTGCGCAACCGTTCGAACGCTTCACCGCTGGCGTCGCGCAATCGCACGCCGGCATCTGTGAGTTTAAGGCCGCGTCCATCCTTGATGAACAGACTCACGCGCAGATGCTCTTCGAGCACTTTCAGTTGTCGACTGACTGCGCCGTGGGTGACATGCAGCTGTTCGGCGGCCTGACTGACGCTATTCAAGCGGGCAGTGGCTTCGAAGGCGCGTAGGGCATTCAACGGGGGAAGGTCATGGCTCATGGGATCTGTGAGTTTTCCTGACAGGTTGCGGCGATCTTATCGGTTTTCAGCTCAGGGTGTCAGGGGTAGAGTTAAGCCCATTGTCATCTTACGCATTCAACCGGAGCGACCCATGACCCAGACTAATCTGCGCAACGGCCCCGACGCCAACGGCCTGTTTGGCGCGTTCGGTGGCCGCTACGTCGCCGAAACCCTGATGCCGTTGATCCTCGATCTGGCCCGCGAGTACGAAGCAGCCAAGGAAGATCCTGCATTCAAAGAGGAATTGGCCTACTTCCAGCGTGACTACGTCGGACGTCCCAGCCCGCTGTATTACGCCGAACGCCTGACCGAATTCTGCGGCGGCGCGAAGATTTATCTGAAGCGTGAAGAGCTGAACCATACCGGCGCGCACAAGATCAACAACTGCATCGGCCAGATCCTGCTGGCCCGGCGCATGGGCAAGAAACGCATCATCGCCGAGACCGGCGCCGGCATGCACGGTGTGGCGACCGCCACCGTGGCCGCGCGTTTTGGCCTCGACTGCGTGATCTACATGGGCACCACCGACATCGAGCGTCAGCAAGCCAACGTGTTCCGCATGAAACTGCTGGGCGCCGAAGTGATCCCGGTGGTCGCCGGCACCGGCACCCTGAAAGATGCGATGAACGAAGCCCTGCGTGACTGGGTGACCAACGTCGACAGCACGTTCTACCTGATCGGCACTGTTGCCGGCCCGCACCCTTATCCGGCGATGGTCCGCGACTTCCAGGCCGTCATCGGCAAGGAAACCCGCGATCAACTGCAGGCTCAGGAAGGTCGTCTGCCAGACAGCCTGGTCGCATGCATCGGCGGTGGTTCCAACGCCATGGGCCTGTTCCATCCGTTCCTCGACGACAAAAGCGTCGAGATCATCGGTGTTGAAGCGGCCGGTCACGGCATCGAAACCGGCAAGCACGCCGCCAGCCTGAACGGCGGCGTACCGGGTGTGCTGCACGGCAACCGTACTTTCCTGCTGCAGGATGACGATGGCCAGATCATCGACGCTCACTCGATCTCCGCCGGCCTCGACTACCCGGGGATCGGCCCGGAGCACGCCTGGTTGCATGACATCGGTCGCGTTCAATACACCTCGGTGACCGATGACGAAGCCCTCGACGCATTCCATAAATGCTGCCGCCTGGAAGGGATTATTCCTGCATTGGAAAGCGCCCACGCCCTGGCCGAAGTATTCAAGCGCGCCCCGAGCTTGCCGAAAGATCACCTGATGGTGGTCAACCTGTCCGGCCGTGGCGACAAAGACATGCAAACCGTGATGCACCACATGGAAAACTCTCAACAAGTGCAGTCCAAGCAGGAGAAACACTGATGAGCCGCCTGCAAACGCGTTTTGCCGAACTCAAGGAACAGAACCGCGCCGCTCTGGTGACTTTCGTCACCGCCGGCGACCCGAGCTATGACACTTCGCTGGCGATCCTCAAAGGCTTGCCCGGTGCTGGCGCCGACGTGATCGAGCTGGGCATGCCGTTCACCGATCCAATGGCCGACGGCCCGGCGATCCAGCTGGCCAACATTCGGGCACTGGCCGCCAAACAGAACCTGGCGAAAACCCTGCAAATGGTTCGTGAGTTCCGTGAAGGCAACAGCGAAACGCCGCTGGTGCTGATGGGCTACTTCAACCCGATCCACATGTACGGCGTGCCACGTTTCATCGCCGACGCCAAAGAGGCCGGTGTCGACGGTCTGATCGTGGTCGACTTGCCGCCCGAGCATAACGGCGAACTGTGCGATCCGGCCCAGGCTGCCGGTCTGGACTTCATTCGTCTGACCACCCCGACAACCGATGATGTGCGCCTGCCGACCGTCCTGAACGGCAGCTCCGGCTTCGTCTACTACGTGTCTGTGGCCGGTGTGACCGGTGCTGGGGCGGCAACGCTGGAGCACGTTGAAGAGGCGGTTGCGCGTCTGCGTCGTCACACCGATTTGCCGATCAGCATCGGTTTCGGTATTCGTACACCGGAGCAAGCGGCGTCTATCGCGCGTCTGGCTGACGGCGTGGTGGTGGGTTCGGCATTGATCGATCACATCGCCAATGCATCGACGCCGGAGCAGGCGATTGATGGCGTGTTGAGCCTTTGCTCGGCGCTGGCCGATGGCGTGCGTAAGGCCCGCGTCAGCTGAAGGTAAAGATCCTGATACAGAGGAATTAGAGCCTCGCGGCACAGACTAAACAGCAAGACCGAGGGCTTCAGGACTACGTTCTGAAGCCCTTTTTGCTTTAGGTGCAGTGAGGAAAGACCTGATGAAAATGCCAAAACGTCTGATTGCCAGCCTGAGCGTGCTGATGCTCAGTGCCACTCCGTTGCTGCACGCCAGCGCCGATCAGCGCGACGATCACGATCGCGGCGGCCAGCAGCAAGGCCATTACGACAACCACGGCGATGATCACGGCGGCCCGCAGGACAATCATCGCGGCGGCCCTCCGCCACGGGACTTCGGCCCGGTGCGCCAGACGATCCGTGACAGTCATGGTTATTTCGTACGCGGCGCGCCGCCACCTCCGGGCATTCATCTGGAACGTGGTCGGCCGTTGCCGCACGGTTATTACGGAGAACGCCTGGATAATCGCGCGTTGAGTCGGCTGCCGTATTACCCGGGTTATGAATGGCGGCGCGCGGGTGGCGACATTGTGCTGATCGCCGTGGGCTCCGGGATCGTCTATGAAATTCTGGAAGGGGTTCTTTGACGTGAGGGAACTGTAGGAGCGAGCTTGCTCGCGATGGACTTGAGTGCGTCGGGTTTCGTCGTGAAACACGCGTTATCGTTAACGACCATCGCGAGCAAGCTCGCTCCTGCAGGGGGCATTCACTAAGGCAACTCCAACCCGCCCGACGCTTTATGCAGTTTGCGCAAATGTTCGCCGACCTGTTTCAGGTTGGCTTCGTTGGCGGCCATTTCCGCGGCTCGGCTTGGTTCGAGCAACGCTCTCACTTCCTTGTCCAGATCGCCGGTCAATGCTTGAAGCTGTTTCTGCCGCAAGCTGCTTTCCGATTCCAGGCGTTGCCATTCGCTGGGTTGCGGCAATCCATAACCGCCGGTGCCGAGCAACTCCGCCGGCCGGCTGAGGAAGCCGCTGTTGGCGAGAATCTGCTGCAAGGTCGCGTTGGCTTTGTCCATGCCGCCGTTCTTCAGCTCCCGAGCACCGAGATAGCGTTGCTTCACTTCGTCCTGGGCCAGCACCAATTGTTGTCGGAAGGCTGCCTGTTCCAACAAGAGCAACGCCGCGCTGGTTCGCAGATCGGCTTGGTCGATCCATGTGCGGCGCTCTTCGGCCTTCAGTGCCAGCCAGTCTTCGACCTTGTCCTGTTTGATCGGCAGGTGCTTCTTCAGCACTTCGAACATCGCTTGATAACGATCACGGAAAGAGTCGAAGCGATAGCCAAGCCGCAGCGCTTCGCGAGGATCATCCAGCACGCTGGTATCCGCCAGTCCGCGTCCCTTGAGCACTTCCAGCAAGCCGTTGGGCATGATGTTGTCCAGCCCGACCAGCTTCGCGTTGTTGGTGCCGCTGCGTAGCAACTTCAGACCTTCCACCGCGCAGTTGTTGGACAGGAAAAAGTAATTGCCGTCGTAGCTCCAGTGCATCTCGGCGGCGTGTTCCACCACGTCCTCAATCTCGTTGCGCGACAAATTCAGCGGCACCGAGGCGAGGCTGCGCAGTTCGGTCTTGGTGTACTCGTCGATCACTTGGGCCAGCGGCAGGACGAACAGGCGCGACGGGTACTTGCCGACTAATCCGTCCCAGCTCGACAGCTGTACGTCACCCACGAAGGCTCGGTAGGACAAGACCAGGTGCTGATCCAGATCCAGTCGACAATCCGGTCCACGTGGCCGGCCCGGTGCGCAGATCACCAGGCGCAACATGCTGTGGCCCCAGCGGCTGACCCAGTTCTGGTTGGCTTCGGCCAGCAGATAGTCCACGGCATACACCCGTTCCGGATCGACCTGCCCCAAGGGCTGTTTGGCGAAGTCATTGCCGGCGTTGAGGAAGGCGAAGGATTTGCCGCAGGTGTCTTTGGCGGCGGGTGCCCAGCCAAAATGTTCTTTGTAGTAGCGGTATAGCGCAGGGCGGCGACAAGCGTAGCTCGGGTCGAGGAGGAAATACTCCATGTTCACCGCGACAAACTCTTTGGGGCTGCTCGTTTCGTAGATGTCCGGGCTGCGGGCGATCTGTCGGTTGTGCTGTTCGCGTTCGCCGCGACGACCGACGTATTGCGGCCAGCCAGCGAGGTCGAGCAGGCGCGGGTCATCGCTCAGCGTAAAGCGTCGGGAGGATTGGCCACGGCATTCATCCGGAATGCCGACCAGGCCGGAGCTGTTGTTGCGTCGGGTACAACGCTGGATCAGCGTGCGTTCGGCAGCTGGCCAAAAACGCGAGCGATCATAAATGTGGGTGAGTTCGTGCAGCACCGTGGCCAGCATTTCGCGGCGGACGGTGCCGTGAGGGCGATAAGTCTTTTTGGTTGCAGCGCTGCCGTCGGTGAGGCTGGCAAGCAAGTTGCGGTTGAGATCGAGCTCGGACACCAGTGATGCCTGGCCGTAGGCGTTGCTCGGCATGTCATCGGTCCAGCCAACGTCGATGCGCCGGTCGAGTTGTTCGATGAACCTCGGCGGCAATGCCTGCATGGCTTCATCAAGCAGCGCCTGGCTGGCCTGCTGTTGCGCAGGGCTCAAACCTTCTGTCTTGAGCTGTAATTGCAGGCCGGCCTGGGCCGTATTGCCGAGCAGCAACACGACCCCGGCCAAGAGCCAGGCACTTAACGACTTCACAGTGCGAGGATGGCTTCTGCGAGTACCTGATCACTGGCATCCCGGGCTTCCGGCACGCGGGCGCGCAATGTGTTGAAGGCCGCTTCCAGGTGCGCCCCACGGATTTCACCCTCGCTGGCGACGAAACTGGCCGCATCGTCGTGGGCTTCACGGACGATTTTCGAATCACGGATTGACGTGGTGGTGTCGGACGTGAAATCGAGTGTGCGTTGGGTGGCATTGATGATGATGTTACTGGTGGCTACCAGGGTGTGCGCCTGGGCCAGATCGGCCAATAACAGCAGGCCAAGGGTGGCGATAATCAGCGGGCTACGCATGGAACGACTCCGGAGGAACGAGGATAACTATTGGACGAGAATAGCCTGCGCCAGTTCAAGATCGCTTGCATGAAGTTTTGGCTGGGCCCGACGCAGGTAAACCAGCGCGGATTCCAGTTCTGCTCCTCGCAATTGGCCGTCGCTGGCAATGAATGACGCGGCGTCATCCCGGGCGGCCAGCAGCAGCTTACGGTCGAAGGGGGCGGAGGTCACCATGCTGGTGGCGTAGCCAGTGGCCACGAGACCCTGTGTCGTCAGGTCAAAGGCCTGGGCTGAGCCAGCCCAGCAGGCCGCCATGAAAACCGGTGTAATCAATAGATGTGTAGGAAAACGCATGAGACTCGACAGTTGAAGGCGAGTCCAAAGGCTAGCGCAACGCCCGGTTTAGAGCCAGTGCCGAAACATTGGGACACGTTGGGCGTGTCCCATGAGGAGATGACGTTTTAGATAGTCAGAATAGCCTGAGCCAGTTGAGCGTCCGTAGCGTTCAACCCCGGCGCCTGATGGCGAATGTGGTCGAGTGCGCTTTCCAGTTTCACGCCGCGAATGGCGCCTTCGCTGGCGACAAAACTGGCGGCGTCATCACGGGCTGCCCGGACGATCTTGTCATCGCGAAAGGACGACGTGACATCGGAAGTGGCGTCGGACGTTGCCTTGAGTGCACCGACGACGGCATCGGTGGTGACGATGAAGCTGGTGGCGTGGGAATTGGCAGCCACGGCAAGCAGGGCTGCAGCGCTGAGCAGACGAAGACGGGACATGGTGTAACTCCTTTGGGTAAACCGATTGAGAGGTGGCGCGGTATCTGTTGAGTCAGACGCCTGTCGCGCAGTCATCGCCACGTTCTGATCTGATATTAGGCCTGTAGGTGTCGGTTCGCACAGTCCCGTCTGTTCAAGTGTATGTCAGCGCCAGAACGGCTTGTCCAATTCTCTGACTCGATCTGAATGACTGATGCCCAAGTCAGACAGCTGCCGGCCATCGAGTTGCGCCAGTAAACGCCGGGTTCTGGCTCTCTCGAGGGTATCGGCGAGGGCTCTGAGCAATCTTCTTGGCCAGGTAATCCGAGGCTTTGATTTCGGGGTTGTAGCGGCAAGATCCAGTAGGTGATCCATGGTGCAATCCTTTTGCTGGCAGGTCGGGATTTCATGATGATCCCGCCCGATTTTCCAGAACAGACACACTCCATTGAAATTGTACTGGTTCAGTTGTGATTGTTTGTTAACTGTACCTATTAATGCCAACAACTATTGTTTTGAGGATTTTCCGGCCCAAAACGACAAAACCCGTCGTGGTTTCCCACGACGGGTCTTGTTTGTTCAATTCGGGTGCTGGCGGTTGACCTTAAGGATCAGAGCCAGCGACGCTAACTTAGCGCCAGAACGGCTTGCTCAGCTCTTCGTAGCGTTGTGCTTCGCTAATCCCGGCGTCAGCCAGCAGACGCGAATCCAGACGAGCCAGTTGGTGGCGGCTGGAGATGCGGCGCTGCCACAGCATCAGGTTGGCGATAACGCGAAGAGGCATGGAAGCCTGGGTTTTTGCAGCGGTGTCTTCGAAGAACAGATCGGAACTGAGTGTACGTTCCATGGTTTTCATCCTTCCGCTTGTGGCGGGATTAGGTAGTGGTTTAACTGATGCCAATGATCCTCTCGTTTGGCCAGTCTCTCTAGATACAGTTCACCTGTATTGTGAGGGACCAGTTAACTGTTAAAGAGCGGTGTACTGGTCAAAATTGAGACAACTGTACCTATCTGCACTTATATGGTGCATTTAATGGCGTTCGGGTCGGAAAGGTAGGCAATTACAGTAGGAAATGACCGGTACAGCAGTACAGTTTTAAACACATTTCTGTATGGCAATAGCAAGCTGACGAAACTGTGTTTGCGTCAGCCGCTATCTGTACCAATTACACGGCGAGCATCCGCCCGGTTTCTTCCAGATTCATGTGCCAGCTCAGTGCGTCACGCAGGAGATGCGGAGTGTGCCCGCCGAGTGCGCAGGCAGCGGTGAAGTAGTCATCCAGGGCTTGGCGGTAATCGGGGTGCACGCAGTTGTCGATGATGACTCGAGCCCGCTCCCGCGGTGCCAAACCGCGCAAGTCCGCCAGCCCCACCTCGGTCACGAGAATGTCGACGTCATGCTCTGTGTGATCGACGTGGCTGACCATCGGCACCACGCTGGAGATCGCGCCGCCCTTGGCGATCGACTTGGTCACGAAAATGGCCAGGTGCGCGTTACGCGCAAAGTCGCCCGAGCCGCCGATACCGTTCATCATCCGCGTGCCGCAGACATGGGTGGAGTTGACGTTGCCGTACAGGTCAAACTCCAGCGCGGTGTTGATGCCAATGATACCGAGCCGTCGCACCACTTCCGGGTGGTTGGAAATTTCCTGCGGACGCAGGACCAGTTTGTCCTTGTAGCGCTCCAGGTTGCCGAACACATCGGCGTTGCGACGGCTCGACAAGGTGATCGAGCTGCCTGAGGCAAAACTCAGCTTGCCGGCGTCGATCAAGTCGAAGGTCGAGTCCTGCAACACTTCGGAGTACATGGTCAGGTCTTCGAACGGCGAGTCGATCAGTCCGCACATCACGGAGTTGGCGATGGTGCCGATGCCGGCCTGCAGTGGGCCGAGTTTGTTGGTCATGCGCCCGGCCACCACTTCCTGCTTGAAGAAGTCGATCAGGTGGTCGGCAATGGCCTGAGTGTCGACGTCCGGCGGCAGCACGGTCGAAGGTGAGTCGGACTGGTTGGTGATCACGATCGCGACGATCTTTTCCGGCGGGATCGCAATGGCGGTGCTGCCAATGCGATCGTCGACCTTCACTAACGGAATTGGCGTACGGGTCGGGCGGTACGTCGGTATATAGATGTCGTGCAAACCCTCGAGGTTCGGGTTGTGCGCCAGGTTGATCTCGACGATCACGTGTTTGGCGAAAATCGCGAAGCTGGCCGAGTTGCCCACGGAAGTGGTCGGTACGATGTGGCCTTGTTCGGTAATCGCCACGGCCTCGATAACGGCAATGTCCGGCAGTTTCAGCTGCTGGTTGCGCAATTGCTCCACGGTTTCCGAGAGGTGCTGGTCGATGAACATGACCTCGCCAGCGTTGATCGCCTTGCGCAAAGTGCTATCGACCTGGAAAGGCATGCGTCGCGAAAGAACGCCGGCTTCGGTGAGCTGCTTATCGAGGTCGTTGCCCAGGCTGGCGCCGGTCATCAATGTGATTTTCAGCGGGGTGACTTTGGCGCGTTCAGCCAATGCATGAGGCACGGCCTTGGCTTCACCGGCACGAGTGAAACCACTCATGCCGACGGTCATGCCGTCCTCAATCAGAGCGGCAGCATCGGCGGCGCTCATCACCTTATTCAACAACGAAGGCAAGCGAATACGATCACGGTACATGGATTGTTATCTCGGGTAACGGAAGCAAGGTGTGCAGTCTAGTAGCTTGAAAAAAATCCGTCCCGCTACCATGGTCGAATGCCGAGCCCTGATTTAGAGCCTTTGGTCGGGTTTCACGGGCAATAAAAAAACCCCAGCCTACTAAAGGCTGAGGTTTTGGGTATTGCGTTGGAGCAGGTTTTACTCGACGGCTTTGACCATGTCTTCGATGACCTTCTTGGCGTCGCCGAAGACCATCATGGTTTTGTCGAGGTAAAACAGTTCGTTGTCCAGGCCGGCATAACCGCTGGCCATCGAACGCTTGTTGACGATGATGGTCTTGGCCTTGAACGCTTCGAGAATCGGCATGCCGGCAATCGGCGATTTCGGATCGTTCTTCGCGGCCGGGTTGACCACGTCGTTCGCGCCGAGCACCAGCACCACGTCGGCCTGGCCGAACTCGGAGTTGATGTCTTCCATCTCGAATACCTGGTCATAAGGCACTTCGGCCTCGGCCAGCAAGACGTTCATGTGGCCAGGCATCCGACCGGCAACCGGGTGGATCGCGTATTTCACGGTTACACCGCGGTGGGTCAACTTCTCGGTCAGCTCTTTCAGCGCGTGTTGTGCCCGCGCTACCGCCAGGCCGTAACCCGGAACGATGATCACGGTATCGGCGTTGGTCAGCAGGAAAGTCGCATCGTCAGCCGAACCGGATTTCACCGGGCGGGCTTCCTTGGCGCCTGCAGGACCGGCATCGGCCGTATTGCCGAAACCGCCGAGCAGTACATTAAAGAAGGAGCGGTTCATCGCCTTGCACATGATGTACGAGAGGATTGCACCGGACGAACCCACCAGCGAGCCCGCGATGATCAGCATCGAGTTGTTCAGCGAGAAGCCGATACCCGCTGCTGCCCAGCCGGAATAGCTGTTGAGCATCGATACCACCACCGGCATGTCCGCGCCGCCGATCGGGATGATGATCAGCACGCCCATCACGAAGGCCAGCGCCAGCATCAGCGCGAAAGCGGCGAGGTTGCCGGTCATCATGAAGGTGATGCCCAACGCGAGCGTCGCCAGACCCAGCAGCAGGTTCAGCTTGTGTTGACCACTAAACTGTACCGGTGCGCCTTGGAACAGACGAAACTTGTACTTGCCCGAGAGCTTGCCGAACGCGATCACCGAACCGGAGAAGGTGATTGCACCGATGGCCGCGCCGAGGAACAGCTCCAGGCGGTTACCGGCAGGAATCGAATCGCCCAGTTGTTTGACGATGCCCAGCGATTGCGGCTCGACCACCGCCGCAATGGCAATGAATACCGCGGCCATACCGATCATGCTGTGCATGAAAGCGACCAGTTCCGGCATCTTGGTCATTTCTACGCGCTTGGCCATGATCGAACCGGCCGTGCCGCCGACCAGCAGGCCGACGATGACGTAACCGATGCCTGCGGTGGCAAGCTCTGCGCCCAGCTTATAGATGAGCCCCACGGTAGTGAGGATCGCCAGCGCCATGCCGAGCATGCCGTACAGATTGCCGCGCCGCGACGTGGTCGGGTGCGACAGCCCTTTCAGGGCCTGGATGAAGCAGATGGACGCGATCAAGTAGAGCGTCGTTACAAGGTTCATGCTCATTACTTGGACGCCTCTTCTTTTACCGCTTTCGGGGCTTTCTTCTTGAACATCTCAAGCATCCTGCGAGTCACCAGGAAGCCACCAAAAACGTTCACCGCCGCCAGAGCCACCGCGAGGGTGCCCATGGTTTTGCCCAGAGGCGTGACGGTCAACGCCGCGGCCAGCATGGCACCGACGATTACGATCGCCGAGATGGCGTTGGTCACGGCCATCAAAGGCGTGTGCAGTGCAGGCGTAACGTTCCAGACCACGTGATAACCGACATAAATCGCCAGCACGAAGATGATCAGGTTGTAGATACCGGGGGAGATAAGCTCTTCCATCGTCTGAATCCCTGCTTAGGCGTTTTTGCGGATGACTTGGCCGTCGCGGCACATCAGGCACGCGGCGACGATGTCGTCTTCGAGGTTCACTTCGAACTGGCCTTCTTTGTTGAAGACCAGCTTCAGGAAGTCCAGCAGGTTGCGTGCGTACAGGGCTGAAGCATCTGCCGCGACCGCGCCGGCCAGATTGGTCGGACCGCAAATGGTCACGCCATTCTCCACCACCACCTGATCGGCTACGGTCAGCGGGCAGTTGCCGCCCTGAGCCGCTGCGAGGTCGATGACCACGGAACCTGGCTTCATTTGCGCGACGGTTTCCGCGCTCAACAGAGTCGGTGCCTTGCGGCCGGGAATCAGTGCGGTGGTGATGACGATGTCAGCTTGCTTGGCGCGCTCGTGCACAGCCAGGGCCTGTCGCTGCATCCAGCTCGCAGGCATTGGGCGTGCGTAGCCGCCAACACCGACGGCGCATTCACGCTCTTCATCGGTCTCGTAAGGCACGTCGACGAACTTGGCGCCAAGGGATTCGATCTGTTCTTTAACCGCAGGACGTACGTCAGACGCTTCGATCACTGCACCCAGGCGTTTCGCGGTAGCGATTGCCTGCAAACCGGCAACACCGGCGCCGAGAATCAGCACGCGTGCCGCTTTCACGGTGCCCGCCGCCGTCATCAGCATCGGCATGAAGCGTGGGTAATGGTGAGCGGCCAGCAACACGGCTTTGTAACCGGCGATGTTGGCCTGGGAGGACAGCACATCCAGGCTCTGGGCGCGGGAGGTGCGCGGGGCCGCTTCCAGTGCGAACGCGGTAATGCCGCACTCAGCCAGCTTGGCAATGGTTTCATTGCTGAACGGGTTGAGCATGCCCACCACAACGGTGCCGCTTTTAATCAGCGTCAGCTCGCTGTCGCTGGGGGCGACCACCTTGAGAATCAGTTCGGCACCGAACGCATCACTGGCGCTGCCAATAATTGCGCCTGCCGCTTCATAAGCACTGTCGACAACGCTGGCGTTTATGCCGGCGCCGCTTTGCACAGTGACCTTATGACCCTGGCCGATCAGCTTCTTGATGGTTTCCGGGGTTGCAGCAACCCGTGTTTCACCGGTCTGGGTTTCGAGAGGAACACCAATGTGCACGTCAAATCTCCTGCGTGATCTTATTGAGTAAACCCAGGCACTTCGGATGGTGCGGCTGGGGGCGGCCGATCAGCACGATCCCGCCAAATCTGGGCGGGGCGCGGCATTTTGCAGGCGAACTTTGTGCCCTTCAAGGGATTATGACGGGTGACGGAAAATTAACTACAAGTCACCCCGTGACCGAATGTCGCAACCGACCGCCTCGGTCCCTTGCAGGCCGTGCCTTGCAAGGATTCTGGCCGAATTTCAAGAATTTACACATCGGCACGGTGAATGAGGTGGTATTGCTGCCGGATAGCGGCTCAAGGCCACGTCTTCAGGCGCTTGTGGGACGTTTGTACCGCTTCTCGGTACAGTCTGCGAATATGCGACAAATACTTATATCTGTAGGGCTTTAAATTTGCTGACTACGGGGTCAACTAATGGTGTTAAGCCCTATCCTTCTAGGCTGTAGCTCTGCGCCTGATTTACCAGCCAGTCGCGAAATGCCTTCAAAGACGCAGATTCGACCTTTCGCTCAGGAATCATCAAGTAATACGCCTTGATACTGGACAGAGCCTGAACGTTGGCAATCACCAGTCGCTTCTCCGCCAGTTCACGCTGAATCAGGAACGGCGGGATCAAGGCTATTCCCATGTCATGCATCGCCGCTTGGGCAAGCATGGAGAATAGCTCGTAGCGCGGTCCTGTCATGTCTCGCGGGATATTAAGGTTCTGCGAGTTGAACCATTGACGCCAGGCATAGGGGCGGGTGGTCTGTTGTAGCAGGGGCAGTTCGGCAATTTCAGCGGGTGTGAGATTCGTCTTTTGGCCCAGTAGGGTGGGGCTGCACACAGGCATCGGATTTTCGCCCATCAGTCTGTGGGATTCAGTGCCTGACCAGTCCGCATCGCCAAAATAGATCGCCGCATCGAAATCGGTGTCGGCAAACAGGAAGGGGCGGGTGCGGTTGGTGAGATTGACCGTCACTTCTGGGTGTCTTTGTTGGAAATCCTTGAGTCTTGGCAGCAGCCATTGGGTGCCGAAGGTGGGCACGACGGCCAGTTCGATCACGTTGGCGCCTTGCTGGCCCATGACCGACAGCGTGTCGCGCTCAACGGCGTCCAGTTGGGTGGCGACCCTGCGGCTGTAGGAAAGTCCTGCTTCCGTCAGCTTGACCCCGCGCCGGGAGCGTCGGAACAGTTCCACACCGAGGAACTCCTCGAGGCTGGCGATCTGTCGGCAAATCGCTCCCTGGGTGAGTGAAAGTTCCTGGGCTGCCTTGGTAAAACTCTCGTGGCGAGCGGCTGCTTCAAAGCTGATCAGGGCCGTTGTGCTGGGAATCTTTCTGCGCATGTACGTCAACCTCACTAATGCATCGCATTAAAGCTGTATCGCAACGTTTCGGAGTGAGAAATTAGCACAACAGTATGCAAAATCCTCGTTTGCCGTCACGCCGAACCGGGCCTAGGATCACTCCACGTTATTTGACCCGATTCGAGAGGACACACTCATGGGCGGTAAAGCTAGCTTCAACTGGATCGATCCCCTGCTGCTGGATCAACAGCTCACTGAAGAAGAACGCATGATCCGCGACACCGCCGAGCAATTCGCTCAGCAAAAGCTCGCGCCGCGTGTTCTTGAAGCATTCCGTCATGAGAAAACCGATCCGGCAATCTTCCGCGAGATGGGTGAAGTCGGCCTGCTGGGCGCAACCATTCCTGAACAGTACGGCGGCAGCGGCCTGAACTACGTCAGCTACGGCTTGATCGCCCGTGAAGTCGAGCGCGTCGACTCAGGTTATCGCTCGATGATGAGCGTGCAGTCCTCTTTGGTGATGGTGCCGATCAATGAGTTCGGTACTGAAGCGCAAAAGCAGAAGTACCTGCCAAAACTTGCAACGGGCGAGTGGATCGGTTGCTTCGGTCTGACCGAGCCTGACCACGGTTCTGACCCGGGCTCGATGATTACTCGTGCACGCAAGGTGGAAGGCGGCTACAGCCTGACCGGCAGCAAGATGTGGATCACCAACAGCCCGATCGCTGACGTGTTTGTGGTTTGGGGCAAGGACGATGCGGGCGACATCCGTGGCTTTGTCCTGGAAAAAGGCTGGAAAGGCCTGAGCGCTCCGGCGATCCACGGCAAGGTCGGCCTGCGTGCGTCCATCACCGGTGAGATCGTCATGGACAACGTGTTTGTCCCTGAAGAAAACATCTTCCCTGACGTCCGCGGATTGAAAGGCCCTTTCACTTGCCTCAACTCTGCGCGTTACGGCATTTCCTGGGGCGCCTTGGGTGCTGCGGAATTCTGCTGGCATACCGCTCGCCAATACACCCTGGATCGTCAGCAGTTCGGTCGCCCGTTGGCCGCTACTCAATTGATCCAGAAAAAACTGGCCGACATGCAGACCGAAATCACCATGGCGCTGCAAGGTTGCCTGCGTCTGGGTCGCATGAAAGATGAAGGCACGGCGGCGGTAGAGATCACTTCGATGATGAAGCGCAACTCCTGCGGCAAGTCCTTGGACATTGCTCGTATGGCGCGCGACATGCTGGGTGGCAATGGTATCTCCGACGAGTTCGGCGTGGCTCGTCACCTGGTCAACCTGGAAGTGGTGAATACCTATGAAGGTACGCATGACGTTCACGCGCTGATCCTCGGTCGTGCGCAGACCGGTCTTCAAGCGTTCTATTAATAGGAGAACGGCCATGGGCGCGCTTTCGCATCTACGGGTACTGGATTTATCGCGGGTGCTGGCCGGGCCCTGGTCCGGGCAGATATTGGCGGACCTTGGCGCCGAGGTGATCAAGGTCGAGCGTCCCGGCAATGGCGATGACACGCGCGCCTGGGGGCCTCCGTTCCTTAAAGACGCCTATGGCGAGAACACCAGCGAGGCTGCCTATTACTTGTCGGCCAATCGCAACAAGCAATCCGTAACCATCGACTTCACGCGCCCGGAGGGGCAGAAGCTGGTGCGTGAGCTGGCGGCCAAGTCGGACATTCTGATCGAGAACTTCAAGGTCGGTGGCTTGGCGGCTTATGGGCTGGATTATGAATCACTCAAGGATGCCAATCCGAATCTGATCTACTGCTCGATCACGGGGTTTGGTCAGACCGGCCCTTACGCCAAGCGCGCGGGTTATGACTTCATGATCCAAGGCTTGGGCGGCCTGATGAGCCTTACAGGTCGGCCGGAAGGAGATGAGGGGGCCGGGCCGGTGAAAGTCGGCGTGGCGCTGACGGATATTTTGACCGGGCTCTATTCGACAGTGGCTATTCTCGCTGCGCTTGCGCACCGGGATCATGACGGTGGCGGTCAACATATTGATATGGCGTTGTTGGATGTTCAGGTGGCCTGTCTGGCTAACCAGGCGATGAATTACCTGACGACGGGCAATGCGCCTAAGCGTCTTGGCAATGCGCATCCGAACATCGTGCCTTATCAGGACTTTCCTACGGCAGATGGCGATTTCATCCTTACGGTGGGTAACGACGGGCAGTTCCGCAAATTTGCGGAAGTGGCCGGGCAGCCGCAGTGGGCGGATGATCCGCGATTTGCGACCAACAAGTTGCGGGTGGCGAATCGGGCGTTGCTGATTCCGTTGATCCGCCAGGCTACGGTGTTCAAGACCACTGCTGAGTGGGTGTCGCAGCTGGAGCAGGCAGGCGTGCCGTGTGGTCCGATCAATGATCTGGCTCAGGTGTTTGCCGACCCTCAGGTAAAGGCGCGCGGTTTGGCGATCGAGCTGCCTCATGCCCTGGCGGGGAGGGTGCCGCAGGTTGCAAGCCCGATTCGTCTGTCCGAGACGCCGGTGGAGTACCGCAATGCGCCTCCTTTGCTGGGCGAGCATACGTCGGAGGTATTGCTGCGGGTGTTGGGTCTGGACGCTGGTGCGGTAGCTGCTCTCAGAGAGGCTGGGGTGCTCTGAGGATTTCTTCTATATAGAAGGAGTGGTTTCCCTCTCCTATATAGAGGGAAACAGGCTGTTTTCTGGCTTTCTGCAAGTTATTGATAGAAAAGCCAAATCAGGGGTTGACGGCAGATTCTGGAAGTCTATAATTCGCCCCACTTCCGGCGCAGTCGAAACGGAAAACTCCTTGATAAACAAAGAGTTACG
>NZ_VIUK01000025.1:0-92140 GCF_007828295.1 Pseudomonas sp. SJZ080
TGCATGCGAATATTACTGATCAGACTGAATGCCATGCTGAGAGACGGCACCGAATGGCGGTGACGAATGGCAGGGTGAAGACAGTTGCTCCCACAGGTTTTGTGTCTGGCTCAAGTCAGGCGATGTCGCCGGGTTTGGGCGTGCGCGCCAGGCAATAGACATCGACCCGCGAGGCGCCCGCCTCGATCAACAGGCGCGCCAGAGCCTGGGCGGTTGCGCCGGTGGTCAGCACGTCGTCGACCAGTGCCAGGTGACGCCCCTTGATCACCGCATCAGGCATCAGGGCGAAGGCGTTGCGCAGGTTCTTTTTGCGGGCTTCGGCCTTCAGGTCTTGTTGCGCGCTGGTATCTTTAATCCTCTTGAGTAGCTGTTCGTCGCAGGGGATATTCAGGCTCGCGCTCAACCAGCGAGCCAGCATTGCGGCCTGATTGAAACCCCGTTGACGCAGACGTCTGGTGGCGAGCGGAACCGGGACCAGCGCATCTGGCCGATCCAGCGCTTCATCGAAGCGATGTTGCAGGAAATGAGCGAGAAGTTCGCCAAGCAGGTTGCCAAATGGCCACTTGGCGCTGTGTTTGAAACGGGTGATCAGGCTGTCGACCGGAAAGCTGTAGGTCCACGGGGCGATCACGTGTTCGAAGGCGGGCGGTGCCATCAAACATTGGCCACAGGTCATGTCCGCCGCGGGCAAGGGCAGGGCGCAGGTCAGGCAGTGATCGCCGAGCCAGGGCAGGTCGGTTTCACACGCCGTGCAGATCGGCGTCGCTTCATCCGCCATCTCGTCGCAAAGCAGGCAGGATTGTTTGTTTTTTAACCAGATGTAAACCGGTCCTTTGTATCGTGGTTGACAGCGCATCGCTCTTCCTTAAATATGCCGAACATCCGTGTCGCGTCTGTGGGTATTCCATTCCCCAGTCGCTTGCCAAGCATAATCAAGGAAACACCCATGAGCGCCAGCACCTCTGCAACTCTGCGTCATGACTGGTCTTTGGCCGAAGTCAAAGCACTCTTCGTTCAGCCATTCAACGACCTGCTGTTCCAGGCGCAGACCGTGCACCGCGCCCATTTCGACGCCAACCGCGTCCAGGTTTCCACGCTGCTTTCGATCAAGACCGGCGCCTGCCCGGAAGATTGCAAATATTGTCCGCAGTCCGGTCACTACAACACCGGCCTGGAAAAAGAAAAACTGATGGAAGTGCAGAAGGTCCTCGAAGAGGCTGCCCGCGCCAAGGCCATCGGTTCGACCCGTTTCTGCATGGGCGCGGCGTGGAAACACCCGTCTGCCAAAGACATGCCGTACGTGCTGGAGATGGTCAAGGGCGTGAAAGCCATGGGCCTGGAAACCTGCATGACCCTCGGCCGTCTGGATCAGGACCAGACCGAAGCGCTGGCCAAGGCCGGGCTCGATTACTACAACCACAACCTCGACACCTCGCCCGAGTTCTACGGCAGCATCATCACTACCCGCACCTACAGCGAGCGCCTGCAGACCCTGGCCTACGTGCGTGATTCGGGGATGAAGATCTGCTCCGGCGGCATCCTCGGCATGGGCGAGTCCCTCGATGACCGTGCCAACCTGCTGATCCAGCTCGCCAACCTGCCGGAGCATCCGGAATCGGTGCCGATCAACATGCTGGTGAAAGTCGCCGGTACGCCGCTGGAAAACGCCGAAGACATCGACCCGTTCGATTTCATCCGCATGCTCGCCGTCGCGCGCATCCTGATGCCGAAATCCCATGTGCGCCTGTCCGCTGGCCGCGAAGCAATGAACGAGCAGATGCAGGCCCTGGCGTTCTTTGCCGGTGCGAACTCGATTTTCTACGGCGAAAAACTGCTGACCACCGCCAACCCGCAGGCTGACAAGGACATGCAACTGTTCTCACGCCTGGGGATCCTGCCGGAAGCGCGTGAAGAGCACGCCGATGAAGTGCACCAGGCGGCCATCGAACAGGCGCTGGTGGAGCAGAAGAGCAGCGAGCAGTTTTACAACGCTGCTGTTTGATCAACACCTGTAGGAGCCGGCTTGCTGGCGATGGCATCTCCTCGGTTGTTCAGACAGACCGCGGTGATGCCATCGCCAGCAAGCCGGCTCCTACAATCTGACTTTTGAGGCCTGCATGTCTTTCGATCTCGCCGCACGCCTTGCTGCCCGTCGTGCCGAAAATCTCTACCGCCAACGTCCATTGCTCGAAAGCCCTCAAGGCCCGGAAGTGGTGGTCGATGGCCAGCCGTTGCTGGCGTTCTGCAACAATGACTACCTGGGCCTGGCCAATCACCCGCAAGTGATCGAAGCCTGGCGCGCCGGCGCGTCCCGTTGGGGTGTCGGTGGCGGCGCTTCGCATTTGGTCATTGGCCACAGCACGCCACATCATGAGCTGGAAGAGGCGTTGGCTGACTTGACTGGCCGCCCTCGTGCGCTGCTGTTTACCACCGGTTACATGGCCAACCTTGGCGCGGTGACCGCGTTGGTGGGGCAGGGCGATACGGTGCTCGAAGACCGCCTCAATCACGCCTCGTTGCTCGATGCCGGTCTGTTGTCAGGTGCGCGTTTCAATCGTTATCTGCACAACGACGCGGCGAGTCTGGCCAATCGTCTCGAGAAGGCCACCGGCAATACGCTGGTGGTCACCGACGGCGTGTTCAGCATGGACGGCGACATCGCCGACCTGCCGGCATTGGCCCGGGAAGCGAAGGCCAAAGGCGCGTGGCTGATGGTCGATGATGCGCACGGTTTTGGTCCGCTGGGCGCCAGCGGTGGCGGGATCGTCGAGCATTTCGGCCTGAGCCAGGACGATGTGCCGGTGCTGGTGGGCACCCTCGGCAAAGCTTTCGGCACTGCTGGCGCTTTTGTCGCGGGCAGCGAAGAACTGATCGAGAGTTTGATCCAGTTCGCTCGTCCGTATATTTACACCACCAGCCAACCGCCTGCCCTGGCCTGCGCGACGCTGAAAAGCCTGGAACTGCTGCGCACCGAGCACTGGCGTCGTGAACATCTGAACATCCTGATTCGTCAGTTCCGGCAAGGCGCCGAGCAGATCGGCCTGGAGTTGATGGACAGCTTCACGCCGATCCAGCCGATCATGATCGGCGATGCCGGGCGTGCGGTGCGCCTGTCGCAAATGCTGCGCGAACGTGGATTGATGGTGACCGCGATCCGCCCACCGACCGTGCCCGCCGGCAGCGCCCGACTTCGTGTGACCCTGACCGCCGCGCACAGCGAGGCGCAGGTGCAGCTATTGTTAAATGGACTGGCCGATTGTTTTGCACAACTGGGACCGGAGCCAAGCCATGCGTGATCGTCTGATTCTGCTACCTGGCTGGGGCCTCGGGATTTCGCCTCTGGAGCCTCTGGCGGCCGCATTGCAAGGGCTGGACGAACACCTGCGTGTCGAGATCGAGCCGCTGCCGGAGCTGGAATCCGGCGACCTTGAAGAATGGCTCGACGAACTCGACTCCACCGTGCCTCAGGACGCCTGGCTCGGCGGCTGGTCCCTCGGCGGCATGCTCGCTTCCGAGTTGGCGGCCCGACGCGGCGATCGGTGCTGCGGCTTGCTGACGTTGGCGAGCAATCCTTCATTTGTCGCCCATGAGCAATGGCCGAGCGCGATGCCCGGCGAGACGTTCGACGCGTTTCTGGCCGGATGCAGTGCCGATCCGCGCATGACGCTGAAGCGCTTTTCGCTGCTCTGCGCTCAAGGCGCTGAAGACCCGCGCGGGTTGTCTCGGTTACTGCTTGGTGGCGCGCCCCACACCTCTGCTTCGGTATTGATGAGCGGCCTGGAGCTGCTTGCGCAACTGGATACCCGTCAGGCGTTGCAAGCATTCCGCGGCCCGCAACTGCATTTGTTCGCCGGTCTCGACGGGCTGGTGCCGGCCGAAGCGGCGGGGGATTTGCTGGCGTTGCTGCCGGACGTCGAAATCGGCCTGATTGAACAGGCCGGCCACGCGTTTCTTCTGGAAGACCCTCACGGTGTGGCGGGGGCGATCCAGGCCTTTTTGCATGAGTGCGGTGATGACTGACTTATCTCTCCCGCTTCCCCATCCAAAGCAATCCGGCGGCTTGCCGGACAAGCGCCAGGTGGCTGCGTCCTTTTCCCGCGCGGCGGCCAGCTATGACAGCGTCGCCGAATTGCAGCGTGATGTCGGCAGCCAGTTGTTAAGCCGTTTGCCGGGTGATTTCGTGCCGGGTCGCTGGCTGGACCTGGGCTGTGGCACCGGGCATTTCAGTCGTGTGCTGGGTGAGCGTTTTCCTGTCGGTCACGGCGTGGCGCTGGACATCGCCGAAGGCATGCTCAATCACGCGCGCCCGTTGGGTGGGGCCACATATTTCATCGCCGGCGATGCAGAACGACTGCCCTTGCAGGATTCGACGTGCGACCTGATCTTCTCCAGCCTGGCGGTGCAGTGGTGCGCGGACTTCGCTTCGGTGCTCAGTGAAGCCCATCGTGTGCTGAAACCTGGCGGAAAGTTTGCATTTGCTAGTCTGTGCGTGGGCACGCTGTTTGAGCTGCGTGACAGTTGGCGGCAGGTGGATGGCATGGTGCACGTCAACCGCTTCCGCGAGTTCGGGGTTTATCAACAGCTGTGCGCGGCCAGCGGCTTGAAGGTCGCAAGTCTGCAAACCCGTCCTCACGTGCTGCATTACCCGGATGTGCGCAGCCTGACTCACGAACTCAAGGCGCTGGGTGCGCACAACCTGAATCCCGGACGGCCGGGCGGTTTGACCGGCCGGGCGCGGATTCTCGGCCTGGTCGAGGCTTACGAACAGTTTCGTCAGGCCGAAGGCCTGCCGGCGACTTATCAAGTGGTGTATGCCGTTTTGGAGAAACCCTTATGAGCGCAGCGTATTTCATCACCGGCACTGACACCGATGTCGGCAAGACCACAGTGGCGGCGGGCTTGCTGCATGCCGCACGGTCGGCGGGCCTGAGTACGGCGGCGGGGAAACCGGTTGCTTCAGGTTGCGACGTGACGCCCAAGGGTTTGCGCAACGCCGATGCGTTGGCGTTGCTGGCGGAATGCTCGGTGCCGCTGACGTATGCACAGGTCAATCCGGTGGCGTTCGAACCGGCAATCGCACCGCATCTGGCGGCACGCGAGGCGGGCGTGGCGTTGACAGTGCAATCCTTGTTGGCACCGATGCAGAAAATTCTGGAGATGCAGGCGGATTTCACCCTGATCGAAGGCGCCGGTGGCTGGCGCGTGCCGCTGGCGGATCAGGACAACCTGTCGGACCTGGCCATGGCGCTGAATCTGCCGGTGATTCTGGTGGTCGGCGTGCGGTTGGGTTGCATTAACCATGCGTTGCTGACAGCCGAGGCAATTGCGCAGGACGGTTTGCAACTGGCGGGTTGGGTGGCCAACATCATCGATGCCAAGACGGCGCGCCTTGAAGAAAACCTTGCCACGCTTGCCGAGCGGATTCCTGCGCCATGTCTGGGGCGAGTGCCGAAACTAAAGCTGGTGACAGCGGAGGCGGTGGCGGAACACCTTCAGCTGGATTTGCTGGACTGATCATTCAAGCAATGGTTTTACCTATGACAAGGCACTGTGCCATTAGTGTTTTTGTCGGGTGTTTTGCGCGTGCGTCTGTTTCAATGCCCGCTGTTGATCCTTTCCAGGACGAGTTCTCCCATGGAAATCTCAGGAAGTACCGCTTTTTATGCCGGTCTGAGCACTATTCAGACAGGGCAGAACCGTGTCGATCAGGCTTCCGGGCAGATCGCCAACACTACAATCGAGCGCTCGGTGACCAGTCAGTCTTCCGAGGTTCAGGTCGATCGCCTGCGTTCGGTCGATCGTAGCCAGCAGTCGGACCTGGCCAGCAACATGGTTGAGATGGCGCAGGGCAAGTTTCAGGTCGAGGCAGGCGTCAAAGTCGCCAAGGCTTCCGATGAAATGCTTGGTACGTTGATCGATACGTTCGCCTGATCATCCGCTGAATCAGTACATCCAACGCCGCGACCTCTCGCGGCGTTTTCGTGTGTAAGTCCTTCTCCCCAAACTAAACTTTCTTGTACGGCGTGTTGCCTGGGCAACGGCGCAGTGTGGTCGTACGTCCGGGATTTGCGTCGAGCGATGACGAACGGCAAAAGATCGACGCTTGACAAGATTTGGGCGTAAACGTATGTTTCAAACAACTGTTTGACCGTTACAACAAATCACCACGGTCGTTCATTCCCGGTTACATCAGCAGAGGTTTATCGCTATGCCTGACTACAAGGCCCCCTTGCGTGATATTCGCTTCGTTCGTGACGAACTGCTCGGCTACGAAGCGCACTATCAGAGCCTTCCGGCTTGTGCAGACGCAACTCCGGACATGGTTGACGCCATTCTCGAAGAAGGCGCCAAGTTTTGTGAGCAGGTGCTGGCTCCGCTGAACCGCGTGGGTGACACCGAAGGCTGCACCTGGAGCGAGTCCGGCGTTAAAACCCCGACCGGTTTCAAAGAAGCCTACAAGCAATTCGTTGAAGGCGGCTGGCCAAGCCTGGCGCACGACGTAGAGCACGGCGGCCAAGGCCTGCCAGAGTCTCTGGGGCTGGCAGTCAGCGAAATGGTCGGCGAGGCCAACTGGTCGTGGGGCATGTACCCAGGCTTGTCCCATGGCGCGATGAACACCATTTCCGAGCACGGCACGCCTGAGCAGCAAGAGGCTTACCTGACCAAGCTGGTGTCCGGCGAATGGACCGGCACCATGTGCCTGACCGAACCGCACTGCGGCACCGACCTGGGCATGCTGCGCACCAAGGCTGAACCTCAGGCCGACGGTTCCTACAAAGTCTCCGGCACCAAGATCTTCATCTCGGCCGGCGAACACGACATGGCCGACAACATCGTCCACATCGTGCTGGCCCGCCTGCCGGATGCACCGGCTGGCACCAAAGGCATCTCGCTGTTCATCGTTCCGAAGTTCCTGCCGAACGAAGACGGTTCGATCGGTGCGCGAAACGCCGTGTCCTGTGGTTCCCTGGAACACAAAATGGGCATCCACGGTAACGCCACCTGCGTGATGAACTTCGACGCGGCCACCGGTTTCCTGATAGGCCCGGCGAACAAAGGCCTGAACTGCATGTTCACCTTCATGAACACCGCACGTCTGGGCACCGCGCTGCAAGGTCTGGCCCACGCCGAGATCGGCTTCCAGGGCGGCCTGAAATACGCTCGCGATCGTCTGCAAATGCGTTCCCTGACTGGCCCGAAAGCGCCGGAAAAAGCCGCTGACCCGATCATCGTGCACCCTGATGTTCGTCGCATGCTGTTGACCATGAAAGCGTTCGCCGAAGGCAACCGCGCGATGGTTTACTTCACTGCCAAGCAAGTCGACATCGTCAAGTACGGCGTGGACGAAGAAGAGAAGAAGAAAGCCGACGCACTGCTGGCGTTCATGACGCCAATCGCCAAAGCCTTCATGACCGAAGTCGGTTTCGAATCCGCCAACCACGGCGTGCAAATCTACGGCGGCCACGGCTTCATCGCCGAGTGGGGCATGGAGCAGAACGTTCGCGATAGCCGCATTTCGATGTTGTACGAAGGCACCACCGGTATCCAGGCACTCGACCTGCTGGGCCGTAAAGTGCTGATGACCCAAGGCGAGGCTCTGAAAGGCTTCACCAAGATCGTCCACAAGTTCTGCCAGACCAACGAAGGCAACGAAGCCGTTCAAGAGTTCGTCGCGCCACTGGCTGCACTGAACAAGGAATGGGGCGAGCTGACCATGAAGGTCGGTATGGCCGCCATGAAAGATCGCGAAGAAGTCGGCGCGGCCTCCGTGGATTACCTGATGTACTCCGGTTATGCCTGCCTGGCCTACTTCTGGGCTGACATGGCGCGCCTGGCAGCCGAGAAACTGGCGGCCGGCACCACCGAAGCGGCGTTCTACACCGCCAAGCTGCAGACCGCGCGCTTCTACTTCCAGCGCATCCTGCCGCGTACTCGCACTCACGTTGCAACCATGCTGTCGGGCGCCAACAACCTGATGGACATGAAAGAAGAAGACTTCGCACTGGGCTACTAAGTCCCGGGCTGTCGCTTCATGAAGCCGCTGTTTCCTTCGGGGACAGCGGCTTTTTTGTGGGCGATTTACGCGCGTAAATATTCCTGACTAAAACGCTAAGAAGAACGACTTTGCTGCCGTTAAAGAGGATGGCGATGTGACATGTCGCTCGATGAGTGGGCACAATGCCATCTCAGTTTGCCGGGTCGGAGCTTTACCCTTGCCGCGTTCTTCCGCTGTACGTTTCAGTCATTTCCTACCGTCACTTCTGCTGTTGATTGCGGGGCTGGCGGCTGCCTACGTCAAGGACCTGAACGTCTTCTTCACGTCACTGTTCAACGTGTTGCCCACCCTCGTTTTGTTGCTCGGCGGTGCTTACTGCGCGGTTTACCGACGTCAGCGCGAGCTGTTTCTGATGGTCACGGTGTACATCGCCTACTACCTGCTCGACACCCAGACCGACTATTACCGCGACAACGGCAAGGTGCGTGAAGACGCCGCTGTGGTGTTTCACCTGTGCTGTCTGCTGCTTCCGCTGATGTTTGGTGTGTTCGCAGCGTGGCAGGAACGCACCCATCTGTTCCAGGACATGATCGCCCGTTTCGCGGTGTTGCTGGCGGTCGGGAGTGTGGCATTGGGGCTGGAGCAAAGTTACCCACAGGCATTGCTGATGTGGCTGTCGGAAATCCGCTGGCCTGCCCTGCATGGCGCCTGGATGAGCCTGATCCAGCTGTCCTATCCGGTGTTCATCGCTTCGTTCCTGCTGCTGAGCTGGCAATACTGGCGTAATCCGAGACCGTTGCATGCCGCACAGTTGGTGGGTTTGCTCGGGTTGTTCTGGGCGCTGCCGAAAACCTTCATCCTGCCGTTTACCCTCAACATCATGTGCAGCCAGGTGATGCTGATGATTGCGGCGGCGGTCGCCCATGAAGCCTATCAAATGGCCTTCCGTGACGAGCTGACCGGTCTGCCGGGGCGTCGCGCCTTGAACGAACGCATGCAGCGCCTGGGGCGCAATTACGTATTGGCCATGAGCGACGTCGACCACTTCAAGAAATTCAACGACACCCATGGTCACGACGTCGGCGATCAGGTGCTGCGCCTGGTTGCCAGCAAACTGTCGAAAATCGGCGGTGGCGGTAGGGCTTATCGCTATGGCGGTGAGGAGTTTGCACTGGTGTTCGCGGGCAAGACGCTTGAGGAGTGCATGCCGCACCTGGAAGTAATCCGTGAATCCATTGCGACCTACAACATCCATCTGCGTAATCAGGACAACCGTCCTCAGGACGACCAGCAGGGGCGTCAGCGTCGTTCCGGTTCTGCGGCCACGAGTGTCTCGGTCACCGTCAGCATCGGCGTTGCCGAACGGGTGGACCAACGTAATCCTGAAAAAGTGCTCAAGTCTGCCGATGAGGCGCTCTACGCTGCCAAAGGTGCCGGGCGAAACTGTGTGGTGGCTTACGGTCAGAATCGTCGTGGCGCTGTGCGCGAGGCGGCTGCGGGTTGAGTGATGACGGCGCATTCAGCGTCTGGACTGTGATTGTGAGGCGTGGTCGGCGGCAGTAGGTTTAAGGCATCTGCTGCCGGAGAAATGACCATGCCCGAGTACAAAGCTCCCCTGCGCGACATGCGCTTTCTGATCGACCACGTCTTCGACTTTCACACCAACTACGCGGCGCTGGGTGCCACCGAGGCCAGCCCGGACATGGTCAATGCGATCCTCGAAGAAGGTGCGAAATTCTGCGAGAACGTGCTGGCACCGCTCAATCGCAGCGGCGATGAAGAAGGCTGTCATTTCGACAATGGCGTGGTGACAACGCCTGCAGGCTTCAAGCAAGCCTTCGCACAATACGTGGAAGGTGGCTGGCATGGTCTGGCGGCTGATCCCGCCTACGGCGGCCAAGGCTTGCCGAGTTCTCTGGGGCTGGTCATCAGCGAGATGGTCGGTTCCAGCAACACTTCCTGGGGCATGTACCCCGGCCTGACCCACGGTGCGATGTCGGCCATTCACGCCCATGGCACCGACGAACAGAAAAACACCTACCTGAGCAAACTCACCGCGGGTCAGTGGACCGGCACCATGTGCCTGACCGAAGCCCATTGCGGCACCGATCTGGGCATCATCAAGACCCGTGCAGTGCCTGCGGCGGACGGCAGTTACGCCATTTCCGGCAGCAAGATCTTCATCTCCGCCGGCGAACACGACATGAGCGACAACATCATTCATCTGGTGCTGGCGAAACTGCCGGATGCGCCTGCAGGAACCAAGGGCATTTCGTTGTTCATCGTTCCCAAGTTCCTGCCCAATGCAGAAGGCGAAGCAGGAGAGCGCAACGGCGTTTCCTGCGGCTCGATCGAGCACAAGATGGGCATCAAGGCTTCGGCCACCTGTGTGCTGAACTTCGACGAGGCCAAGGGCTTCCTGATCGGCGAGCCGAACAAGGGCCTGAACTGCATGTTCACCATGATGAACCATGCGCGCCTCGGCACCGGGATGCAGGGGTTGTGTCTGGGTGAAGCGAGCTTCCAGGGCGCAATCAAGTACGCCAACGACCGTCTGCAGATGCGCTCGCTGACCGGCCCGAAAGCGCCGGAAAAAGTTGCCGACCCGATCATCGTTCACCCCGATGTGCGGCGGATGTTGCTGACCATGAAAGCCTTCAACGAAGGCAATCGCGCACTGACATACTTCACCGCGCAATTGCTGGACGCTGCGCACCTGAGCCCGGATGAAACCGCGCGGCAGGACGCCGAAGACCTGTTGGCTTTCCTGACGCCGATCTGCAAAGCCTTCATGACCGACACCGGGCTGGAGGTGACCAACCTCGGCATGCAGGTGTTTGGCGGTCACGGTTTCATTCGTGAGTGGGGCATGGAGCAACTGGTTCGCGATTGCCGGATCGCACCGATCTACGAAGGCACCAACGGCATCCAGGCGCTGGATTTGCTGGGGCGCAAGGTGCTTGGCAGCCAAGGAAAACTGCTGCGCGGCTTTACCAAAATCGTTCATAAGTTTTGCGCGGCGAACGCCGGGCATCCGCAACTCGCCAGTTATGTGACGCAACTCAATGGGTTGAATCAGCAGTGGGGCGAGTTGACGACCCAGATCGGCATGGCCGCGATGAAGAATCCGGACGAAGTGGGCGCCGCGTCGGTGGATTACCTGATGTACAGCGGTTACATCATCCTTGGTTACTTGTGGCTGCGCATGGCGCTGGTGGCTCAGTCACAACTGGATGCGGACAGCGGCGATGCCGATTACTGCCGGGCCAAACTGGCGACCAGCGAGTTTTACTTCAAGCGCTTGCTGCCACGCACTGCCGCTCATCGCGCAGCCATCGAAGCGGGCAGCGATTGCCTGATGAAGCTGCCGGCTGAGTTGTTTGCGCTGTAACGGTTACGTTTAAAAGCTTCGCGGGCAAGCCTCGCTCCTACAAGTCATGCACCCAATCGAAATGGCGCAAACCCTGTAGGAGCGAGGCTTGCCCGCGAAGGCGTTCTGGCAGACACAAAAATGCAATGACCAAAAATTACAAAACGGTCATAGCCTGACCCTATGTGTCGCAAAAGTTGTTGGGTTACACTCGGACCCAACGAAAACTCTTCCTACGAATCACCTGTAAAGATCCTGCGAGGTTTGCCATGGCTGACTACAAAGCGCCCCTGCGCGATATGCGCTTCGTCCTCAATGAAGTATTCGAGGTCGCCAAACTCTGGGCCGAGTTGCCTGCGCTGGCCGAGACCGTCGATGCGGAAACCGTTGAAGCCATTCTTGAAGAAGCCGGCAAGGTCACCAGCAAAAGCATCGCGCCTCTGAGCCGTGCCGCTGACGAAGAAGGTTGCCATTGGGCGGACGGTGCTGTCACCACGCCGGCAGGTTTCCCACAGGCTTATCAGACTTACGCCGAAGGCGGTTGGGTTGGCGTTGGTGGCGATCCGACCTACGGCGGCATGGGCATGCCCAAGGCGGTTTCGGCTCAGGTCGAAGAAATGGTCAACTCCGCGAGCCTGTCGTTCGGTCTGTACCCGATGTTGACTGCCGGTGCTTGCCTGTCGATCAACGCTCACGCCAGCGACGAGCTGAAAGCGGCCTACCTGCCGAACATGTACGCCGGCGTCTGGGCCGGCTCGATGTGCCTGACCGAGCCGCACGCCGGCACAGACCTGGGGATCATCCGCACCAAGGCCGAACCTCAGGCCGACGGTTCCTACAAAGTCAGCGGCACCAAGATTTTCATCACTGGCGGCGAACACGACCTGACCGAGAACATCATCCACCTGGTGTTGGCCAAACTGCCGGACGCGCCGGCGGGGCCGAAAGGCATTTCGTTGTTCCTGGTGCCGAAGTTCATGGTCAATGCCGATGGCAGCCTGGGCGCGCGCAACCCGGCGACTTGCGGTTCGATCGAACACAAGATGGGTATTCAGGCGTCCGCGACCTGCGTGATGAACTTCGACGAAGCCGTGGGCTATCTGGTCGGCGAGCCGAACAAAGGCCTGGCGGCGATGTTCACCATGATGAACTACGAACGTCTGGGCGTCGGCATCCAGGGCCTGGCCTCTGGCGAGCGCTCTTACCAGAACGCCATCGAATACGCCCGCGACCGTCTGCAAAGCCGTTCGCCGACTGGCGCGCAGAACAAAGACAAAGTGGCTGACCCGATCATCGTCCACCCGGACGTGCGTCGCATGCTGCTGACCATGAAAGCATCGAACGAAGGCGGCCGTGCGTTTTCGACGTACGTGGCCATGCAACTGGACACCGCCAAGTTCAGCGAAGACGCGACCACCCGCAAGCGCGCGGAAGACCTGGTGGCGTTGCTGACCCCGGTAGCCAAGGCGTTCCTGACTGACCTCGGCCTGGAAACCACCATTCACGGCCAGCAGGTTTTCGGCGGCCACGGTTACATTCGTGAGTGGGGCCAGGAACAACTGGTTCGCGACGTGCGCATCACCCAGATTTACGAAGGCACCAACGGCATTCAGGCGCTGGACCTTGTAGGGCGCAAGATCGTCGGCAGCGGCGGAGCGTTCTACAACCTGTTCGCCGACGAGATTCGTCACTTCACCGCGACTGCCAGCGCTGACCTGGCCGAGTTCACCCAGCCGCTGAACGATGCCGTGACCACCCTCGACGAATTGACCGCATGGTTGCTGGACCGAGCAAAAAACAACCCGAACGAAATCGGCGCGGCCTCGGTCGAGTATCTGCAAACCTTCGGTTATGTGGCCTACGCCTACATGTGGGCACTCATGGCGAAGGCGGCCTTGGGCAAAGAAGCGCAGGACGATTTCTACGCGAGCAAACTGGGCACCGCGCGGTTCTATTTTGCACGCCTGCTGCCGCGTATTCACTCGTTGAGCGCGTCGGTGAAGGCCGGTAGCGAATCGCTATTCCTGCTGGACGCAGCGCAGTTCTGAGGATGTAACGTCATGTAAGCATTCGCTTACATGACGTGCTGCTTTTCTCCCATAGATGGAGATTGGATCCACAGCTAATCTACTTCTCATGGACGTCGCGCAGGAAGCGCAAAGTAACAACACGGACACGTAGGATTCTGCCAGGACGGCGGAGTGAAATGGATGTCAGGGAAACAGTCTGCAAAGCCCCGCTTCGGCGGGGTTTTCTTTTGCCCGCAGAAAAGTAGTCAGCTCAGCCCATCCAGGGTTGCCGAGCGTTCATCCGGTGCGTTCATCACTTCTTCCAGCAAGGTTCGCAACAAGGCCAGCGAGGCTTGTTGCCGCTGCACATCCCGACACACCAGCCCGACTTTCAGCGGCACCCGTGGTTCGGTCAGCGGTTTCCAGAGCAGTTCATGGTTGCCGAGCGCTTTCTGCGAGCGGCCAGGAAGCACTGTCGCCAGTCGGGTGTGGGGCAGACTGTCGAGAATCCCCGCCATATTGTTCAGTTCCGCCTGCACTTGCGGGCGCCGCCCCAGGTTGGCCAGTTGCGTCTGCCAGATCTGCCGCACCTGAAATTCTTCACCCAGCAGCAACATCGGCAACTCGGCAGCCTGACTCATGGAGACTTTCTTGAATTCGCGCAACGGGTGATCCGCCGGGATGACGAGCGTCAGTTCATCTTCGTACAGCATCACGCCGTGCAGCCCAGGCTGTCGGGGCGGCAGGTAACTGATGCCGATGTCCAGAGCACCGTTAAGCAACCGCCGCTCGATCTCCAACCCGGTCAGTTCATAGATCTGCACCACCAAGTGCGGTTGCGCCTTGCGCACGCGCTCGAGCATTTGCGGCACAAGACTGGTGTGGACCGTCTGCAACACGCCAATGGCCAACGTGCGCAGCGCTTGTCCCTTGAAATTGCCCAGCGCTTCACGGGCCCGTTGCAAACCATCCAGCAAGGGCAGGGCGTGGTTGTACAACGTATGGGCGGCCAGGGTAGGCAGCAGGCGTTTGCTGCTGCGCTCGAACAGGCTGACATCAAGGTTTTGTTCGAGGTGGCGGATCTGTTGGGACAGTGCCGGCTGAGAGATTGAAAGTCGCTCGGCGGCCCGGCCGACATGGCCCTCTTCGTAGACCGCGACGAAATAACGCAGTTGTTTGAAATCCATAAGTTTTGCTTATTGAAAATGCTGAAAAATCGAAATGGCCCGAAGCCTGCTCTGAGCCTAGTCTAACCGCATTCACAAGGCTTACAGGGCCATAGAGCGCGATGAATACCGTTTACGCCGAGGTTGTTTACATAGGTCAGGCAAAAAACCTCAAGCGAGGTTTTTCTGGATGAATCTGTTCAATTTACGGCGTAGCGCTCCCAGTCTTGATGACCTGACTGCGGACAATTTCCTGCCGTCCAGAGGTGACAATCTTTCCAGCGAGTGCCTGATGCCCAGTGTCGAGCGGCCAAAACAGATTTTTGTGCGCGGTCAGGGCTCCTGGTTGTGGGACAGCGACGACCGTGCCTATCTGGATTTTTCCCAGGGTAGCGGGGCCAATAGCCTCGGACATAGCCCTTCTGTACTGGTCAATGCGATCACGGCGCAGGCTCAGTCGCTGATCAACCCCGGTTTCGGCCTGCATAACCGCGGCATGCTCAACCTCGCCGAGCGGCTCTGCGTCAGCACCGGCAGTGATCAGGCGTACTTGCTCAACAGTGGCAGCGAGGCCTGTGAAGCGGCGATCAAACTGGCGCGCAAGTGGGGGCAGCGGCATCGCGGCGGTGCTTCGCGGATCATCGTGGCCAAGAAGGGGTGTCATGGCCGTAGTCTCGGGACGATTCCCGCGTCGGACAGTTCCACTCTGACCAACCGCTTCGAGCCACAGCTCCCGGGTTTCAGCCACGTGCCGTTCAACGATCTTGCAGCGTTGCATGCAGCGGTTGATGCCCGGACCGTTGCAATCATGCTCGAACCGATCCAGAACGAAGCCGGGGTGATCCCCGCCACCGAGCTTTACCTCAAGGGGGTCGAACGCCTGTGTCGTGAGCTGGGCATTCTGTTGATCTTCGACGAAGTGCAGACCGGTATTGGTCGCGTCGGGACATTGCTCGCGGAACAATCCTACGGCGTACGGGCAGATATCGTTGTCCTCGGCAAAGGGCTGGGTGGTGGCGTGCCTCTGGCGGCGTTGCTGGCGCGGGGCAAGGCTTGCTGTTTCGATATCGGCGAACTGACGGGCACCCATCATGGCAATGCGCTGATGACCGCCGCCGGCCTTGCGGTACTCGATAGCGTGCAGGACAAGGGATTTCTCGAGCATGTCCGGGAAACCGGCCAGCACCTGCGTGAAGGCCTGGCCCGCCTGACTCATCGCTATGGGCACGGTGAGTTACGCGGACAAGGGCTGCTCTGGGGGCTTACGCTGTCCGAGGATTCGGCTGACGCCGTCGTTAAAGCGGCGATGTACGAAGGGTTGCTGCTCGACGCCCCGCAAGCCGATTGCCTGCGCTTTACCCCGGCGCTCACCGTGAGCAAGGCCAACATCGACGAAATGCTCCTGCGCCTGGCCCGTGCCTTTTCCCGCGTACGCACCGCACAGTTGCAATGCCGGAAAGGGATCGCCGTGTAATCAGAACTGCCCTACGCAAATTCCCGAACCGTCTTGCGGTATTACGCATCGCCCCACGTTTGATTCTTTTAACGTGGGGTGTTTTTTTTGTCTCTGCGTTTTGCCAGATGCCAATCGGGGCTTGAGCAATAGCGGGATCAATGGCCTTTTAGAGGGCGCCGGCAGGGAGTGCCGGTGCCCGACGTTGTCGTGGGGATGGTTTTGATTTCTATACCACTGAGTGGTATGTTTTTGCGGAAGGGAAGCCGATGTTACCCAGGTTATTCAAGACAAAGCGTTTTGCGGCTCAGGCTGGCAAGGCCTGGATTTGTGATGAGGAGCTTCGTGAGGCGTTCACCGAAATGCTCAATGGCCAGGCGGAAAGCCTGGGGGGTGGAGTCTGGAAAAAGCGTCTGAATGCCAATCGACACCGCTCGATTGTTTTTGCAAAAGGTGGTCGGTATTGGATCTATCAGTTGCTGTTTGCCAAGAAAGATCGGAGCAATATCAGCCTTGCAGAGCTGGCTGAATTGCGTGTTTTAGCCAAGGTTTATGGCGCAATGACAGATATGCAAATCCAGTACTTGCTGGAGACCAAGGAGTTTGTGGAGATACCCCATGAGTAAGAAATACAAAAGTGAAGTATTTGAGTCGATTCACGAGTCCGCCAGCGCCTTGTATGCCATCGGTGCCATCAGCAAGGCAACCATGCGCGAATTCGACGAATCCTGTCTTGCCACCGTTCCGGACGCGATGCCGGCGGCGCAAATCAAAGCGCTGCGTGAGCGCAACAACGTCAGCCAGCCGGTATTCGCGCGTTATCTGAACACCAGCGCGTCGACGGTCAAGCAGTGGGAAGCTGGGGACAAACATCCCAGTGGCATGGCCCTGAAGTTGTTGAGCATCGTGCAGAAGCACGGTCTGGAGATACTCGCCTGAAGAACCGCACTGAACCCTGACGAACAGCGCAGGTCGATTGGGTGTGACTCACACGAGTTCACTTCACCTCAGGAGCTGCCCCATGGACTTCATTCGCATCATCATCGCCATTCTGTTGCCGCCACTGGGTGTGTTTCTGCAAGTCGGTTTCGCCGGCGCATTCTGGTTGAATATTCTGCTGACGCTGTGCGGTTACATCCCGGGGATCGTGCATGCGGTGTACATCATCGCCAAGCGCTGAGTTTTGCGGCGCAAGATAGATCGCTCTCGTCGGAACGCCGCCCGGAGCCGGCTCGCTCCCACATGGAAACGCGTTCCTCTGATAGAACCCGGTCAAATGTGGGAGCGGGCTTGCTCGTGAATGAGGCGCCGCCATTTCTGCTCAAGGCGCAGGATTCAGTCCATCTGATCCATCACCCGCCGATAAAACAACCACTCCTGCTCCAGCGCATGGGCCTGATTCCCAGCCTTGCGAAAGCCGTGACGTTCGTCCGCGTAGTAATGCGCTTCAACCAGAATGCCGTTTTTCTGCAGCGCTTCGACCATGTCGCGGGTTTGCTGCGGCACGACCACGGCGTCGAGTTCACCCTGAAAGAAAATCACCGGCACGCTGATGTTGCTCGCATGCAGCAGGGGTGTTCGTGCGTCGTAGCGCTCGGCGTCTGTGACAGGATCGCCGATCAGCCAATCCAGATAATCGCCTTCGAACTTGTGCGTCGCACGGCCGAGGGCAACGGGATCGCTGACACCGTAAAGGCTGGCGCCGGCGCGGAAGACCTTTTTGAACGCCAACGCGCACAGCGTGGTGTACCCGCCGGCGCTGCCACCACGAATAAACGCCTTGTCGCCATCGATCAAGCCGCGCTGGGTGAGGTGGGTGACCACCGCGCAGGCATCTTCCACATCCACGTCTCCCCAACTCAAATGCAACGCCTGGCGATAGGCTCGGCCATAGCCGCTGCTGCCACGGTAGTTGAGGTCGGCCACGGCGAAACCGCGTTGCGCCCAGTACTGGATGCGCGGATCGAGCATCGGGTAGCACGCCGATGTCGGGCCTCCGTGGATGAACACCACCAGCGGCGGCTTCGTGTCGCCCGTCATCGCCGGGTAGAAGAAACCGTGAGCCTCGCCTGAACTGCTCGGGTAACGCAAGGTTTGCGGGACGCTGATTTGCTCGGCGGGCAACGGTGCCATTCCCCCGGCCAACACCTTGACCTGTCGGGTTTTGCGGTCGATGGCGATCACGGCGGACGAACTGACTGGCGAGGCAGCGATGCAGTAGATGAATTGGTCATCCAGTGCGAGATGGCGGAAACGGCTGTAGTCCCCGGTGAAGTCTTCAGGGTTTTCACCGCAAAGTCCCAGCCGGCCGAATCCGCCCTCGGTCCAGCTGGCCAGATAGGCGTTTTCGTTGAGGGGCAGCCAAGTGCAACCACCCAACTGCCAGGGCGCAGGCCCATGATCAGCCGCAGCGCTGGGCAACGGGCGCCAAGCATAGGAAGACTCGACCCACGGCTGCCAGTAGCCGCCACGGTCCGTCAGACAATACAGACGACCACTGTCATCGAATCGAGGCTGCTGCAGCGACTCCTGAACACCGTCGCCCGCCACACAACGGGCTTGAGTGAAACGGCCGTCGCCCTGGCGGTCGGCAACCATCAGGCGAGTCGCGGTCCATGGCTGGTCCGGGCGACTCCACTCGATCCAGGCTAACCGTTGAGCGTCAGGGCTCAACGTCGGTGCGGCATAAAAGTCCGCACCTTCGACCAGCAGGTGACGCGCGCCGTCCGCCAGATCGATGGTCACCAGACGATGACGGTCTCGATGCTCTTCAACCGCCAAAACCTGCCCATGCGCAAACTGCAGGTCGCCATAGCGGCATTCGCCGGATGTCAGCGTCTCGGGCGTTTCGTCCTTCAGCGATTGGCGATACAGCTGCTGGTCTGCCTCGTTGACGAAAACCACCCCGTCATCTGTCAGGCAAAACGCTCCACCGCCATATTCGTACACTCGACTGCGCACACTGAAACCGGCTGGCGTCAGGCAATGTGCCTGGCCGTCCCGCCAATGCCAGAGGCGGCAAGCGGCGTCCTCGGGGCGGTATTCATTCCAGAACAGGCCATGTCGGCCCACCTGCAATTCGGCAAAGTCGATACCGGCAGCGACTGCTTTAGCAGCGCTGAACGGTTCAACTTTTGGCGATGAGTCGTGAGTTTCGTTCATTGCGAAAGGCCAGTTGCTCAATGGTCTGGGTTGCGTGCTCGGCTTCTTCGCGGGCCTTGAGAATCACACCGTGATGTTCCGATTTGCTGCACACCGGGTCGGCATTGCTCGCGTCACCCGTGAGCATGAACGCCTGGCAGCGGCAACCGCCGAAATCCTTTTCTTTCTCGTCGCAGGAGCGGCACGGCTCGGGCATCCAGTCGTAACCGCGAAAGCGGTTGAAGCCGAACGAGTCGTACCAGATGTGCTGCATGCTGTGGTCGCGCACGTTGGGAAACTGTACCGGCAACTGTCGGGCGCCATGACAGGGCAGGGCGGTTCCATCCGGTGTCACTGTAAGAAAAATACTGCCCCAGCCATTCATGCAGGCTTTCGGGCGTTCTTCGTAGTAGTCCGGCGTGACGAAAATCAGCTTGCACGGATGCCCTTCAGCTTCCAGTTTGGCGCGGTATTCGTTGGTGATGCGTTCGGCGCGGACCAGCTGTTCCCTGGTCGGCAGCAGACCGACCCGATTGAGCTGCGCCCAACCGTAGAACTGGCACGTGGCGAGCTCGACGAAGTCCGCCTCAAGGGCGATGCACAGCTCGATGATCCGGTCGATCTTGTCGATGTTGTGCCGGTGGGTGACGAAATTCAGCACCATCGGATAGCCATGGGCCTTTACCGCGCGAGCCATTTCCAGCTTCTGCGCGAAGGCCTTTTTCGAGCCGGCCAGCAAGTTGTTCACTTGCTCGTCGCTGGCCTGGAAGCTGATCTGGATGTGGTCCAGGCCGGCTTTCTTGAAATCGCTGATTTTCTGCTCGGTGAGGCCGATGCCGGAGGTGATCAGGTTGGTGTAGAAACCCAACTTGCGCGCCTCGGCAATCAGTTCGGCGAGGTCCTGGCGAACCAGTGGTTCACCGCCGGAAAAGCCCAGTTGCGCGGCACCCATTTCCCGCGCTTCGCGGAACACCTTGATCCACTGCTCAGTGCTCAACTCTTTACCTTGCTCGGCGAAATCCAGCGGATTGGAGCAGTACGGGCATTGCAGCGGACAGCGATAGGTCAGCTCGGCCAGCAACCACAGCGGCAGGCCGATTTCCGGTTTGGGCGGTAACTTGTCCGACACGGAATCAGGCAAGTTCGATCCAGTGCTGAGCACGGGCGACCTCCATGAATTGCTCGATGTCATCACCGAGCTCCGGCACGCCGGGGAACTGCGCATCGAGTTCGGCGATGATCGCTGCGACGTCACGCTCGCCGTCGATCAAACCGCCGATGAGTGCGGCACTTTCATTCAGTTTGATCATGCCTTCCGGGTACAGCAGCACATGGCCTTTCTGCGCCGGTTCGTACTGAAAGCGGTAGCCGGGACGCCAGGTTGGGGTCTTGCTGCGATCGAAACTCATAAGGTGATTCCTTTGTGCCAGACCCGTTGCTCGGTCACGCTGTGATACGGCGGGCGTTTCAGTTCGTAGGCCATGCTCATGGCATCGAGCATGCTCCAAAGAATGTCCAGTTTGAACTGGAGAATTTCCAGCATGCGTTCCTGGCCTTCCCGCGTCGTGTAGTGCTGCAACGTGATGGCCAGACCGTGTTCGACATCGCGGCGCGCCTGGCCCAGACGGGTGCGGAAATATTCGTAACCGGCCGGGTCGATCCACGGGTAATGCTGCGGCCAGCTGTCGAGGCGCGACTGGTGGATCTGCGGCGCGAACAGCTCGGTGAGCGAGCTGCTGGCGGCTTCCTGCCAACTGGCCCGACGGGCGAAGTTGACGTAGGCGTCCACGGCGAAACGTACGCCGGGCAGCACCAGTTCCTGGGAGCGCAGTTGGTCCGGATCGAGGCCGACGGCCTGCCCCAGACGCAGCCAGGCTTCGATGCCGCCGTCTTCACCGGGGGCGCCGTCATGGTCGAGCAGACGTTGAATCCACTCGCGACGGATCTCGCGGTCCGGGCAATTAGCCAGGATGGCGGCGTCCTTCAGGGGAATGTTCACCTGATAGTAAAACCGGTTGGCAACCCAGCCCTGGATCTGCTCGCGGGTCGCCCGGCCTTCATACATCGCCACGTGGTAAGGGTGATGGATGTGGTAGTAGGCGCCCTTGGCGCGCAGGGCCGCTTCGAATTCGGCGGCGGACAGCGGGGTGTCTGTCATGTCTGTTCTCCGGGAACAACCATTGGATTCTGTGGTGTCTGGTCTGGCGTCATCGCTGGCAAGCCAGCTCCCACAGTGGTCGCGTAACCCTGTGGGAGCGTGGCTTGCCCGCGATGGGGCCATCCGCTACAGCACAATACTCATGCCGTCGTACGCCACTTCAACATCACGCCGAACCAGCTCGGCACGCTCCGGCGAATCCTCATCGAGGATCGGGTTGGTGTTGTTGATGTGGATAAGCACCTTGCGCTGCCGGGGCAGCTTCTCCAGCACTTCCAGCATACCGCCGGGGCCATTCTGCGCCAGGTGACCCATCTCCCGACCGGTGCGGGTGCCGACACCACGGCGCTGCATTTCGTCGTCGTCCCACATCGTGCCGTCCACCAACAGGCAGTCGCTGCCGGCCATGATTTCCAGCAGCGGCGCGTCGACCTTGCCCAGGCCCGGCGCGTAGAACAGCTTGCCGCCAGTGTTCAGGTCTTCGACGATCAGTCCGATATTGTCGCCCGGATGCGGGTCGAAGCGGTGCGGCGAGTATGGCGGCGCTGCGCTGCGCAGCGGCAACGGCGTGAAGCGCAGGCTCGGGCACGTCGGGATGGTGAAGCTGCGGTCGAGTTCGATGCGGTTCCAGTTCAAACCGCCGTTCCAGTGAGTCAGCATGGTGAACAACGGGAAACCGGTGCTCAGGTCTTCATGGACCATGTCGGTGCACCAGACATTATGCGGGCAACCTTCGCGCAGGCTGAGCAGGCCGGTGGTGTGGTCGATCTGGCTGTCCATCAGGATGATCGCGCTGATGCCGGTATCTCGCAGCGCTCGGCCCGGTTGCATCGGGGTAAAACTCTGGAGTTGGGCACGAATGTCCGGCGAGGCGTTGCACAGCACCCAGTTCACACCGTCATCGGAAATCGCGATCGACGATTGGGTTCGCGCCTTGGCGTTCAGGCTCCCGTCGCGAAAACCCGCGCAGTTCACGCAGTTGCAGTTCCACTGGGGGAAACCGCCGCCAGCGGCGGAACCTAGAATCTGGACAAACATGGGTGCTCCATCATTTCAACGCTGAAAATAAAAACGCCTCGGCAAACCGAGGCGCTGAACGGCAGGACAAACTTAGCGGCTTGCGAAGTACATGGTGACTTCAAAGCCGATACGCAGGTCGGTGTAAGCAGGTTTGGACCAGGACATGGGAGCGCTCCTTCAGGTGATGGGACAGTTGAGATCTATACATATAGTCCACCTCCAGCCGGAGATGTTCAGATAGTTAGGTGGCTATGTTACTCAAAATTACAGAGCGAAAGGCCTGCATTCTCGGAAAAAGCTAATTGCACCAGCGGTAATGATCATTTTGTCACTTGCCAAGGCGCTTGCGGTTGCGAACTGCTGGCCAGGCAACGCCAGCCGCCTTCGGCGTTGTTCAGTCGATGGGCGGCGGCGATCAGGGCGCTGCGATCGACGGCCAGAATCGACAAGGTCAGCTGCGTCAGGTAATCCGACGAGCGGCCAGCCAGTTTGCCTTGCCAGAGCAGTTCAGCAGCCTGGGTCAAGGGAATGGCAGCAATGTCGAATTGATCGGCCAACGCCTGGCGCTGGGCAATGAAAGCCGCCTCGTCGATCCCATCGACCAATCCGGGCAGGTCGCTCAGGAAGCATTCCATGTGTTCCAGCAGTTTCAATGGCGCGGTGCCCGGAGACTGAACGCCAAGCAGGATTCCTGTCTGCCCATGGATCTGACGCAGTGCGCTGAACACCGCGTAACCCAATTGCAGTTCCACGCGCAGGCGCTGATACAACGGCGTCTGACAGACAAGCGCCAACAAACGCCAGGCGGCTTCGTCGCAGATGTCCTGGGTTGCCGTCGGACAAAACAGTAACAACGCGTGCTCGCTGGATTCGGTGTCGAACGTTGTCCACAGGCGCTGTGAGTTGATCGAGGGCGGCGAGGACTTTTGAGTGTCCGCTACGCCGGGCACTCGGCTCAGCGCCAGCCCCATCGCTGCTTGAGTCTGTGCCGACAGGCCAGTGGCCAGGCCTTCCCAGCGCGCACTCGACCATAGCAGCTGCAGGTCTTCAGAGACGCCAGTGTGCTCGAGGCAATGATCGGGCAGTGCCTTGAGCAGGTGTTTAATCGGGATCAGCGCCGTGTTTTTCGGTTCTTCCTGTGGGAAGCCGCTGGCAGGTTTTGTCAGCTCTTTCAGTGCATGTTCGAGAACGGTCGGCATCGGCTCCTGCAGTCCCGTCACCTTCAGCAGCCATTCATTGCCCGATGCGCTGAAGGAAAAGTCGACGCCCGCCTGACGCGCATCCTCGCGCAGTGGCCGCAGGCTGTTTTCCAGACGCTGTTGAAGGCGGGGATGAGGCTGGGCCTCGAGTCGCCAGCGCAAATAAATCGCGCCTTCAGCGGTGTTATCCGGCAAGGCCTGGCTGAATTGCATCGGCGAATTTTCGCGACGGCTGCGCGAACGATCCTGGGCAAATGTGCGCAGGCCGCGGTGCTTGCTGGTTTGCCCGCGAATCAGTCCGGCGTTTTGGGGCGGCGCCTCGGCGTGCAAGAACGGATTCGGTGCCGGCAGTTGCCATTCACCGCTGAAGTTATCCACAGCGCCGATTTTCTTCAGGATGTCTTTGAGCGCTGCAACGCCTTGTTCGGATAACCCGGTTTCAAGCTGTTCGCTGTCGAGTCGGGCCAGTTGCAGCGCACCGCTGACTTGTTGCTGGCGCTGAAGCAGGGCCGCGTACTCTTCTCGCAGAGTGGCCCAGTCTTGCTGCGCGGCAAAAAAGCCCAACCAATCCAGCAGCTTCTCGCGCAGGACGCTCGCCGGTGCGGACGTTGTAAATTCGACGTGCAGCACGGCTTGTCCGGCAAATTGGTACAGGGACTCGGCGTTCAAATGCTCAGCCAGACCGCGCGTGCGCAAATCAGCCAGCAGCCCGCCGGGTTTCGAAGCGTTCAAACAATGGCACAGAAACGCCAATGCTTCAGTCGATGAAGCGGGCAGCGATTCGAAGGTAAACAGCAGATCAAGCCTGCGCTCACTCACCTGTTGATAACTTGCGTCTGAAGATTCCATCAGCGGCACAAGCGCCTGTTGCGGGACGTTTTCGCCGATGGGGATCGCCGCGCCGAAACTCAGTGCCATTTGCTGCAGCTCTTCGATACTTTGCGGGCCGGCCAGGCTCAGCGTCATCTGCCCGGTCTGATAAAACCGTTGATGGAAATCCTTCAACGCATTCTGAAAGTCTGGCTGCGGCAGCGGCAGGCTGTCGCGGTTGCCGGCATGAAAGCCGCGCAACGGATGGGTCGGCGAAAGTCCATCGAACAGCGCCAGTCGCTGTTGCGCCGTCGCGTCCTGCGACCAGGCAACAAACTCTGCCTGCAACACTTCCCGTTCCCGCTGCTGATCGTCCGGATTCATACGCGGATGAGCGAGCATGTCTGACAGACGTTCCAGCCCACCGTTGAACGCCTGTGGCGACAGTTCGAAAAAGAAGTCCGTGGTGCGCTCGCTGGTCCGTGCATTCACCTGCCCGCCATGACCTTGCACGTAGGCCATCAGCCCTTGTTCCGCAGGAAAACGCTCGGTACCGAGAAACAACAGATGCTCAAGAAAATGCGCCAGGCCGGGCCATGCCAATGGCACGTCATGACTGCCCGCAGCGACCCGCAACGCCGCCGCACAGCGCTTCAAATTCGGGGCATGACGCAGCGTCACCCGCAGGCCATTGGCCAGGGTTTCAGTGTGGGGGCGAGGGTGATTCAACGCAGGCATGAGCACTTCCAGAACAGAGAAGCGCTAATGCTAGCGGATAACGGGTGATCAGCGCTTGTTCAGCTCGCCGTAAAGCTCGGGACGGCGATCGAGGAAGTAGCGATTGACGGCGCGGGAGTCGACCATGAGCTGGCGATCCAGCTCACCGACAATCAGCGCTTCATCGAGGCCGGCCTGAGCAATGCGGCTGCCATCCGGTGCGGCGATGCTGCTTTGGCCGCAGTAATGGATTTCGCCTTCATTGCCGCAATAGTTGGCATAAGCGACGTAGCACTGGTTTTCGAAGGCCCGGGCGCGGACGGTGACGTCGGCGACGAAGTCGTAAGGAATCATGTTCGCTGTCGGCACCAGAATCAGCTCGGCGCCGGCCAATGCCAGACGTCGCGCATTTTCCGGAAACTCAACGTCGTAGCAGATCAGGAAGCCCAGCTTCCAGCCGTTGAGTTCCACCAACGGAAAATCACCCTGCCCGGCGCTGAACATCGAGTGATCGAGGTCGCCGTACAGGTGAGTCTTGCGGTAGTTGCACAGGCGTTCGCCATTGGCATCGATCAGTTGCACGGCGTTGTAGATCTGCCCGTCCTCGGTGCGCTCGGGGTAACCATACAAAATGGCGATCCCCGCGGTCTTGGCAATGCGCGCAATCTGTTGCGCCGATTCACCGTTGTGCACCTCCGCCAGTACGCTGACGGCATCGCTGCCGATGTTGTAGCCGGTCAGGAACATCTCCGGCAGCACCAGCAAATCGGCACCTTTCGCTTCCTGCGCCAGTTGGTGCAGGCGTTGCAGATTGCCGGCGACGTCCAGGGGCAGCGGCGGACATTGGTAAAGGGCTACGCGCATTTGGAACTCCTTTTACTCGGGCAGGGCGATCGGACCGATCTCGTTGAACACATCTCCTGGACCCGGGTTCTCGGCGTGAGTTTCACCGCCGAAGTGTTTCATGATGCCCCACACCGCATTGAGCGACGTCTGCACCGCGCCTTCGACCCATGCCGGGGTCCACGATACATCGTCGCCGGCGATGAAAATCCCGCGCTGTTCGGCCGGCATGTCCGCCTGCATGAAGTGCGCATACATGCGCTGGTTGTAACGGTAGTGACCGGGCAATGCGCCTTTGAACGCGCCAAGGAAATGCGGGTCGGCTTCCCACGACACGGTGATCGGATCGCCGATGATTCGCGCGGCGATGTCGACTTTCGGGTAGATTTTTTTCAGCGCGTTCAACGCCAGTTCGACGCGTTTTTCCACCGGGTGCGGAAGCATTTTCAACGCATCGCTCATCCACGAGTACGACAGGCAAATCACGCCTGGCTTGTCGTCGCCGTTGTCGAACAGATAGGTGCCGCGGGTCAGGCGATCGGTGAGGGTCATGCTCATCAGGTCGCGGCCGGTTTCCGGGTCCTTGTCCTTCCAGAACGGCCGGTCGACCATCACGAAGGTTTTCGAGGATTGCATGTAGCGCGTGCGGTCGAGGGCCATCCACATTTTTTGCGAGAACAGGGTTTCGTCGCATTCGATCTGGGTGGTCAGCAGCCAGCTCTGACAAGTGGTCAGCACTGCCGCGTACTCGCGGGTGTCGCCGTTGTTATCGGTGACCGCAAAACGGCCGTCCGGGGCGTGAGCGATTTTCTTGACCCCGGAGCGTGGCGCGCCTCTGTGCAGCGACTTGAGGCTGGTGCCTTCGGGCCAGTGCACGCAACGTTCCGGCACATGACGCCAGATGCCTTGCGGCACTTGTTCGACGCCACCGACGACCAGATGTTGGTGATCGTCGCAGTTGGTCATCACGACGCGGAAGATTTCCAGCATCGAGTTCGGGAAGTCCGAGTCCCAGCCGCCGGTGCCGAAACCGACCTGGCCGAATACTTCGCGGTGATGGAACGAGAGCTTGGCGAAGGCTTCGGAGGTGGCGACAAAGTCGTAGAAGGTGCGGTCGTCCCACAGCGGAACCAGGGTGTTCCACAACTCTTTGAGGCGCGGCACGTCACGGTCGCGGATCGCTTGCTGGATATCGGAGAACTGCGAGCCGGCCTCCAGGGCGTCGGCCCAGGCGTCAGCCACTTCCTGGAACAATGCAGGAAGGTCAGCCAGCTTCTGTGCGTAATGGGTTTTGCCTTCCAGGTCGATGACGGTGCTGCCAGAGGCAGGCGTCAGCGGATTGGGAAAGGGTTTGGTCTCGAGACCCAGCTTGTCGACATAGTGGTAAAACGCCGTGGACGACACCGGGAAGCGCATGCCGCCCAGCTCGGCGACGATGCCATCGGTCCCGTTGAACGCCTGGGAGCGCAGGCGGCCGCCCATCTTCGAGGCTTCGTAGACGACGGGTTTGAGGCCCAGTTTCATCAGTTCGTAGGCCGCGACCAAACCGGCGATACCGGCGCCGACAATCGCCACTTCGGCGCCGTGGTTGTGCGCAGGAATGCTGCCGAGGCCGGCCGGGTGCTCGATCCAGTCGTCGAAGGCAAAAGGAAAGTCCGGGCCGAAAATGGTGACTGGTTTTTTACCGTCTGCAGGATGGCGATTGTTCTTGTTCATGGCTGACCTTGCTGGCGACCGGACGCGGGGTGCGCGTCTGAGTATAGGAAAAGATGGCAGCCATTCTAGAGAGCGTAGAACACGTTAATAAGACGCAATGTGTCGTCGTTTTGCTAATTACTTGATCAAAACGACGATCCGTGACTACACACTGCTTAATGTGGGAGCGGGCTTGCTCGCGAATGCGGTGGACCCGCCAACACTAATGCCGGCTGAAACGGCCCCTTCGCGAACAAGCCCGTTCCCACAGGGAATCGCGTTTAAACCGGCTGCCCGCGATCAATCTTGCTGCTGAGAATGATCGACGTGGTCGTCTTCTCCACCCCATCCACACTCCCGATCTGATCCAGCAACTGATCCAGCTGCTCCGGCGAATCGGTTCTTAACCACGCCACATAATCAAATTCGCCACTGACCGCACACAACTGCTGCACCTGTGCCATTGCACTCAACCGCCGTAACACTTCCTTGCCCGAGCGCGGTTGCACCGTGATCCCGACGTACGCCTGCAAACCGCCATCCACCACCCGTTGACCCAATCGCACGCCGTAACCGGTGATGACCTTGGCCTTTTCCAGCCGCGCCAGCCGCGATGTCACCGTGGTACGAGCGATGCCCAGTTGGCGGGCGAGCATGGCCACGCTTTCGCGGGCATTGATCTGCAGGGCGGCGATCAATTGGCGGTCGATTTCGTCAAGAACGGGTGGGCGGATGTCGGGCAAGGGTGGTCTCCAGCGATACAGATCAATGGTTCAGCATGTTACAGGCACATCTCCCACTGTGGATGCCTGATCCTGGCGCCGTACCGTTCATGCCCTTTTTGTCTGCGACAATTTGCCATAAGTAACCAGTTCGTACATTATTCCGCGCTTGTCAAAAATGGGGAAATTTTCCGACATGAATACTTCTGGGGCTGCTGGCGGCAGCAAATGGTTGCTGCGCGGGCTGGGTGTCCTGATTGCATTGATCGGGCTTGGCCTGGCGGGTGGCGGTGGCTACCTCGTTTCGCTGGGTGGCAGCGGGTACTTCCTGCTGATGGGCCTGGCGATGCTGGTGTCCGGGCTGATGATTGCTCGTCGTAATCCGCAAGGCGCGCGGCTGTATGGTGTCGCGCTGATTCTTACGGCGATTTGGGCCGTGTGGGACACCGGTTTTGAATACTGGCCGCTGGTCTCGCGCGTGCTGACGTTTGCCGTGATCGGGCTGGTCGTCGCGCTTGTCTACCCGACGCTCGTGCGCGCTTCGGGCAAGAATGCGGGCCGTGGTGCTTATGGCCTGGCCGGTATGCTGGGCGTCGGCGTTGTTGCAACAATGGCCTACATGTTCGTGCCGACCCATGTGGTCAAGGCCGGCACCGAACCGGCTGTTACGCCGGTCGCACCGGGCACCGAACAGAAAGACTGGGCCCACTGGGGCAACACCACTGCCGGCAACCGCTTTGCCGCGCTGGACCAGATCAACAAGGGCAACATCGACCAGTTGCAGGTGGCGTGGACCTTCCGCACCGGCGACATCCCGCAAAGCACCGGCGCTGGCGCTGAAGACCAGAACACCCCGCTGCAAATCGGCGACACGGTCTACACCTGCACCGCCTACGGCAAAGTCTTCGCCCTCGACGCCGACACTGGCGCCCAGCGCTGGAAGTTCGACCCGCAAGGCACCGCGCCGAACTGGCAGCGTTGCCGTGGCCTGGGTTATTCCGAAGCCCCTGCGTCTTCGGGCAATCAGCCTGCAGCCTGTACGAAACGTCTGTTTCTGCCGACCGGTGATGCGCGTCTGATCGCGATCAATGCCGACACCGGCAAACCCTGTGAAGCGTTCGGCAACAAAGGCACGGTCGATTTGACCACCGACATGGGCGAAGTAAAACCGGGTTATTACCAGCAAACCTCGACGCCACTGGTCGCAGGTGACGTGGTGATCGTCGGTGGCCGTGTGGCCGACAACTATTCCACTGGCGAACCGCCAGGCGTGGTCCGCGCCTATGACGTGCGCAGCGGTGAATTGGTGTGGGCGTGGGATCCGGGCAATCCGGACACCACCAAGCGTCCACCGGCCGGTGAGACCTATACCCGTGGCACACCGAACGTCTGGTCGGCGATGTCCTACGACGCCAGGCTCGGTCTGGTTTACCTGCCAACCGGCAACGCCACGCCAGACTTCTTCGGCGGCCAGCGCACGGTATTCGATGACAAATGGAGCTCGTCCATCGTCGCCCTCGACGTGAAGACCGGTCGGGTGCGCTGGCACTTCCAGACCACTCACCATGACTTGTGGGACTTTGACCTGCCTGCGCAACCGCTGCTGTACGACGTGCCGGACGACAAGGGCGGCCTGCAGCCAGCCTTGGCGCAAGTCACCAAACAAGGCGAGATCTTCCTGCTCAACCGTGAAACCGGCGTGCCGATCGCCCGTGTCGAAGAGCGCCCGGTGCCGCAAGGCAATGTGCCCGGCGAACGCTATTCGCCCACACAGCCGTTCTCGGTGGACATGCCGTCCATCGGCAACAAGACCCTGACCGAAGCGGACATGTGGGGCGCTACACCGTTTGACCAGTTGATGTGCCGCATCCAGTTCAAAGGCATGCGCCACGAAGGTGTCTATACCCCGCCGGGCATGGACCGCGCCCTGCAATTCCCGGGCTCGCTGGGCGGCATGAACTGGGGCAGTGTCTCGGTTGATCCGAACACGAACTACATGTTCGTCAACGACATGCGCCTGGGCCTTGCGAACTACATGATCCCGCGAAACAAGATCGCCGCCGGGGCCAGTGGGATTGAAATGGGCGTCGTGCCACAGGAAGGCACCCCGTTCGGGGCGATGCGCGAACGCTTCCTCTCGGCGGCTGGCATTCCGTGTCAGAAACCGCCGTTCGGCACAATGTCCGCCATCGACCTCAAAACCCACAAGCTGATGTGGCAGGTTCCAGTCGGCACTGTGCAAGACACCGGTCCGCTGGGCATCCGCATGCACCTGCCGATTCCGATCGGCATGCCGACCCTCGGTGCGTCTTTGGCCACTCAGTCCGGCCTGTTGTTCTTCGCGGGTACTCAGGATTTCTACCTGCGTGCTTTCGATACCGGCAACGGGAATGAGATCTGGAAGGCGCGTTTGCCTGTCGGCAGTCAGTCTGGGCCTATGACGTACGTTTCGCCGAAAACCGGCAAGCAGTACATCCTGCTGACGGTGGGTGGCGCGCGTCAGTCGACAGATCGTGGGGACTACGTGATTGCGTACGCCTTGCCTGAGTAAGGGGTGAATCGCAGGTACGAAAAAACCGCGCAATTGCGCGGCTTTTTTGTCTGAGCGGACAGGATGGACAGCTATCGTCAATCGTAGTCGAATGCGGAATCTGGGGGTGCGAGGCGATGAAATGACCAGGAACATGCCTGCAGCTGTGCGGAATCACGCAATACAGATTGCCCATCACGAAATGGGCCACTACGTCGTGGCCCGCGCATTGGGGTTTGCAACGGGCGGCGTGACCCTGTCGGTGACCATGGACTTGCGGCATCAAGGGGGCGCCGCCATTACCCTGGCGCGCCTGATTTCGTCGATGGAAGCAATGAAAGCGCATTTGGAAGCGCGGATGATGGTCCTGTTGGCTGGCGCTATGGGGCAGACATTGTCTTCATCCGGGAAACGCGTCGACAAGTCGAAAGCGGTAGCCATCCTCAAAGGCGCGCAGGGGGCGGAACAGGATTACGCCAAAGTAAAAGAGTTGCAGCATTTGCTGCGCAACATTACCTGTCCCGACACGGACCCTGCGTCATCTGAGCGTATTGCGGCTGAGCTTAAAGCGATGACTGATCGTGTTTGGAGTCGGACTCAAGAAATCGTCGAGGAACTGGCCGATACGATCACTGGATTAGGACATGTGCTGGTCGAGGGCATGGTCATCGTGGAGCAGTGGGGCAGGGCGGCGGATACATACGAGGTCGTTTTTACCCGTGAAATGCTTGAGCGGTTGGGGCCAGTGCGGGCCATTCCAGTGCTGAGTGTTATCGCGTAAATAGCCATTTTGCACACCACTTATCCGCCAAAAAACGAGCTGGTTGCTCCCATTTGATCAAGACGATACTATTGCCACGTCAGCACAGACCGGAACCTTGGAAGCAAGGGGTGTTGATTTCGGTGGCGCAAGCCACTCCTAGCCAGTGAGCGGGATAAGCGGGAAACCGTGAAAGGAGAGGCCGATATTGAGATTCACAAAAAGCCCTGGTGCGAAAGCATCGGGGCTTTTTGCTGTCTATCAAACAGATTTTCCAGCGTTACGCATTTCGAGAATGTAACGCACGTTGTGCGGCTTGCCCTTGGGCAGCTTCGCCCGACCCCACTCCGCGACCTCATAGGCTGAAATCACTCTGAGCTTGAGCAGGTTCGTCGTATTGGGCGGTTTACTGATCGAGAAGAAAATCGCGTAGTCATGCAGGTCGAGGCAGAAGTAGCGCTGACTGTTTCCTACGTAAAAGGGGACAGCTAGCCCTTTGAAAAACCGTTTGTGAAGGTATTCCGCGATCTGGCTGCTGCAATGGTGCCGTTCAGCACAGAAGTATCGGTTTTCGCCTCGGTGCGTTATCGACTGTCCATTACCTTTGTCATCAGTGAAGCAATGAAATCCGAATTCGAATTTGACATTGAGCTGTTCACCGGCGACCTCAAATACCAGTTCGAACGGCTGGAGGTGCTCCATGCTGTAGTGGCGTCCGCCAATCGTCAGGTCATTCCATTGCATGTAGCTCGCCGCCGGACGCAGTAAAGTAAGGCATTGAAGCGGCACTCCCGATCATGATGTGAAAGCCCCGAATACTCGGGGCTCACGACCAATCGCCGCTATTTTTTTGGTTTCGTATCGGCTCGATCAAGCCCGCCTTCCAGCACCTTCACCACATCATCGACCACGGCCTTGCTCATCGCCGTCAGGTAATGCGCAGCCCAGATATGGCGGTCGGTGTCGCGGTTAAAGGCGGCATCTCTGGTCAGTTCCTTGGAAAGGAATAGAAAATCTGAGGCCATGGCTAGCGCATCACCGAGGGGAACGTCTCGAGTGACATGGAACAGCGGTTGGTTTGAGCAGTAGATGAAGGGGGTGAGGCCGATGGTTTTCAGTTCTGAGGGTGAATCTGATTTGTTCATGGTTTATCTCCTAAGCTTGAGGAGCCGCCATGTTCGTTTCCAAGCGAATGGGTGGCGGCCGTGCGCAGGTTGGAAAACCGGGAGCCTAGGAAACCGGCACGTCCGAAGACGTCCCACGCACAGCCGCCATGACACAGGATTACAGGCGTAAACGTCTGCGGTCATGTTGGGCACGTTGTTGTCATACGCTCGACGGGTTTCCAAGCCCGATCGCTGAATGGTCAGCGACGTCCGGAGACTATCCCGTCGAAGAAAAGCGCAACAAGGCATCAAAGTGCCCAAAAAGGACGATTCGGAGTTTGCCTACAAGGTCTGAGGACGTCATCCGATATTGCGCCACCTTAAGTAAACAAAACCAAACGCCAGACGCGAACACCCAGCTCCAGCGAGCAACCACCGTTAACAATCTCATTGGCAACCCAAGTGGTCGTGCGACCGCTAACGCCTAGAGTTATTCCCTTGAGGTCATATTCCTTGGGTGGCATATTGGTATGGGTTGGGAAGTTGAATACACCGATGAATTTGAAGGCTGGTGGGAGAATTTGGACGCGAAAGAGCAGGCCTCGGTGTCAGCCAGTGTCGATCTGCTTGGGCTGCTCGGACCGGGCCTGCGTTTCCCGCATAGCAGTGACATTAAAGGCTCGCGACTGGGCAACCTGCGAGAGTTGCGGGTCCAGATGCCGGTCGTCCCATTCGCGTGCTTTATGCGTTTGATCCAGCCCGATGCGCGTTACTTTTAATCGGAGGGGATAAAACCGGCCGAAACCGTTGGTATGACGAACATGTCCCGCGTGCTGAAAAACTGTATGACGACCATTTGGAAACATTGCGTAAAGAGGGCCGCAACGATGGCTAAAAAATTTGCTGAACTTCAAGCTCGTATGACGCCAGAGTCTCGCGCTAACGCAAAGCGGTTGTTCCAGCAGCACTTGAAAGAAATGCCCCTGCATGAACTGCGTAAGGCCCAGGAGCTGAGCCAGGAAACACTGGCCAAGACGCTGCATGTCAATCAGGCGGCGATTTCCAGGATGGAGCGACGCACCGACATGTACATCAGCACGTTGCGCAACTACATACGCGCAATGGGTGGCGAGCTGGAGATCATCGCGACCTTTCCTGAGGGGCAGGTAAAGATCGAAAACTTTGCAAACTGAGCGACTCAAAAATCAGCGCTAAAAAACCAATCACTCGGACACGAAAAAGCCGCGCATTCAGCGCGGCTTTTTTGTTTGGTGGGCCCACACGGACTTGAACCGTGGACCAAAGGATTATGAGTCCTCTGCTCTAACCAACTGAGCTATAGGCCCTCAGTAGGCCGCGGATTATAGCGACGGTTTCTCGGCTGTGCTATCCGAAAAATCCGATACGGCTATACGAAGAAACGTCGCGGCGAATTCGTCCGGCGGCAAGGGCAGGCTGACGATGTAGCCCTGAATCTGTTCGCAGCCTTCCTCCGCGAGGAATAGTTGCTGCGCAAAAGTCTCGACCCCCTCGGCAATGACGGTGAATTGCATGCTGCGGCCCAGCGCGATGATCGCGCGAACAATGGCCGCGTCATGGGGGTCATCCGGTAGGCCGCGGACGAACGACTGGTCGATCTTGAGGATGTCCAGCGGCAGGCGCTTGAGGTAACTCAGGGATGAATAGCCGGTGCCGAAGTCATCGATGGCCAGTTGCACGCCCAGGTGTTTGAGCTGATGCAGCACCGCCAGCGCTTCCTCGGCCTGGCTCATGATGAAGTTTTCGGTAATTTCCAGTTGCAATAATCCGGGCTGAAGACCGTTGTCCTTGAGCAGTTGTTCAATTCGGCCGAGCAGGTTGGGCTGGCGCAGTTGCGCGCCGGCGAGGTTGACTGACAATGGGCCGAGGCATTCATAAGTCAGGTTCCATTCGTACATCTGCCGGCACGCGGTCTCGAGCACCCAGTCGCCGATCTGCAGGATCATCCCGTTCTCTTCGGCCAAGGGAATGAAGTGCTCCGGCGGCACGGCACCGAAGGTCGGGTGATGCCAGCGGATGAGGGCTTCGGCCCCCACCAGGCGATTGTCGTCCAGGCTGATTTTCGGCTGGTAGTGCAGCAACAGTTCATTACGCTCGATGGCCCGGCGCAGTTCATGTTCCAGTGCGACGCGCTCGCTGGCCTGGGCGGTCAGGTCGCGGGTATAGCTTTCGACCCGGTTGCGGCCCTTGGCCTTGGAGCGGTACATCGCCGCGTCGGCGTTCTTGACCAGCGTGGCGACGTCGCAGCCGTCCTTGGGGTAGAGGCTGGTGCCAATGCTGGCACTGATGAAGAACTCGTGCTCGCCAGCCTGGAATGGCGCAGAGAAGCAGTTGAGCAGTTTGGTGGCAATGTTGTCGGCGTCGCTCGACTGTTGCAGGCCGGGCAGCAGGATGATGAATTCGTCACCGCCGAGGCGCGCCACGGTATCGATGTCGCGCAACTGCTCCTTGAGGCGCACGGCGATGCCCTTGAGCAGCAGGTCGCCGACCGGGTGGCCGAGGCTGTCGTTGATGTGTTTGAAGCGATCGAGATCGAGGAACAACACGGCGCCCTGGCCGCCGTTTTCCTGCTGGTTGTTGAGTGCGGTCAGCAGTCGGCTCTCGAACAGCGTGCGGTTCGGCAAGCCCGTCAGCGGGTCGTGATGCGCCTGGTAATCGAGTTTGGCCTGCGCGTGCTTGAGGCTGGAAATGTCCGCGAATACGGCGACAAAGTGGGTGATGAACTTGTCGCGGTTGCGCACGGCGCTGATGGTCAGCCAGCTCGGATAAAGTTCTCCGTTCTTGCGCCGGTTGGAAATCTCGCCCTGCCAATGCCCTTCGGCCGTCAGTTGATGCCACATGGCCGCGTAGAAAGCGCTGTCATGCAGGCCCGAAGCGAGCAGGCGAGGGGTGTGGCCCAGTGCTTCGCTTTCGCTGTAGCCGGTGATTTCGGTAAACGCGCGGTTGACCGCGCTGATGTGCTGCTGGGTGTCGGTGATCAACACGCCCTCGGCAGTACTCTCGAACACGGTCGCGGCCTGTTGCAGTTTTTCCTGCATCAGGTGGCGCTCGGTGATGTCCCTTGCGATGGTCAGCATGCAATCTTCGTCGCCGATCGGCAGTGGACGGCTCGACACTTCGCAGAGGCGGATCTTCCCGTCGCTGCGGCGGATATGGCAACTGAAGTCGCGGACGAAACCATCCCGATGCAGCAGGTCCAGCATCTGTTTGCGTTCGTTGAGATTGACCCAGATCCCCAACTCCAGCGCCGAGCGATCAACGGACATCGCGCTGTTGAAACCGGTAATGCGGCTGAAACCCTCGTTGACCTCCAGTAGCAAACCGTCACTCTGCCGGGACAGCAATAAACCGTCGGGTGAGGCGTGGAAGGCCTTGGCGAATTTTTCTTCGGAGGTTTGCAGCTGTTGCTGGGTTTCCTTGAGTTTGCTGATATCCCGGACGACCACCACCAGCGCCGGGGTGGTGTCGAGGTCGAAAGGTTCGGCAGAGATCAGGCCGGTAAATACCTGGCCATTGTTACGGCGAAAGGGCATTTCCAGGTTGCGGATGCTGCCGGCCTGCAGGCGCTGCAGCAAGCCTGGCCCGACGCCAGGGATGCCCCAGATGTTGAGGTCGGTGGCGGTCTGGCCGATGACGTCTTCTGCCTTGAGGCCGATCTGTTCTTCAAACGCTTCGTTCACCTCCAGCAGGCAGCCGTCGGAGAGTCGCGCGATGACCAGGATGTCCGGGCATTGCTGGAATACCGAGGCGAACTTTTGTTCCGACAGGCGCAACGCCTCTTCGGTGCGCTTGGCTTCGCTGATGTCGATCATCAGGCCACGCATCACCGGTTCATGCCCGTGTTCGATCAGGCTGACGATGTCGCGTACCCATATGCAGCGTCCATCGGCAGTGATGACTCGGTAATCGAGGCTGTGATCGCGCCCGGCGAGGACTTCGTGATCGCAGAATGTCTGGGCGCGGGTCAGGTCGGCGGGGTGGATGATGTTGCGCCAGAAGCCCGGTATCAGCCAATGGGCCAAGGGATAGCCAAGCAATTCCTCGGCGTGGGGCGACACGTAGCTGTAGGTGAAGTCGGAGATCCGCGCTTCCCAGGCAATGGCCGAAAGACTCTCCACCAGCCCGCGGTAATGGTATTCACTGCTGCGCAGTTCCTGTTCCAGGTCGACGCGACGGGCGATTTCCGAGCTCAGGCGGCGGTTGATCCGGATGACTACCGCCAGCACCGTCATCAGCAGCAACAAACCTGGCAAGCCGTACACCAGCAGGTCGGACCAGAACGTTCGATGATCGAGAACGTTGCCGACCCAATGCTCCTGGATGGTGTTGATTTCGTCCGGTGTCATGTCCGCCAGGACTTTGTCCAGAATGCTGACCAGCATCTTGTTATCCCGGGGCACGCCCATGGCCAGCTGATAGCGATAGGGCGTCTCACCGCTGACATACAGCCCGTCCAGTTTGAGCTGACGCAGGCTCCAGACGCTGGAAGCGAGATCGCCGACCACCGCGTCCACTTCATCGGTCGCCAGTGCCTGCAAGGCTGAGCTGACATTGGGCAACGCCACCAGATTCAGGTCGGGGTGATGGGTGCGCAGCAGTTCATGGGGGGCGTAGTTTTCCACTACGGCGATTTTCAGGCCGTACAGGTCTTCGAGTTTGCGCGGTTGAGCGCCGCCGATGTGGGCAAGAATGACAATTGGAAAGTCCAGGTAGGGACGCGTAAATGATAGATATGTCTGGCGTTCCGGGGTCGACATGATGCCCGGTAACAGGTCCAGTTTGGCTTGTTTGGCCTGTTCGAGAACAGCCGTCCAGCTTACGGGTTCGATGGGCGTGAGCTTGATGGCCAGGCGTTGGCGGATCAGGTCGATGTAGTCCGCGGCAAGGCCCTGATAGCGGCCCTGATCATCGCGAAACTCGAAGGGAGGCCATGACGCATCGACACCCAGACGCAAGTCCGGGTGGGCCGCCAGCCAGCTACGTTCTTCGTCGGTCAGAGTCAGCGCGCCAGCCGTTGCGGTCCAGGTCATCAGCGACAGCAAGAAAACCACGGTCGGCAGTCTGGGCATAACGGTCTCGTTATGGCTCGGGGGAATGCTTCGAGTGTAGACGGGCTATTCAGCGGGGGGGAGGGGAAGTGCTGGGGATTTTATCTGCACAAAGCAAAACCCCCGGCCTGGGCCGGGGGTTTTGTGATCACTCGTCGAGGAAGGAGCGCAAATGCTCGCTTCTCGTCGGGTGGCGCAGCTTGCGCAGCGCCTTGGCTTCGATCTGACGAATCCGTTCACGGGTCACGTCGAATTGCTTACCAACCTCCTCAAGGGTGTGGTCGGTATTCATGTCGATACCGAAGCGCATGCGCAGAACCTTGGCTTCACGGGCAGTGAGGCCGGACAGGACTTCGCGAGTCGCTTCTTTAAGGCTCTCAACGGTAGCAACATCGATTGGCGACTGCATCGTCGAGTCTTCGATGAAGTCACCCAGATGGGAGTCTTCGTCATCACCGATCGGGGTTTCCATGGAGATCGGCTCTTTAGCGATCTTCAATACCTTGCGGATCTTGTCCTCAGGCATTTCCATGCGTTCGCCCAGCTCTTCCGGGGTCGGTTCGCGACCCATTTCCTGCAACATCTGCCGGGAAATACGGTTGAGCTTGTTGATCGTCTCGATCATGTGCACCGGAATACGGATGGTGCGGGCCTGGTCGGCGATCGAGCGAGTGATCGCCTGACGGATCCACCAGGTGGCATAAGTCGAGAATTTGTAGCCGCGGCGGTATTCGAACTTGTCTACCGCTTTCATCAGACCGATGTTGCCTTCCTGAATCAGATCGAGGAATTGCAAGCCACGGTTGGTGTACTTCTTGGCGATGGAGATCACCAGACGCAAGTTCGCTTCAACCATCTCTTTCTTCGCGCGGCGGGCCTTGGCCTCACCGATCGACATGCGACGGTTGATGTCCTTGATCTCGGCGATCGTCAAACCGGTTTCGGTTTCCAGCGCGGTCAGCTTCTGCTGGCAACGAATGATGTCCGGCTGCAGGCGACCAATGGCTTCAGCGTATTTGCTTTTGCCTTTGGCCAGCGCGTCGGTCCAGCTTTCGTCGACTTCATTGCCCGGGAACTGGCGCAGGAAATCGGCACGCGGCATGCGGGCATCACGAACGCACAGTTGCATGATCGCGCGCTCTTGCTGACGCAGACGATCCAGGGCACTGCGAACACGCTCGACCAGGCCTTCGAATTGCTTCGGCACCAGTTTGATCGGCATGAACAGCTCAGCCAGGGCCAACAGTTCGGCGATTGCCAGCTTGTTGCCACGACCGTGCTTTTTCAGCGCCTTGCGGGTGATTTCCATCTGATCGGAGACAGCGCCAAAACGCTGTGCCGCGATAATCGGATCCGGACCGCTTTCGGCTTCTTCTTCGTCATCCGTTGCTTCGGCGTCATCGTCGTCGGTGTCGTCGTCCGCTTTCACGGCTTTCGGATCGACTGGCGGCGGCACTTCTGCAGCAGGCGGCGCAATGCCGTCGTCCGGGTCGATATAACCGCTCAGGACGTCGGACAGGCGGCCACCTTCGGTGGTGACGCGAGTGTACTCGGAGAGAATATGGTCAACCGTGCCAGGGAAGTGCGCGATTGCGCCCATCACTTCGCGGATGCCCTCTTCAATACGTTTGGCGATTTCGATTTCGCCTTCACGTGTGAGGAGCTCTACCGTACCCATTTCACGCATGTACATGCGCACTGGGTCGGTGGTGCGACCAATGTCGGTCTCGACCGCTGCCAACGCTGCTGCTGCCTCTTCGGCCGCGGCTTCGTCGGTATCGGCGTCGGCCAGCATAAGGGAATCCTTATCTGGCGCAACCTCGAATACGTTGATCCCCATGTCATTGATCATGCGGATGATGTCTTCCACCTGTTCCGGATCTGAAATATCCTCCGGCAGGTGGTCGTTGACCTCCGCGTAAGTCAGGTAGCCCTGCTCACGACCAAGTGTGATCAACTCTTTGATACGAGACTGCTGTTGCGCTTTTCCGGACATAACACCCTATCCACTGAAGGTCTTGGCGGGCAAAAAACAAGCCGAGGATTATACCTGAGCTATGACCTCACGCGCCAGTTGAGGTCGGGTTTGATGTGGCCATATTGCGTTTTAATAGGTCGCGCATCTGATTTGCGATCTGATTTGCTTCCTCTGCGGTCAATCCTGGCTGCCTTGCTTTTCTGATAAGTGCTTCAAGGCTATCGGTGTGTTGACCGGCTGATAGCCTAGTAATGGTGTCTAAAAACTGTTGTTCAAGGTTATCGCCTTTAATCAGCCATTCCTTTTCCGCCAATGCTTTGAGAAGGCGTCCCTGTTCCGTCCCGTGCCAGCGGGCCATTAACTGAATTGAGTTTAGCTTAGGATTTTTTTGCACTGCCTCGATAAGGGCCACCAGCAGTTGTGCGTAGGTGTTGCTCTCATTGGCGAAGTGATCGGCGGTTTCTACCTTGCCGGCCAGTTCCGGGTGATGAATGAGCGTGCGAAGTGCAATCAGTGTCGGAGCTTCCACGGCAATCGGTGTGCGCGGAGCGCTCGGTTGATCGCGATCACCGCCACGTTTGCCATTCTTGTCCCAGGGCTTCTTGTCCCATTTCTTGCCGCCGGCGCCGGGTTTCTTCGGCGTCCATTCCTGCTGCGGCACATGCATCTCTTGTGCCTGCGGCTGATGGTAGTCGCTGTAGTCCGGCATGGCGTCGTAATCGATGCCTGGATCATAGGCGGGTGGCGCGTCCTGAGGCGCGCTTTGCACCAGTTGGCTCACGGCTTCACCGCTCAGTCCGGTGATTTCAGTCAGGCGCTTACGCATCAGGATGCGCAGGTTCGCACCCGGGACCTTGTCGATCAGCGGTGCCGCGAGGGTGGCCATGTGGGCCTTGCCTTCGAGCGAGCGCGGATCGGATTCTTCGGTCAGCTGCTGAAAGAAATAATCTGCCAGTGGCTGTGCGTGCTGATTGATTCGCGCGCGGAATGCGTCAGTGCCTTCGGAGCGGACCAGCGTATCCGGGTCCTCGCCCTCCGGCAGGAACAGGAAGCGCGCCCGTCGCCCGTCTTGCAGGCAGGGCAGCGTGGCTTCCAGCGCTCGCCATGCGGCATTCCGGCCCGCCTGGTCACCGTCAAAGCAGAACAGCACGTTGGGCACGACGCGAAACAGTCGCTTCAAGTGCTCTTCGCTAGTGGCGGTGCCCAGTGTGGCAACGGCATTGCGCAGGCCTTGCTGGGCGAGGGCGATAACGTCCATGTAGCCTTCGACGACGATGATTTCGTCGAGGTTGCGATTATTTTTGCGTGCTTCATAAAGGCCGTAGAGTTCCTGGCCTTTATGGAATACCGGTGTTTCCGGTGAGTTCAGGTATTTCGGTTTGTCATCGCCCAGTACTCGGCCGCCGAAAGCGATGATGCGCCCGCGGCTGTCGCGGATCGGAAACATCACGCGATCGCGGAAGCGGTCATAGCGCTTGCCGGTTTCAGCGTTCTCGATCAGCAGGCCGGCATCGACCATGGCTTTTTGTTGCAGGGTGTCGCTGCTCAAATGCTTGAACAGATTGTCCCAGCCCGGCGGAGCGAAACCGAGGCCGAAGTCCCGGGCGATCTCGCCGGTCAGTCCGCGACCCTTGAGGTAATCCACAGCGGCTTTGCGCGACGGATGGCTTTTCAGCGCCTGGCGGTAGAAGTCGGCGGCAGCGGTGAGCAGCGGGTATAGCGGCGAATCGGTCGGCTGCCGCGGTTTGTGCGGCCGGCCGCTTTCTTCGCGGGGGATTTCCATGCCGGCGGCTTTGGCCAGTTCTTCGACAGCCTGGATGAAGTCCAGGTTGTCGTGGTCCATCATGAAGCCGAGGGCATTACCGCCAGCGCCACAGCCGAAGCAGTAATAGAACTGTTTGTCTGGGCTGACGCTGAAGGAAGGGGTTTTTTCTTTGTGAAACGGGCAGCAGGCGGTGTAATTCTTGCCGGCCTTTTTCAGTTGCAGGCGCGAGCTGACCACATCGACGATGTCGGTGCGGTTCAGAAGGTCGTCAATGAAGCTCTGGGGAATTAGCCCGGCCATGGCGTTCTCGTCATCTGCGCTGAAATGGACCCGAAACGAAGTGCGACCGAACGCGGGTCGTTGTTTGAGGCGCGCAAAATGTGCGGCTCGACCAGTGTCGTCTGCGTAATCGCTGTCGGGAAGTGTATCTGCCGAAAATCCACTGACGTTAATACCAATCAGTATTCGACTATTTGAAAGTGTTTCGCTGAATCCGCTGCGACCAGTCGATGGCCCCGGATAGCTCATAAGCGGGCACGCAAGAAGGTGCCTTGGGCTGATCGTCGTGAGAGGAATCAGTGGGTGTGCTCGTCAGTAGCCTTGGAAGGCTCGTCAGAAAAGACGTGCACCGCTGGCAAAAGAGCCAGGTCTGACGCTGTGAAGCAGGTTTGTCTCGGTCGCGTGTGCGGCTTTGACGGTGAAGCATCAAGCGTTTTCCGCAAATGCCATTAGCCCGGCTGAGGGCCGGGCTTGGCAGAAGCTTGCTACGATCGTCTGTGTATTAGTACAGACGAACGGCGCGGCGCTGTTCGCGCTGAACTTTCTTGGCGTGACGCTTAACAGCGGCTGCTGCTTTGCGCTTACGCTCAGAAGTTGGCTTCTCGTAAAATTCGCGGCTACGAACTTCAGCCAGTACACCGGCTTTTTCGCAGGAGCGCTTGAAACGACGCAGAGCTACGTCGAAGGGTTCGTTCTCTTTTACTTTGACGGCTGGCATCCAGAGCTACCTTCATTCATTACCGGGGTCAACATCCTCGCGGCAAAAGAGCACTTGAAGACGTCGGTTTTTAAGGGTTGCGGATGTTAACCCCTCATCGCTCGGAATGCAAAGCCTCTGATCGAAAACCGCTAGTCGGGGCATCGCATGGCGACTATTATGCGCGCCTTCGAATTCAGCCTAAACAAGGCGCAAACCCATGCTAGTACTGGGATTAGAAACCTCCTGCGACGAAACCGGTGTCGCATTATATGACAGTGAACGCGGCCTGCTGGCCGACGCGTTGTTCAGCCAGATCGACCTGCACCGCGCCTATGGCGGTGTGGTGCCGGAGCTGGCCTCGCGCGATCACGTCAAACGCATGCTACCCCTGATTCGTCAGGTGTTGGCTGAAGCTGACTGCGTGCCGACCGAGATCGATGCCATCGCCTACACCGCGGGTCCGGGGCTTGTGGGTGCGCTGCTCGTGGGGGCTTCCTGCGCTCAGGCGCTGGCCTTTGCCTGGGGCATTCCAGCTCTCGGCGTGCACCATATGGAAGGCCACTTGCTGGCGCCGATGCTGGAGTCGAAACCGCCCGAATTCCCGTTCGTCGCTTTGTTGGTGTCCGGCGGTCATACGCAGCTGGTTCAGGTCGACGGGATCGGTCAATACACGCTCTTGGGCGAGACCCTTGACGATGCCGCCGGTGAAGCGTTCGACAAGACGGCAAAGATGATGGGACTGAATTATCCGGGCGGTCCGGAAATCGCTCGTCTGGCGGAGCAGGGCGTTGCAGGACGTTTTACCTTCCCGCGTCCGATGTGCGACCGCCCGGGACTGGCGTTCAGCTTCAGCGGCCTGAAGACATTTGCCCTGAACACCTGGCAGCAGAGCGTCAACGCCGGGGACGACAGCGAGCAAGCCCGTTGCGACATCGCGCTGGCGTTCCAGCAGGCCGTGGTAGAGACTTTGACCATCAAGTGCAAGCGTGCCCTGAAACAGGCGGGCATGAAGCGTCTGGTGATCGCTGGCGGCGTCAGCGCGAACAAGGCGTTGCGTGCGTCCTTGGAGAAAATGCTCGGCGACCTGAAGGGCGATGTGTTTTACGCCCGTCCGGAGTTCTGTACCGACAATGGCGCGATGATCGCGTTTGCCGGGTGCCAGCGTTTGCAAGCCGGTCAGCATGAAAGCCTGGCGATCAGCGTTCAGGCGCGCTGGCCGATGGAGCAATTGTCGGGGCTGTGATGAGCGGCGCTCATGTCCGGTATTTAGAAATGCCGTTCGCGCCCGGCAAACAGGTCGCGTAGATTGCCGCGATGACGCCAGACGATCAGCCCTGTGAGCGCACTCATGGGCAGCAACGCCGCTGGTTCTTGCCAGGCCAGCAGCGGCAGGGTCAGCGGTGTGGCGATCAGGGCGGCGAGTGAGCTGGTGCGGGTCAGGAAGAACGTCAGCAGCCATGCGCAGACCGCCAACAGGGCTGCAGGCGGATAAAGGCCCAGCAACATGCCGGCGGCAGTGGCGACACCCTTGCCGCCGCGAAAGCGAAAGTACAGGGGGAACAGGTGACCGATGACGGCGCAAACGCCGATCCAGGCTTGTTCTTGCAGCGAAAGGCCCGCAATGCCTGCGATCAGCACCGGCAGCAGGCCTTTGCAGAGGTCGCCGATCAAGGTCAGGATGGCGAGTTTCTTGCCGGCCAGGCGCAGCATGTTGGTGGCGCCGGCATTGCCCGAGCCACTCATTCGCGGATCGGGGTTACCGGTCAGGCGGCTGAGCAAAATGGCGAAGGACAGAGAGCCGAGCAGGTAGGCGAAGGTCGCCAGTAACCAAAACATGCTAACTATTCCGGGCGAGGACGCCCTGATTCTAACGGCGCATTGCGCCCTTGTCGTGCAGCGGAGAAGAGTGCTTGGACAGAGTGTTTATCGAGGGCCTGGAAGTCGACACCGTGATTGGTGCCTACGACTGGGAGCGAGGCATCCGGCAATGCCTGCGTCTTGATCTGAGCTTCGCCTGGGATAATCGCCCGGCCGCTGCCGGTGACGACCTGACCCTGGCGCTCGATTACGCGAGCGTTTCGTCGCGCATCCAGGCCTTTGCCGAGCAGGCGCAGTTCCAACTGGTCGAGACTTTTGCCGAACGTCTGGTGGAAGTGCTGATGAGCGAATTCAATATCACCTGGATGCGCCTCAAACTGACCAAGCCAGGCGCCGTCCCGGCGGCCACTGGTGGTGTGGGCGTGGAGATCGAGCGCGGATGTCGCTGACTCAGGTGTATCTCGGGCTCGGTAGCAATATCGAGCGCGAAACCCATTTGCAGGCTGGCCTGGAAGCCCTGGCGGGTTTTCTGGTGGATATACGCTGCTCGGCGGTGTTCGAAAGCCAGCCTGTGGGGATCAAGAGCGGGCCATTCTTCAATTTCGTGGTGTCGGCTTTCACCGATCTGCCGCTGATGGAATTGGACCGCCGGTTAAAATTCATTGAGGCGGACAATGGTCGCTATGCGCCGGATCGCAAGGGTTTGCCGCTGGATATCGACGTGTTGCTGTTCGGTGATCTGGTGGGCAACTTCGATGGCCTGATTCTGCCAAGGGCTGAGATTCTGAAAAATGCCTTTGTGCTGTGGCCGTTGTCGCTGATTGCGCCGGATCGCGTGCATCCGGGTGTGGGCAAAAGCTTTGCGACGTTGTGGAGCGAAGCGCAGATTGACCAGGTGTTGGCGCCGGTGGCGTTTGAGTGGCGTGGCGAACAGTTGACCCCTTCAAATTTGTTGTAAGGCGGATGACGTCATCGCGGGCAAGCCCGCTCCCACAGGTACGGTGAAAATCCTGTGGGAGCGGGCTTGCTCCGGGCGGCGATCCGACGAAGCTTTCAGGCAGACGCCGCTTCTTTGTAAGCCTTCAAAGCCTTGAGCCGCTCGCGCTTGATCGCCTCACCCAGCTCCGGCCCCTTGAATCCCTTCTCCAGCAATGGCTGAACCGCCACGCTTCGCGCAGCATTCGCCGCCCCACGCAAATAATCAGCCTGTGGATAACTTCTCTGCTCCAGCCCTTTGCGTCCACGCGCATCCATTTCACACGCCGCAATAAACTCTTCAAACCGCTGCGGCCGACGGTAGACATCGAAGCTCTGCAGCAACTCCAGCAAGGTCGAAGGCTTCAGTTCCAGAGCGCGATGACCATGGGTGTGATATTGGCCCACCAACAGCGCCAACTCCTGGCAGTCCTTCGGCGCCTTGAAGCGTTCATTGACTGCTTTGATCAGCTTCAGCCCCTTGTGTTCGTGGGCAATGTGCCGCGGCCATTCTTCTTCCGGTGTCAATCCTTTGCCCAGGTCATGCAGCAGGCAGGCCCAGCGCACCGTCAGCGGCTGTTTGTGCAGTGCCGCTTGTTCGAGCACGCTCAGGGTGTGGGCGCCCGTGTCGATTTCAGGGTGATGGGCTTCGGGTTGCGGGACCCCGAACAGTGCGTCGACTTCCGGCATCAATACCTTCAGCGCGGCACAGTCGCGCAGCACCTGGATGAACACTTGTGGCTGATCTTCCATCAGTGCGCGGGAAATTTCCTTCCAGCTGCGTTCCGCCGTCAGCGCTTCGAGTTCTCCTGACTCGCTGAGCTCACGCATCAACTCCAGCGTTTCAGGTGCAACGGTAAAGCCGAGCTCGGCATATCGCGCGGCAAAGCGCGCAACACGCATAACACGGAGTGGATCTTCGGCGAACGCGGGGGAAACGTGACGAAGCAAGCGAGCCTCGAGATCACGTTGGCCATGATAGGGGTCGGTCAGATTCTGCTGATCGTCTTCTGCCATTGCGTTGATCGTCAGGTCACGACGGATCAGGTCTTCTTCGAGCGTTACTTCAGGGCTGGCGTGAAAGGTGAAGCCGCCATAGCCGCGTCCGCTTTTGCGTTCGGTCCGGGCGAGGGCGTATTCCTCACCGCTTTTCGGGTGAAGGAAGACCGGGAAGTCCGCACCTACCGGGCGAAAGCCCTTGGCGAGCATTTCTTCGGTGGTGGCTCCGACCACAACCCAGTCGATATCAGTAACAGGTTTGCCCAGCAGGCGATCACGAACTGCGCCGCCGACTTTATAAATCTGCATAAAAAACCTCCGTTAGCTCGACAGAATAACCGTTGCGTCGAACTTTCGGAGGCAAAAACAGGATCAAAGATGGATGACGGCCAGGTCCAGTCGCCCGTAATCGCCTTCGTTGTGCTCGCTTCTGGGCGGAACGTGGTGGGTTTTCATCACTTGGTCCCCTTGCAGGGTTTCCAGGTGAATGTCGAAGCCCCAGAGACGGTGCAAGTGCTTGAGCACTTCCTCGGTGGATTCTCCCAGCGGTTTGCGGTCGTGCTGCTGGTGACGAAGAGTCAGGGAGCGGTCGCCACGGCGGTCGATGCTGTAGATCTGGATGTTGGGTTCGCGATTGCCCAGGTTGTACTGCGCTGCCAGGGTTTCACGGATGGTGCGGTAGCCGTCTTCATCGTGAATGGCCGGCACCAGCAGATCGTCCTTCTGGTCGTCATCAAGAATGCTGAACAACTTCAGGTCGCGGATGACCTTCGGCGAGAGGTACTGCAGGATGAAACTCTCATCCTTGAAGCTGCTCATTGCGAACTTGATGGTCGACAGCCAGTCGGTGCCCGCGATGTCCGGGAACCAGCGGTAATCCTCCTCGGTGGGGCTTTCACACATGCGCCGGATATCCCGGTACATGGCAAACCCCAGGGTGTAGGGGTTGATTCCGTTGTAGTACGGGCTGTCGAAGCCTGGTTGAAAAACCACGCTGGTGTGGGACGTCAGGAATTCCATCATGAAGCCGTCGGTGACCAGGCCTTCGTCGTACAGGTCGTTCATCAGGGTGTAATGCCAGAACGTGGCCCAGCCTTCGTTCATCACTTGCGTCTGGCGTTGCGGGTAGAAGTACTGTGCAATCTTGCGCACGATGCGCACGATCTCGCGCTGCCACGGTTCCAGCAGCGGCGCATGTTTTTCGATGAAATACAGGATATTTTCCTGAGGTTCGGCGGGGAAGCGTGCGTTGTCCTTGTCGCTGTACTTGTCCGCGCCTTTTGGGATGGTGCGCCACAGATCGTTGATCTGCTTCTGCAGATGCTCTTCCCGATCCTTTTGCCGACGACGTTCCTCTTCCGCGGAAATCGGGTAAGGGCGTTTGTAGCGGTCGACCCCGTAGTTCATCAGCGCGTGGCAGGAATCCAGCAGGTCCTCGACCGCATCGATGCCGTGGCGCTCTTCGCACTGCATGATGTACTGCTTGGCGAACACCAGATAATCGATGATCGAACTCGCGTCAGTCCAGGTGCGGAACAGGTAGTTGCCTTTGAAGAAGCTGTTGTGTCCATAGCAGGCGTGAGCCACCACCAGTGCCTGCATGCAGATGGTGTTTTCTTCCATCAGATAGGCAATGCAGGGGTCCGAATTGATCACGATCTCGTAGGCCAGCCCCATCTGGCCGCGAGAGTAGGATTTTTCGGTGCTGAGGAAGTGTTTGCCGTAGGACCAATGGTGATACCCCAGCGGCATGCCGACAGAGGCGTAGGCGTCCATCATCTGCTCGGCGGTGATCACTTCGATCTGGTTGGGGTAGGTATCGAGTGCATAGCGAGCCGCGATACGGCTGATTTCGCGGTCGTAGGCCTGGATCAGCTCGAATGTCCATTCGGAGCCGGTGGAAATGGGTTGGCGCTTCTGCTCTTTGGCGGTCATGTCACTAACCTGCGCTGGAAGAGTTCACGGAAGACCGGATAGATATCCCCGGCCGAGACCAGTTGCTGCTGGGCAAAAGTGTCAGAAAAGGCTTCGGCGATGCGTTCATATTCGAACCACAAGGCCTGATGTTCGCGCGGGGTGATCTCAACGTAAGTGTAGTACTGCACAAACGGCATGATCTGGTTGATCAGGATGTCGCGGCAGATCGGCGAGTCGTCATTCCAGTTGTCGCCGTCGGAGGCCTGTGCGGCATAGATGTTCCACTCGTTGCTTGGATAGCGTTCGGCCATGATCTCCTGCATCAGTTTCAAGGCGCTGGAAACGATGGTGCCACCGGTTTCGCGGGAGTAGAAAAACTCTTCCTCATCCACTTCCCGGGCGCTGGTGTGGTGACGGATGAACACGACGTCGATCTTTTCATAGTTACGCTTGAGGAACAGGTACAGCAGGATAAAGAAACGCTTGGCGATGTCCTTGGTCGCCTGGGTCATGGAACCGGACACGTCCATCAGGCAGAACATCACAGCCTTGGAGCTGGGGTTGGGTTGTTTGATCAGCAGGTTGTACTTGAGGTCGAAGGTGTCGAGGAACGGAACGCGGTGGATGCGCGCACTGAGTTTTTCGATTTCGGCCTCGATTTCCTGAATATCGCCGAAGTTGTCTGGTTCATCCCGCTTGAGTCGCAGCAGTTCTTCTTTGGCTTCGCGCAGTTTCGCCCGGCTGCTGCCGGACAGGGCGATGCGCCGTGCATGAGCGGAGCGCAAGGTGCGGATGATGTTGATCCGCGACGGGTTGCCTTCGTTGCTGATCCCTGCACGTACGGTCTTGAAGGTGTCGGTGCCGGTCAGGTTGCGCTTGACCAGGTTCGGCAGTTCAAGGTCCTCGAACATGAACTCGAGGAATTCTTCCTGGGTGATCTGGAAGACGAATTCGTCCATTCCTTCACCCGAATTGCCGGCCTTGCCCGGACCTCTGCCGCCGCCACCTCCGGGTGGACGGGCAATGTGCTCGCCGCTGGTGAATTCCTTGTTGCCCGGATGCACGACGGTCTGCTTGCCGCCGCGACCGTGGTGAAGCACCGGCTCGTCGATGTCGCGGCCGGGAATGCTGATCTGTTCGCCGTGTTCCATATCGGTAATGGAACGCCGACTGACCGCCTCTTCGACAGCCTTTTTGATGTGATCACGGTAACGCCGCAGAAACCGCTGACGGTTCACCGTGCTCTTGTTCTTGCCATTGAGACGTCGGTCGATCACATAGCTCATGACTGCTCCTTAGAAGCTGTCCTGAAAGGGGCGAGCGGTTATGCAGCATCGAATGTGCAAAGGGATGTTCACGCTCCCCCAAGCGCTTTTGACGCTGATTGAACCTCGCTACCGACTTTCGAACACCTTCCAGAGGTCTGTGTAGCAGAAAATGCATACACAAGCCTCTGGCTGACGACAACCGGTCTGACCGGCAGCGGGTTATTGTGATTTTCTGACCCGCAGATACCACTCGGAGAGCAGTCGTACCTGTTTGTCGGTGTAACCCCGCTCTACCATCCGTGTGACGAAGTCGTTGTGCTTCTGCTGGTCCTCTTTGCTGGCCTTGGCGTTGAAGCTGATGACCGGCAGAAGGTCCTCGGTGTTGGAGAACATTTTCTTCTCGATGACCACCCGCAGTTTTTCGTAGCTGAGCCAGGTCGGGTTCTTGCCGTTGTTGTTGGCCCGGGCGCGCAGCACGAAGTTGACGATTTCGTTGCGGAAATCCTTCGGATTGCTGATGCCGGCCGGTTTTTCGATTTTCTCCAGTTCTTCGTTCAGTGCTACGCGGTTGAGAATCTCGCCGGTTTCCGGGTCGCGGTATTCCTGGTCCTGGATCCAGAAGTCGGCGTACAGCACGTAGCGATCGAAGATGTTCTGGCCGTACTCGCTGTAAGACTCGAGGTAGGCCGTCTGGATTTCCTTGCCGATGAACTCGATATAACGGGGTGCCAGGTACTCCTTGAGGAACCGCAGATAGCGTTCACGGGTTTCGGCCTGGAATTGTTCCTGTTCGATCTGTTGTTCCAGCACATAGAGCAAGTGCACCGGGTTGGCGGCGATTTCGTGCGGATCGAAGTTGAAGACCTTGGACAGGATCTTGAACGCGAACCGGGTCGACAGGCCGTTCATGCCTTCATCTACACCGGCGTTGTCGCGGTATTCCTGGATCGACTTGGCTTTTGGATCGGTGTCCTTCAGGTTTTCGCCGTCATACACGCGCATCTTGGAGTAGATGTTGGAGTTTTCCGGCTCCTTGAGGCGTGAGAGCACGGTGAACTGGGCGAGCATTTTCAGGGTGTCGGGCGCGCAATGGGCCTTGGCCAGGGAGCTGTTGAACAGGAGCTTGTCGTAGATCTTCACCTCATCACTGACCCGCAGGCAGTACGGCACTTTGACGATGTAGATCCGGTCGATGAAAGCTTCGTTGTTCTTGTTGTTGCGGAAGGTGTGCCATTCCGATTCGTTGGAGTGAGCCAGCAGGATCCCGGTAAACGGAATCGCCCCGAGACCTTCGGTGCTGTTGTAGTTACCTTCCTGGGTGGCGGTCAGCAATGGGTGCAGCACCTTGATCGGTGCCTTGAACATTTCGACGAATTCCATCAACCCCTGGTTGGCCCGGCACAGCGCGCCCGAATAGCTGTAGGCGTCGGCGTCGTTCTGTGGGTATTCCTCCAGCTTGCGGATATCGACCTTGCCCACCAGTGCCGAAATGTCCTGGTTGTTTTCATCACCCGGTTCGGTTTTGGCCACCGCGATCTGATTGAGGATCGACGGATAGAGTTTCACTACGCGGAACTGGCTGATGTCACCGCCGAACTCGGCCAGGCGCTTGGTGGCCCATGGCGACATGATGGTATTTAGGTAGCGCCGTGGAATGCCGAAATCTTCTTCGAGGATCGCGCCATCTTCCGTGGCGTTGAACAGACCCAGAGGCGACTCGAATACCGGCGAGCCCTTGATGGCGTAGAAAGGCACTTTTTCGATCAGTTGTTTGAGCTTCTCGGCCAGGGACGATTTGCCGCCACCTACGGGGCCGAGCAGATAAAGGATTTGTTTCTTCTCTTCCAGGCCTTGAGCGGCATGGCGGAAATACGACACGATCTGGTCTATGCATTCTTCCATCCCGTGGAAGTCTTCAAAGGCCGGATAGCGGCGGATCACCTTGTTGGAGAAGATTCGCGACAGTCTCGAGTTGGTCGAGGTGTCGAGCAGCTCCGGTTCTCCGATGGCCAGCAATAGGCGCTCGGCGGCGGAGGCGTAGGCGCTGCGGTCCTGTTTGCACAGTTCAAGATACTCTTGCAGCGTGAGTTCTTCCTGGCGTGTGGACTCGAATCGTTGTTGGAAGTGGCTAAAGATACTCATGACGTCACCTCGCTCGATACGTGGAGCCGACGCCGGATCATTCAGTCGATGCTGGCAGCAACCGGATATGCAGTCGCTGTTTACCCCCCAGAACTCTTTCGGAACTGACGACTCCGAAAGCTACTCCCGATGATCCGCGCGCCGGTGTACCGGCTCTCCCCTGTTTTGGATGGCCTGCGCTTAAGGATAGTTGGGAATTCGGGAGGTAAAGGGTGGATACGTAATTAGTTATGGCTGACCGTTCGTCCGCCACCGCGCTAGCCCGCGGGAGCCGGGGGCTTGCGCGTTACAAAAAAATTATTCGGAAGAGCCTTGCGCTGTTTCCGAAGGATAAGTCGTACGCCACAGCTCAAATCCGCCATCCATGCTGTAGACGTCGGAGAAGCCCTGACTGATCAGGTAGGCCGCCGCACTCTGGCTGGAATTGCCGTGATAGCAGACCACGACCGTCGGGGCGTCAAGATCGGCGGCGCGGATGAAATCCGAAATGGACACGTTGTCCAGATGCTTCGAGCCGGCGATATGCAGCGCGGCAAATGTGGCCGGGTCTCGAACATCGACCACCACTGCGCCTTGTTCGCGCAGGGCCTGGGCCTGTTCTGGGGGGATGCGTTTGAATTCGCTCATGGCGGGCTCCTGTGGCTCGGCTGAAAGCGCAGTCTAGCGCTGGGCGCTGGCTGACGTTTGTTCGGGAATAGGGGAGGCGACTGGCGGCAGGGTATGGCCATGCTCGTCGCATTTGCACTGCAGGCGTTCAAAGGTGTCGACGTTCATCAGGGTCATCGAACCACCCCAGACGCATCCGGTGTCGAGGGCGAAGATGCCCGGCTCATTGCATTGGCCTTCAAGTGCCGCCCAGTGACCGAAGATGATTTTCACCCCCTTGGTCTTGCGTTCCTTGTACTTGAACCACGGGGCGTAACCTGGCGGTGCGGTGTCGACACCTTCCTTGCCCTTGAGGTCCAGCTTGCCTTCGCTGGTGCAGAAACGCATGCGGGTGAAATAGTTGGTGATCACACGCAGGCGGGTCACGCCTTTGAGGTCACTGTCCCACTTCAATGGCTCGTTGCCATACATGCCGTCGAGGTAAGGAGCCAAACGGTTGTCGTCGCGCAGGGCCTCTTCGACCTCGGCGGCGCACTTCAAGGCTTTGCGCAGCGACCATTGTGGCGGTATGCCGGCGTGGACCAGGGCAATGTTGCGCTGTTCGTCGTAATGCATGAGTTTTTGCTGGCGCACCCATTCCAGCAGTTCCACGCGATCCGGTGCTTCGAGAATCTCGCGCAGGGTGTCGGCTTTCTTCAAGCGTTCGATGTTATGACCGGCGGCCAGCAAGTGCAGGTCGTGGTTACCCAGCACGCACACCAACGAATCGCGCAAGCTATAGAGGAAGCGCAAGGTTTCCAGCGACTGCGGGCCACGGTTGACCAGATCGCCGACCAGCCACAGTTTGTCCCGGGCGGGGTCGAAGGCGACTTGTTCGAGCAGGCATTTGAGCGGTTCGAGGCAACCTTGCAAGTCACCGACGGCATACGTTGCCATCAGTGCAGGGCTCCAGGCACCGCCAGGCGGAATGGGGCGATGATGGCGTCGAAGTGCTTACCGTCATCGGCGATCATTTGATAGGTGCCTTGCATGGTGCCGACCTTGGAGGTCATGACGGTACCGCTGCTGTAGGTGTGGCTTTTGCCCACATCGATCAACGGTTGCTGACCAACAACGCCGGCACCGCGAACCTCTTCGACATGTCCGTCGCCATCGGTGATCACCCAATGCCTCGACAACAGTTTGGCCGGTAATTCGCCATTGTTGTGCACGGTGATGGTGTAAGCGAAGGCAAAGCGGTTTTGCTCGGGTTGCGATTGTTCTGCCAGATAGCGGGTGACGACGCTGACGTCGACCTGATAACGAGGATCGGACATGCAAGAGGCCTTAAAAACGAAGCGGGACGCGGGGCGTAGCTGATGCAACTCAGTCTAGGCCAAGTATCGGGTAGTAAACCAGACATGGGAGCTGGTGTCCTACCCGATAACGCTTGTTGCCTGTCAGTCGGCGGCGGGCTTCTGTAGGACTTGTTCGCTGAGCTTGTCGGCCAGGCGCACGAAGGCGGCCAGATCGAGCTGTTCGGGACGCAAGCTGCCGTCGACACCGGCGGCGGTGATTTCGTCGTTGCTCAGCAGCAGTTTGAGGGTGTTGCGCAGGGTCTTGCGGCGCTGGTTGAAGGCTTCGCGCACGACGCGCTCCAGCAAGCGGTGATCCTTGGCCGGGTGCGGCAGTACGGCGTGTGGCACCAGACGCACGATGGCCGAGTCGACTTTCGGCGGTGGGTTGAACGCGCCTGGGCCAACGTTGAACAGGTGCTCCACGCGGCAGTGGTACTGAACCATGATCGACAGGCGACCCCAGTCGCCGCCGCCAGGGCCGGCAGCCAGACGCTCGACCACTTCCTTTTGCAGCATGAAGTGCATGTCGCGAATGATGCCCGCGTTGTTCAGCAGGTGAAATATCAGCGGCGTAGAGATGTTGTACGGCAGATTGCCGACCACTCGCAGGCTGTTCGGCGCAGCGTTCAGGCTGTTGAAGTCGAACTTCAGCGCGTCACCCTGATGCAGGTTGAAGTTGCTCTTGCCGGCGAACTGTTGGTTGAGGATCGGGATCAGGTCTTTGTCCAGCTCCACCACGTCCAACTGGGCGCCGCTGTTCAGCAGGCCTTGAGTCAGTGCGCCCTGGCCCGGGCCGATTTCCAGCAGGCGGTCTTCGGGTTTGGCATGGATGGAGCGCAGGATGCGGTCGATAACGCCGGCATCGTGCAGGAAGTTCTGGCCGAAACGCTTGCGCGCACGGTGTTGGTAATGCTCGGTCATAAACGGGTCTCGGCCATCTGGTAGGCGGTTTCCAGGGCGACTTGCAGGCTGCCGGTGTCGATTTTGCCGCTGCCGGCCAGGTCCAGGGCAGTGCCGTGGTCGACCGAAGTGCGGATGATCGGCAAGCCGAGGGTCACGTTGACTGCCGCGCCGAAGCCTTTGTATTTCAGCACGGGCAGGCCCTGGTCGTGGTACATCGCCAGCACCGCGTCGCAGTGCTCCAGATATTTGGGGGTAAACAGAGTGTCGGCGGGGAGGGGGCCGCGAAGGTCCATGCCCTCGCCGCGCAGGCGCTCTAATGTAGGTTCAATGATGTCGATTTCTTCATGGCCCAGGTGTCCGCCTTCACCGGCGTGCGGGTTGAGCCCGCAGACCAGGATGCGTGGCCGGGCGATGCCGAATTTTTCCTGCAGGTCCGCGTGCAATATCCGCGTGACCCGTTCCAGACGCTCCGGCGTGATTGCATCGGCAATCTCGCGAAGGGGCAGGTGAGTGGTGACCAGCGCCACACGCAATCCGCGAGTCGCGAGCATCATCACCACTTGCGCGGTTTGCGTCAGGTCCGCGAGAAATTCCGTATGACCGGAAAAGGCGATGCCTGATTCATTGATCACACCCTTGTGCACAGGGGCGGTAATCATCCCGTCGAAATGCCCGTCGAGGCAGCCCTGACCCGCGCGGGTAAGGGTTTCCAGAACGAAGGCCGCATTGGCTTTATCGAGCTGCCCGGCAATCACTGGCGCACTAAGCGGTGTATCCCAGACATACAGACTGTTGGCTGGCGCGGGTACATCCGGCCAGGCATCAGGCGTGACTGGCAGCAAATCGACAACCACACCCAGTTGCGCGGCCCGCTCTATGAGCAGGTCGCGACTGGTAATGGCAATCAGTGGGTGTGGCTGGGCTTGCGAGGCGAGCAGCAGGCACAGGTCAGGACCTATGCCGGCCGGTTCACCGGGTGTCAGCGCGAAACGCTTGGGTTTCACTGCGCTGCCTGGTCTGCACCAGGGAGTTTGATCTCTACGTACGCTTCGTCACGGATCTGACGCAGCCAGGTTTGCAGCTCTTCGTCGTATTTGCGGTTACGCAGTACGGTCATGGCTTGCTGCTCACGGGCCTGGGTGGTGCTGTCAGTGGCGCGACGGCCAAGGACTTCCAGAACGTGCCAGCCATATTGAGTCTGGAATGGCTTGGACAGCTGACCTTGTGGGGTCTTGGCCATCACTTCGCGGAATTCAGGCACCAATGCATTCGGGTCGATCCAGTTCAGGTCGCCACCGTTGAGGGCGGAACCCGGATCTTCCGAGAAACTTTTCGCCAGTTCGCCGAAATCTTCGCCCGATTCGATGCGGCTATAGAGCGATTCAGCCAAAGCCTTGGTTTTAGCTTCGTCGCGGATAGGGCTAGGTTTGACCAGGATATGACGCACGTGCACTTCATCACGCGTCTGGGTCTCGCCGCCACGCTTGTCGAGGATCTTCAGGATGATGAAGCCCCCCGGCGTGCGCATTGGCTGGGTAACGTCGCCAACAGCCATGGTGCTCAGCATGCGATCGAACGGAGGTGGCAATTGAGCGGCTTTACGCCAGCCCATGTCGCCGCCTTCCAGTGCGGTTTCGCTGGCGGATTTGGCGATTGCCAACTGACCGAAGTCAGCGCCTTGCTTGAGCTGCTGGTAAACCGCGTCTGCCTGTTTGGCTGCATTCTGAATCGCGTCGGAGTTAGCGCTTTCCGGCGTAGGAATCAGGATGTTGGCCAGACGGAATTCTTCGGACAACTGCATTTTGCCAAGGTCGGAGGCGAGGAAGTTCTTCACTTCCTGTTCGGACACCTGGATGCGTTCGGCCACACGGCGTTGACGCACACGGCTGATGACCATTTCGCGTCGAATCTGTTCACGGGCGTCGTCGTAAGACAGACCGTCGCGAGTCAGTGCGGCGCGGAATTGTTCAATCGACATGTTATTGCGCTGGGCAATAGTGCCGACCGCCTGGTTCAGCTCTTCATCGGTAATGCGGATGCCGGAGCGTTCGCCGATCTGCAGTTGCAGGTTCTCGATGATCAGGCGCTCCAGCACCTGCTGGTCCAGCACGCTGGCCGGCGGCGCGGAAGCGCCGCGTTTGGCGATGGTTTGCTGAACTTCGTGAACACGCTGGTCCAGTTGGCTCTGCATGACCACATCGTTATCGACAATGGCCACCACTCTGTCGATGGACTGTACCGCGGCATTCGCCGCAGTACCCAGGAACAGCGCGCCCAGCACTAGCGGGCGCAGACAATCAGAAAGCTTGGTCTTCACGTTCACGATAACCTTGGATGCCTTTGTCGAGGAAGCTCTCTACTTTGGCGCCGGTGAGGCCGCCGAGACCTTTCAGAACGATCTGTAGGAAGATGCCATGGTCGCCTTTCTCGTTTTCAGGGGCGTTCTGACTGAACTCGTCATACGACACCCAGTAACGGTTGATCAGGCGCAGTTTCCAGCAGCAGTTGTCGTACTCGAAACCACCGAAGGCTTCCAGGGTACGGTTGCGGTTGTAGTCATATTGCCAGCGGCTGATGGCGTTCCATTGCGGCACGATCGGCCAGATCACCGAGAAGTCGTGCTGCTGGATCTTGTAGTAATCCTTCACGTAACCCGGGGTGCCCGGAGTGCCGTAGTCACCGCCGCCCACCGACCATTGACCGGTGTTCTGGTCGTAACGAACCTGGTCATTACGATAGCGATAGCCGGCGTTGATGACCTTGTTCGGGTTGTCTTCAGGCTGGTAGTGGAACATCGCGCTGCCCGAGCGAGGGCTGTGGCTGTCCGGGTCCCAGTTGTAATCGGCGGTCGTGCGCCAATCGCGGTTCCAGCGGTATTCGTATTCCAGCGCGTACGGAGAAACGTTGGCCTGGGCATCTTCGCGGGTTTTCGCATCGATACCCGGCAACTGGACTTCGCGATCCTTGAAGTACAAGGCCTGGCCGACGCTGATGCGTTGACGTTCGAAGCCGTCTTCTTCGATCCAGCGGTTGGTCACGCCCAGCGACAGTTTGTTCTCGTCGCCGACACGGTCGGAGCCCGAGAAGCGGTTGTCACGGAACAGAGACGCATAGTTGAAGGTGTATTCGCCAGTGTCGAAGACCGGGATGTCTTTCTGGTCTTCTTCAGGCACATACAGGTAGAACAGGCGTGGTTCCAGGGTCTGGCGATAGTTCTTGCCGAACCAGGTGGTGTTGCGGTCGAAATACAGGCCGCTGTCGATACTTGCGATCGGGACGCCACGGTTTTGCGAACTGCTGAACGACTCGCCGAGGGCCGAAGCTCTATTGCGATTCGTCAGGAGATCATTCTTGCCGGTGCTATCAAGATCAAGGTCGTACTGAGTGTATTGATACTTGAGCGACGGCTTCACGAAACCATACGTCCAATCCAAAGGCAGGCTCACGCCTGGCTTAAGGTTCAGACGATTACCGTTGGCACGAGCCAGGCCCGTCACGTTGGTGTCCAGGCGAGGCGACAGGATGCCGTTTTCATCGGAAAACTGACCTGTTTCCAGGTCCCGCTCAAACCGCACGACTTCTGTTTCGTAGTCGAAATTCAAGCCATTCGGATGCACAGGCAGCTGACCGTTGAAGGTGAGTTGCGGCAGGCGATCATACGGCGTGATGTTTGAAACGGTTGCGAGCTGATAGGCCTGGGCGTTCAAACGAGCGGTGTAGCTGTCGCCACGGTAGGTGACGGAGCCCTGCTGATTGACGTAATCGTTGCTTTTCACGCCAATCTGATCGGTCTGCAGATCCTGGAAGTAATACGGATCGCTGATCTTGGTGTAATCGACTTGAGTGAAGACGCGAGAGTCAAGACCACCCTTGTGCTGCCAGTTGTACATGTAGCGGGTTTTTTCGTAGTCGGTCTGCTGGCTACGATCGGTGTTGTCATCGTTGAGGTACGCGGCGCCGAACTGACCTTCGCTGGACTTGGTCAGGTAACGGAGTTCGCCTTCCATCAACAGGCCGCGCTTGCTCATGTAGCGCGGGTACAACGTGGCGTCGTAGTTCGGCGCCAGGTTGAAGTAGTACGGAGTGACCAGCAGGAAGCCGGTATCGCTGCCGGTGCCAATGGTCGGCGGCAGGAAACCGGACTGACGACGGTCGTCGATCGGGAAATAGATATACGGCGTGTACAGGACAGGAATGTCCTTGACCCGCAGCGTCACGTTGGTCGCAGTACCGAAACCGGTGGCCGGGTTCAAGGTGATGTTGTTGCCCTTGAGCTGCCAGGCATTGCTGTTCGGTTCGCACGTGGTGTACGTACCATCCTTGAGGCGGATGATCGCGTTCTCGGCGCGCTTGGCGTACAGCGCGTTACCGCGGATACGGGATTTGTGCATCACGTATTCGGCGTTGTCGACCTTGGCTTCCCCGGTGTCCAGCTGCACTTCGGCGTGGTCGCCGACAATCAGCGCGCCGTTGTCGCGAATGCGCACGTTGCCGTCCAGCTCGCCACGGCTCTCGGCCTGATAGAGGTTCGCTTCGTCGGCTTCAGCCTGCATGCTGCCCTGACGCAAGACCACGTCGCCCGCCAGGGTCGCGATTTGCTCATCCTGCTTATAGCGGGAGGCCTTGGCGCCGACAAAGGTCGGAGCGTCACTTTTATTCGTCTTGTCATTCATGCCAGGACGAATCGGTTCGATATAGGAACCAGAGCAATAAGGACCGGTTTCGGCCAATTGCGCTGCAGTGAGCTTCTCGCGCGGAACCCAGTCGAGGTGACTGTAGTCTTCGCTACGTGACTTGAGACCGCGGCCTTTGGACTCGGTGACCAGCGTAGTCTTGGCGCCAGTGTCTTCACCGCTGGCGCTCTCGGCCGGGGCTTCACCGGTCGCGGAAACAGCGCTGCCGTCATGGACGGGACGCGGTGGCAATGCAGCCGCCGGCGTCTTTGGTGCACAGTCCCAGGCACCCGAAGCAGAGACTGAGCAGTCATACTGTTCCGCGGCGACCACGAACGAAGTGGCTAGAGGTTGCAGGGCCAGCAGACTGCCGGTAACCAACAACGGAAATTTTTTACGAAACGCGGGGGATTTCAATGCCATCTTATTAGTCCGGGCTTCCTGCGTGCCATCTGCCCGCGGTGTGGGCCGCACGCCTCTCGATGGTCTGAAAAAGATGCTGGATAATAAAGCATGACCCGCTTGACGGCTAGCGCCGTCGGAGACCCTTGCAATGCCTGACCAAGATGTACGTTTGCAACACCTGAAAGTTTGGCTCGATGAGCAGTTGGCGACCCTCTTTGCAGAACAAGGTTGGGGCGCCGTACCCCCGGCCACGTTGACCGCGGCCAGTAGTGATGCGAGTTTTCGGCGCTATTTCCGCTGGGAAGGCGCAGGCAGAAGTTTCGTCGTAATGGATGCACCACCGCCCCAGGAAAACTGCAAACCCTTCGTGGACATCGCTTTTTTGCTGGCGAAATCCGGAATAAATGTTCCGAAAATTTATGCGGAGGACCTCGAACGCGGTTTTCTTTTGCTCAATGACCTGGGCAACAAGACGTATCTGGACGTCATCGACAGCGAAAATGCCGACGATTTGTTCAAGGATGCCCTACAGGCACTGCTCGCTTTTCAGCAGCTGCCGATGGTTGCGCCGCTGCCGAGTTATGACGTGGCACTGTTGCGTCGCGAGCTGGAATTGTTCCCTGAGTGGTACGTGAAACGTGAGTTGGGCATCGAGTTCGACGCTGCGCAACAAATGCTCTGGCAGAACGTGACGGAGCTGTTGATCGACAGCGCGCTGGCGCAGCCCAAAGTGCTGGTGCATCGCGACTACATGCCGCGCAACCTGATGCTCAGCGAGCCGAATCCCGGCGTGCTGGATTTCCAGGACGCGGTCTACGGCCCGGTGACCTACGACGTGACTTGCCTGTTCAAGGACGCTTTCCTGAGCTGGCCCGAGGAGCGTGTGCGCGGCTGGCTGGAAGATTACTGGCAGCAAGCGGGCGCCCTGGACATTCCGGTTCAGCCGGACTTCGAAGACTTCCTGCGCGCCAGCGACCTGATGGGCGTACAGCGCCACCTGAAAGTCATCGGTATCTTTGCGCGCATCTGCCATCGCGACGGCAAGCCGCGTTATCTGGCCGACGTGCCGCGTTTCTTTGCTTATATAGATGCCGTGATCGCCCGCCGCCCTGAACTGGCCGAGCTGGATGTGTTGCTCCTCAGTCTGCGTGCTGGAGCGACTGCATGAAGGCAATGATTCTGGCAGCGGGCAAGGGCGAACGCATGCGCCCGCTGACCCTGACGACGCCCAAACCGCTGGTTCGTGCCGGCGGCGTGCCATTGATCGAGTACCACTTGCGTGCGCTGGCCGCCGCCGGGTTTACCGAGATCGTGATCAACCATGCGTGGCTGGGTCAGCAGATCGAAGACTATCTGGGTGATGGTTCGCGTTATGGCGTGAGCATTCAGTACTCGCCGGAAGGTGAGCCACTGGAAACCGGTGGCGGGATTTTCCGTGCGTTGCCGTTGTTGGGCGATGAGGCGTTTGTGGTGGTCAACGGCGACATCTGGACCGACTACGACTTCAGCGTGTTGCATCAGCCCATCAACGGTCTTGCTCATCTGGTGCTGGCGGATAACCCGAACCACCATCCGGCGGGCGATTTCACGTTGGTCGACGGGCAAGTGCACGATGGCCAGCCTGATGCGCCGACCCTGACCTACAGCGGCATCGCGGTGTTGCATCCACAGTTGTTCGACGGCTGTTCGGCCGCCGCTTTCAAGCTTGCACCGCTGTTGCGCAAAGCCATGGCTGACGGGCAGGTGACGGGTGAGCGCTTGCACGGTCGTTGGGTGGATGTCGGCACTCACGAGCGTCTGGCTGAAGTCGAAACGCTGATAGAAGCGAGTCGCTGAGATGCTGTGGCCAGGGACTCTGATTGGAGCCGGAGCGGGCTATGCCATCGCCAGCATTCCGGGGGCCATGCTCGGCGCGTTGTTGGGGCAGGCGCTGGATCGGCACTTGAAACTGCAGAGCTGGGGGCATTTGCGTGAAGCGCTCGGAGGTCGTCCGGTGCTGCGCAACGATGAACTGCTGTTCGTGTTGCTGGGGCGGCTGGCCAAGTGTGACGGGCGGGTGGTGGATGGCCACATCCAACAGGCGCGTCAGGAAATGCAGGCGCTGGAAATGAGCGAGTCGGCAAAGCGCCGGGCGATCGCGGCGTTCAATCGCGGCAAGTCGGGACATGACCGGTTGCGTGGCTATCTGCGACGCTTGAGTGCTCAACCCCATGCGGCGGAGGGCGTGTTGCGCGCCTGCTGGCGAATGGTCTGGGCCGATGGCCGCGCCGGTCATGCCGAGCGCGAGCTGATTGTCCAATGGGGCAAATGGCTCGGCTGGACGTCGTATCAGGTTCAGGGGCTGGCGGCGGACTACGAGCCGTCCAGGCCATCGGTCGTCAGCAGTGCGGTCACTTATCAGGAAGCGATGATGCTGCTGGGCGTGTCCGCCACCACTGAGCCGGCGCAGATCAAGCGCGCTTATCGACGCCTGCTGAGTCGCCATCATCCGGACAAGATTGCCGGCAGCGGGGCGACGGCGTTGCAGGTGCGTGAAGCGACGGAAAAGACGCGCGAATTGCATAGCGCCTATACGTTGATTCGTCAGCGGCGGGATTTTCGCTAGCCGGGAAGGTTTGTGTTGCCGGTGATGCCCCCTTCGCGAGCAACTCGAATCGTCGCTCCCACATTTGATTTCGGTTGGACACAAATTCTATGTCCGCTGAAGATCAAATGTGGGAGTGACGGTGCGACGATTCGACTTGCTCGCGAAGGGAGCAACTCGGTCTATCAGTCCGCAGGCTGCGGGTTCAACCAACCCCGCACCCGGCGCACCAACTGCTCCTGCTCGGCCTTGCTATCCCCCGGCAATGCCTTGAGCGATACCTGACTGAACGCCGAAGCCTTCAAACGCTTGCTGGCCTGCAAGCGTTCCAATGCCGCGTTGCGGTCCAGCGGCTTATCCATGTAGAAGATGTCGGCCGTCGGCAATTTAAGGGTCGGTGTCAATTCAGCCAGTTCCGGTTTCGCCGCAACGGGCGTCTGGGCGGCGACCATCGCGAATTTCTCGACTTGCGAAGGCTGCTTCTCACTCAGGTAACGGGCGGCCCAGTACGCGCCGGTGCCATGACCGAGCACCACAATGCGGCGAGCGCTCTGCTGTTCGGCGTAGGCGATGGCCGCATCGATGCGTGCGAAGATTCGCTCGGCATCGGCTTTGGCCTGCTCGTCACTGGTTTCGGCGATGGCCTTGTCGACGACTTCCGCTTCACCGCCAGCCGCCTGCTCGATGGGGGCAGCGGTGGTCGAGTCCTTGCTGCCGACGTCAGGGGCCTTGGGCGTTGGCGCGACTTCGACGGTACGTGGCGCGATGGCATCGCTTTGCAGGTCGGGCAAGGTGATACTCAGGCTGCTCCACTCGGCGTCCGGCAGTTTGCGTCGCAGGGGGCCGATTGCTTGCGGCCAGTCAACGGTTTCACCGGCGCCTGGGACGATAATCACCGCGCCTTTGGGGTCCGCCGTATTGGCCGGTTTCCACAAGGCCAGAAAGGTATCGCTGCCCGCTTGCAATTGTTGCTGTTCCTGAGCAGGGATTTTTCGCTCAAGTGCTGTCGCTTCTTCCTGGCTACGCTCAAGCAGCGGCTGACGTTCGACCGGTTTTTCGTCTGCGGGTTTTTCCGCGGCAGCGGGTGCGGGATCAGCGGCCTGGACGGAAAAGGCGCAAGGCAGGATCAGCGACAGGCACAATGCTGGCAGTGCCAGGCGGTAGACAGGGGGCATCGGATATTCCAGGCCAGAAGTTATTCCGGCAGCCTAATGGGTTGGTCAGTATTTGTCAGTGTGTGAGACTTCGATGAAGCGTTTTCGCTGCCTGTGGGTTATCGGCTGTTTGTGGTTTCCCTTGATGGGGTGGGCGGCGCCTGCGCCACCCGCGCACGTCGCACAATTGTCCGCACGCCAGCAGCAATGGCTGGCGCAGCATGATGAATTGCGCGTCGGGCTGGTGTTGCAAGTGCCCTATGCGCAATACGATCGCCGCTTGCAGCGGCTGTCCGGGGTCAATGTCGAGTTGATGAAGTGGCTGGCCAGGTCGCTGAAGGTCGAGCTCAGCTGGCGCAATTTTCCCGACCTCGCGCAGCTGGAGGCCGCCGCCCGCGAAGGTGAAATCGACATCGCGCCAGGGCTGGTGCAAACCCCCGGTGGCCTGCGCCTGTGGCAGTTTTCCGACCCGTACATGCGGGTGCCGCAGCTGGTGGTCAGCGACCAGAAGGCTGCCGGCGGGGTGGAGCTGGAAAAACTCGACAGCCAGACCCGCGTTGCCGTGCGCATGCCCAGCGCCACCGCCGATTACCTGCGCAGTAATTATTCGCACCTGAACCTCCAGGGCGTACCGATGGAGCGCCAGGCCTTGCAACTGTTGCTGAGTCAGCAGGCCAGCTACGCCGTGGTCGACGAAGCACAGTTGGGGCGTCTGTCTGTCGAACCGGAGTTTGCCGGGCTGGTGGTCGTCGGCGACATCGGTCTGCCGCAGTTGCTGCGCGTGGCCACGCGGCGGGACTGGCCGGAACTCGCCGGCATTGTCGAAAGTGCGCTGCGAGCGATCCCGGCCAAGGATCTGGAGCAACTGCACAATCAATGGCTGCAACCCAAGTACCCGCGACTGACGGAGTCCCCGGGTTTCTGGCAGAACCTCAGCCTGCTGTTGGCGGTGCTGATGCTGAGCTGCATGGCGATCGTGTTCTGGCAGCGTCGACAGCAACACAGCCTGGAGCATCGTCTGTTAGCGGCGCGGGAAGACATTGCCTTGCGAGCCGCCAGTGAAGAAGCATTGCGCCTCACGCAGTTTTCCATCGACCAGAGCACCGTCGGCATTCTCTGGGTCAACTGGGACAGCCATGTGCGCTACGCCAACCGAGCCGCCGAAACCATGCTCGGCTATCCGGCGGGCGGCATCATCGACCGGCCGCTGATTGACTTCGAGCCCGGTCTGCACATGGACCGCTGGCTGAACCTATGGAAACGCGCCCGCGCCAGCGAAGAAGGTCCGCAAAGTTTCGAAACCAACTGTCTGCGGGCCGATGGCAGTCTTTTGCCGACGGATGTTTCATTGAGCTTCCTGCGTTTCCGCGACGGCGAATACCTGGTGGTCTACCTCAATGACGTCACCGAGCGCCGTCGCGCCCTGGCCGCGTTGCAGGAAAGCGAGGCGCGCCTGCAAGGGATTGCCGCCAACGTGCCGGGATTGGTCTTTCGCCTGGAACGGGCGCCGGTGACGGGGCAAATCGACTTTGCCTACATCAGCGAAGGCAGCGAGAGCCTGGTGGGTTATTCGCCGGCGACCCTGGCCCATCGCGACAAAGGCCTGCGCAGCCTGGTGCATCCGGACGACAAGGCCAGCTACCACCGGACGCAGGACCACGCGCTGGACACCGACAGCGACTGGTCGTGGCAGGGGCGGATTCTCACGCGTCAGGGCGAGCAGCGCTGGGCCGAGATCAAAGCCATCACTCGACGCCTCGAAGACGGCGCCTATGTCTGGGATGGCATCGTCTGGGACATCAGCGAGAGCAAGCGTATCGAACTGGAACTGGCCAGCTCCCGCGAGCAACTGCGTGAGTTGTCGGCGCACCTTGAGAGCGTGCGGGAAGAGGAAAAGGCCCGCATCGCCCGGGAAGTTCACGACGAGCTGGGTCAGATGTTGACTGTGTTGAAGCTGGAGACGTCGATGTGCGAATTGGCCTACGCCCAGCTCGACCCTGGTCTGAATGAACGATTGAACAGCATGAAGCGCTTGATCGCTCAGTTGTTCCAACTGGTGCGAGATGTTGCCACGGCGCTACGCCCACCGATTCTGGATGCCGGCATCGCCTCGGCCATCGAATGGCAGGCCCGGCGCTTCGAGGCGCGCACGCAGATTCCGTGCCTCGTGCAAGTGCCGGATAATTTGCCGGTGCTCAGTGATGCCAAGGCGATTGGCCTGTTCCGGATCCTTCAGGAGGCGCTGACCAATGTCATGCGGCATGCTCAGGCGCATACTGTGGAACTGACGTTGGCGCTTGAAGGTGACGAGTTGTGTCTGACGGTCAGCGATGATGGCGTAGGATTTGTCCCCGCTACCGGAAGGCCGACATCCTTTGGGGTTGTCGGCATGCGCGAGCGGGTGTTGATCATGGGAGGACAGTTGTCGCTTGAAAGTGAGCCGGGGGAGGGCACGACCCTGAGCGTGCGTGTGCCGTTGGATGAGGCCTGAAGAATTTGTGTTGGTTTTACTGACGCTTTCGCGAGCAAGCCCGCTCCCACACTAATTCGCACAAACAACCCCGATCCATTGTGGGAGCGGGCTTGCCCGCGAATGATCTTGAATCTGGAGAAGAACGTGATCCGTGTACTGGTAGCCGAAGACCACACCATCGTTCGCGAAGGTATCAAGCAACTGATCGGCCTGGCCAAGGACTTGCTGGTGGTGGGCGAGGCGAGCAATGGCGAGCAGTTACTCGAGACCTTGCGTCATGTTCCCTGCGAAGTGGTGTTGCTGGATATCTCCATGCCCGGGGTCAATGGCCTGGAAGCGATTCCGCGGATCCGCGCGTTGAACAATCCGCCCGCCATCCTGGTGTTGTCAATGCATGACGAAGCGCAAATGGCTGCACGGGCCTTGAAGGTCGGTGCCGCAGGCTACGCGACCAAGGACAGCGACCCGGCGCTGCTGCTTACGGCGATCCGCAAAGTCGCGGCGGGCGGGCGTTACATTGACCCGGAGCTGGCCGACCGCATGGTCTTCGAAGTTGGCCTGACCGATTCGCGGCCGCTGCATTCACTGTTGTCAGAACGTGAGTTCTCGGTGTTTGAGCGCCTGGCCCAGGGCGCCAACGTCAATGACATCGCCCAGCAACTGGCCCTGAGCAGCAAGACCATCAGCACCCACAAGGCGCGGCTGATGCAGAAACTCAACATCACTTCGCTGGCTGAACTGGTGAAGTACGCGATGGAACATAAACTCCTCTGAAAACACCGAATCCCCCCTGTAGAAGCCGGCTTGCTGGCGATGGCGATTTCAATGACGCCGTCGCCAGCAAGCCGGCTCCTACAGAAACGCGCAACGCCATGTCCATTTGCGACATCCTTAAAATCCGCTTTTGCCCGTTCTTGTGGTTTGCCGCTTGAAACCTGCCGCTGACCCTATCCAATCCCGCCATCCTTGTAGGGCAATCCCTACCCCCAACCTTCCATCCGGCTGAGGCGATTCTCTCCTGCGCCCCGATTTGCGTGGTCAGCAGCGTCCACTAGGCTTAGTCCCACAGCAGTCATCAATAACAAAGGTGTGGGTATGAGCCAGGTTGATCCAAACGCAGGGGCCAGCGACATTCTGGTCAGCTTTCGTGGAGTGCAGAAGAGCTACGACGGCGAGAACCTGATCGTCAAAGACCTCAACCTGGACATTCGCAAAGGCGAATTCCTCACCTTGCTCGGGCCGTCCGGCTCGGGCAAGACCACCAGCCTGATGATGCTCGCCGGTTTTGAAACGCCAACCGCCGGCGAAATCCTCCTGGCCGGGCGTGCCATCAACAACGTGCCGCCGCACAAGCGTGACATCGGCATGGTGTTCCAGAACTACGCACTGTTCCCGCACATGACCGTCGCCGAGAACCTCGCGTTTCCGCTGACCGTGCGCGGCTTGAACAAGAGCGATGTCAGTGACCGGGTCAAACGTGTCCTGAGCATGGTTCAGCTCGACACTTTCGCCCAGCGCTATCCGGCGCAACTGTCCGGCGGTCAGCAACAGCGTGTGGCTTTGGCCCGCGCGCTGGTGTTCGAACCGCAACTGGTATTGATGGACGAGCCTCTGGGGGCACTCGACAAACAACTGCGTGAACACATGCAGATGGAAATCAAACACCTGCACCAGCGCCTCGGCGTGACCGTGGTCTACGTGACCCACGATCAGGGCGAAGCCTTGACCATGTCCGACCGCGTGGCCGTGTTCCATCAAGGCGAAATCCAGCAGATCGCGCCGCCGCGCAGCCTCTACGAAGAACCGAAGAACACCTTCGTCGCCAACTTCATCGGCGAGAACAACCGTCTCAACGGCCGTTTGCACAGCCACACCGGCGACCGTTGCATCGTCGAACTCGGTCGCGGTGAAAAGGTTGAAGCCCTGGCGGTCAACGTCGGCAAGACCGGCGAGCCGGTCACGCTGTCGATTCGTCCGGAGCGCGTGAGCCTCAACGGTTCGAGCGAGTCCTGCGTCAACCGCTTCTCAGGGAGGGTGGCGGAATTCATCTATCTGGGCGACCACGTCCGGGTTCGCCTGGAAGTCTGCGGCAAGACCGACTTCTTCGTGAAACAACCGATTGCCGAGCTCGATCCCGCGCTCGCTGTCGGCGACGTGGTACCGCTTGGCTGGCAGGTCGAACACGTTCGCGCGCTCGACCCACTTCTAGAGGCGAACTGATCGCCCCCTGCTTCAACCAACCCTGCACGTGGAGAGAACAATAAATGTTGAGATCCCTGAAATTCACCGCCCTGGTCATGGGCATGATCGGTGCGGCACACGCGATGGCGGCGGGCCCGGACCTGACCGTGGTGTCCTTTGGCGGTGCGAACAAGGCTGCGCAGGTCAAAGCCTTCTACGCACCGTGGGAAGCGGCGGGTAACGGCAAGATCGTCGCCGGCGAATACAACGGTGAAATGGCCAAGGTCAAAGCCATGGTCGACACCAAGAGCGTGTCCTGGGACCTGGTGGAAGTTGAATCGCCAGAATTGTCCCGTGGTTGCGACGAAGACATGTTCGAGCAACTCGACCCGGCGCTGTTCGGCAAGACCGAAGACTACGTCAAAGGCGCTATTCAGCCTTGCGGCGTGGGTTTCTTCGTGTGGTCGACCGTATTGGCCTACAACGCCGACAAGCTGAAAAGCGCACCGACCAGCTGGGTGGATTTCTGGGACACCAAGAAATTCCCGGGCAAGCGCGGCCTGCGTAAAGGCGCGAAGTACACCCTGGAATTCGCACTGATGGCCGACGGCGTTGCACCGAAGGATGTCTACAAAGTGCTGGCCGGCAAGGACGGTCAGGACCGCGCATTCAAGAAGCTCGATGAGCTGAAGCCAAGCATCCAGTGGTGGGAAGCCGGCGCGCAACCGCCGCAGTACCTCGCTTCCGGTGACGTGGTCATGAGCTCGGCCTACAACGGCCGGATCGCTGCCGTGCAGAAAGAAAGCAACCTGAAAGTCGTGTGGAACGGCGGTATCTACGACTTCGACGCTTGGGCGATCCCAAAAGGTCTCGACAAGGCGCGCGCTGAAGCGGCGAAGAAATTCATCGCGTTCTCGGTGGCACCGCAGCAGCAGAAGACCTATTCGGAAAACATCGCCTACGGCCCGGCCAACACCCAGGCCGTACCGTTGCTGGCCAAGGATGTCCTGAAAGACATGCCGACCACCCCGGAAAACATCGCCAACCAGGTGCAGATCGACGTCAGCTTCTGGGCTGACAACGGCGAGCAACTGGAACAGCGCTTCAATTCCTGGGCTGCGAAGTAAGCATCACCCTGTAATGGTGGGTTTACCCACCTGTGGGAGCGGGCTTGCTCGCGAAGACGTCAGCACATTCAGCATCTTTGCTGACTGACACTCCGCTTTCGTGAGCAAGCCCGTTCCTACCTAAACGATCGAGGTGGCATTCCCTCCTCTGTAACGATCAAAGATTTCCGGAGTACGCCATGGCCACCGCCATTCCCCTGAACGCGGGCACTGACCCCACCTTGAAGCAGCGGCTCAAGCACGCCGAGCGGATCAACCGCTGGAAGGCCCAGGCCTTGATCGCGCCACTGGTGCTGTTTCTGTTGCTGGTGTTCCTGGTGCCCATCGTGGCGCTGCTCTACAAAAGCGTTGGTAACCCGGAAGTGGTCGGCGGCATGCCGCGCACCGTGGCAGCCATCGCCAGCTGGGACGGCCGCGGCCTGCCTGCTGAGCCGGTGTACAAAGCGGCCAGCGAAGACCTCGCTGAAGCGCGCAAGAATCAGACCTTGGGCGACCTGTCCAAACGCTTGAACATGGAGTTGGCCGGCTACCGCAGCCTGCTGACAAAAACCGCCCGCGCCTTGCCGTTCGCTACCGAACCGGCCTCTTATAAAGAAGCGCTGGAAGGGCTCGATGAACGCTGGGGTGATCCGGCCTATTGGCAAGTGGTGCGCCGCAACGTCAGCAACATCACGCCTTACTACTTGCTGGCGGCGGTCGATCATCGTATCGACGACCTCGGCGAAATCGCCCCGGCCACGCCCGATCAGGCGATCTACCTCGACATCTTCGCCCGCACCTTCTGGATGGGCCTGATCATCACCGCCATTTGCCTGGTGCTGGCCTATCCGTTGGCCTACCTGCTGGCGAACTTGCCCTCGCGCCAAAGCAATCTGTTGATGATTCTGGTGCTGCTGCCGTTCTGGACGTCGATCCTGGTCCGGGTCGCCGCGTGGATCGTGTTGCTGCAATCCGGCGGTCTGATCAACAGTGGCCTGATGGCCATGGGCATCATCGATAAACCGCTGGAACTGGTGTTCAACCGCACCGGCGTCTACATCTCGATGGTGCACATCCTGCTGCCGTTCATGATTCTGCCGATCTACAGCGTCATGAAAGGCATCTCGCCGACCTACATGCGCGCCGCGATTTCCCTCGGCTGCCACCCGTTCGCCAGCTTCTGGCGGGTGTACTTCCCGCAGACCTATGCCGGTGTCGGCGCCGGTTGCCTGTTGGTGTTCATCCTCGCCATCGGCTACTACATCACCCCGGCGTTGCTGGGCAGCCCGAACGATCAGATGGTCAGCTACTTCGTCGCGTTCTACACCAACACCAGCATCAACTGGGGCATGGCGACCGCACTCGGTGGGCTGCTGCTGTTGGCGACCGTGGTGCTTTATCTGATTTACAGCTGGCTGGTGGGCGCCAGTCGCCTGCGCCTGAGCTAAGGGGAGAATGAAATGCTGAGTCCTTATATGTCGCCCGTCGAGCGGGTGTGGTTCTACAGTTTGCGGATTCTCTGTGGCTTGATTCTGTTGTTCCTGATTCTGCCGGTGCTGGTGATCATTCCGTTGTCGTTCAACTCGGGCAGTTTCCTGGTGTACCCGCTGCAAGGTTTTTCGCTGCACTGGTATCAGGACTTCTTCGCCTCGGCGGAATGGATGCGCGCACTGAAGAACAGCATCATCGTCGCCCCGGCGGCGACCGTGCTGGCGATGGTGTTCGGTACGCTGGCGGCGATTGGCCTGACTCGGGGCGACTTCCCGGGCAAGGCGCTGGTAATGGCGTTGGTGATTTCGCCGATGGTGGTGCCGGTGGTGATCATCGGTGTCGCGAGTTATCTGTTCTTTGCACCTCTGGGCCTGGGCAACAGTTTCTTTTCGCTGATCGTGGTGCACGCGGTGTTGGGTGTGCCGTTTGTGATCATCACGGTGTCGGCGACGTTGCAGGGGTTTAACCACAATCTGGTGCGCGCCGCTGCCAGCCTTGGTGCTTCGCCGTTGACCGCGTTCCGCCGGGTGACCTTGCCGCTGATTGCGCCAGGCGTGATCTCCGGTGCGCTGTTTGCCTTCGCGACCTCGTTCGATGAAGTAGTGGTAACGCTGTTCCTCGCCGGTCCCGAGCAAGCGACCTTGCCACGGCAGATGTTCAGCGGCATCCGCGAAAACCTCAGCCCGACCATTGCCGCCGCGGCAACGCTGCTGATCGCCTTCTCGGTGATCCTGCTGCTGACCCTGGAATGGCTGCGTGGGCGCAGCGAGAAATTACGCACTGCCCAGGTCTGACACTGATCCCTGTAGGAGCCGGCTTACTGGCGAAAGCGAACTGTCAGCTGATGTATCAGTTAAATGACATACCGCATTCGCCAGCAAGCCGGCTCCTACAGTTGTTTTGTGTGTTTTTCGGGATTGAGGGTCATTCACACCCTGAATAGCAGACAAACCCCAATCCCCAGCTACTATTGTGCCCAGCTCCCCTATCTATAAGAGGCTGCGCACGATGAGTCTTTCCTCTTTCAAAATCGCTCACAAACTGATCACCGGCGCAGGGGCCATCGAGCAACTGGCCGCCGAACTCACGCGCCTGGACATCGACAACCCGCTGATCGTCACCGATGCCGCGCTGGTCAAGTCCGGCACGGTCGAGCTGGCACTCGCGCAGTTGGGGGGCCGTAGCTACGAGATTTTTGACCGTGTACTGCCAGACCCGGAAATCGCCATCGTCGAAGACTGCATGCGCGTTTACCGCGAAGGCGGGCATGACGGGCTGATCGGCCTGGGCGGCGGCAGCGCGATCGACATCGCCAAAAGTGTTGCCGCCTATGCCGGTTATCACGGCGCGCTGGAGGATCTGTTCGGTATCGACCAAGTGCCGCGCAAGGGCCCGCCGCTGATCGCCATCCCGACCACCGCCGGCACCGGCTCGGAAGTGACCAACGTCGCGATCCTCTCCGACAAGGTCGCGCAACTGAAAAAGGGCATCGTCAGCGATTATCTGTTGCCGGACGTGGCGCTGATCAGCCCGCAAATGACCCTGACGTGCCCGCGCAGTGTCACTGCCGCCAGTGGCGTTGATGCACTGGTGCACGCTATCGAGTCTTATTTGTCCCTCAATGCTTCAGCGATTACCGACGCGCTGGCCATCGGCGCGATCAAGTTGATCACCAACGCGTTACCCAAGGCCTATGCCAATCCTTCCAATCTGCAGGCGCGCGAAGACATGGCCACCGCCAGCCTGATGGCGGGGATGGCATTCGGCAATGCCGGCGTCGGCGCGGTGCATGCGCTGGCGTATCCGCTGGGTGGTCGTTTCAACATCGCCCACGGCGTCAGCAACGCCTTGTTGCTGCCGTATGTCATGACATGGAACAAGATGGCCTGCGTCGAGCGCATGCAGGATATTGCCGAAGCCATGGGGGTGAAGACCGCTCATCTGAGCGCCAATGACGCCGCGGACAAAGCCGTCGAGGCGATGACCGCGTTGTGCGCCGCCGTGGAAATCCCGCCGGGCCTGCGCAGTTTCGGCGTTCCCGAGGATGCGATCCCGGCCATGGCCGTGGAAGCCGCGGGGATCGAGCGCCTGATGCGCAACAATCCGCGCAAATTGAGCGCGATTGATATCGAGAAGATCTACCGCGCGGCGTACTGATCATCGCAGTCACGGTGCGCGCGCCAAAGCATGAGGTATACAATGCGCGCCATCGTGATTCTGCTCAGAAAAGGTGCGTCATGCAGCCCTTCGTAATTGCTCCGTCGATTCTCTCCGCCGACTTTGCCCGCCTGGGTGAGGAAGTGGACAACGTTCTGGCCGCTGGCGCCGACTTCGTGCACTTCGATGTCATGGACAACCACTACGTGCCGAACCTGACTATCGGCCCGATGGTCTGCGCCGCGCTGCGCAAGTACGGCGTGACCGCGCCGATCGATGCGCACCTGATGGTCAGCCCGGTGGACCGCATCGTTGGCGACTTCATCGAGGCCGGTGCGACTTACATCACTTTCCACCCGGAAGCCACGCAGCACGTCGACCGTTCCCTGCAACTGATCCGCGAGGGCGGCTGCAAGTCGGGCCTGGTGTTCAACCCCGCGACCCCGCTGGACGTGCTCAAGTACGTGATGGACAAGGTCGACATGATCCTGCTGATGAGCGTCAACCCGGGCTTCGGCGGGCAAAAGTTCATCCCTGGCACCCTCGACAAACTGCGTGAAGCTCGCGCATTGATCGATGCCTCGGGTCGTGACATTCGCCTGGAAATCGACGGTGGCGTCAACGTGAACAACATTCGTGAAATCGCGGCGGCTGGCGCTGACACCTTCGTGGCCGGCTCGGCGATCTTCAATGCGCCGAACTACCAGGAAGTCATCGAGAAGATGCGTTCCGAACTGGCGCTGGCCCGCCCATGAGCGGCTTTGAGCAGCTGTTCCCGGGACGTCTGCCACGGCTGGTGATGTTCGATCTGGACGGCACGCTGGTCGATTCGGTCCCTGATCTCGCCGCGGCGGTGGATAACATGCTGCTCAAACTCGGGCGCCAGCCTGTCGGCATCGAATCGGTGCGTGACTGGGTCGGTAACGGCGTGCACATGCTGGTGCGCCGGGCCCTGGCCAATCACATCGACGCCGAAGGTGTCGATGATGTCGAGGCTGAACATGCCCTGGAATTGTTTAACGGTTTTTACGAGGACGGTCACGACCTGACGGTGGTTTACCCCGGCGTGCGTGACACCCTCAAGTGGCTGAACAAGCAAGGCGTCGAAATGGCGCTGATCACCAACAAGCCGGAGCGCTTCGTCGCGCCGTTGCTGGATCAGATGAAGATCGGCCGCTATTTCAAATGGATCATCGGCGGCGACACCCTGCCGCAGAAGAAACCCGACCCGGCCGCGCTGTTTTTCGTGATGAAAATGGCCAACATCCCGGCGTCCCAGTCGTTGTTCGTCGGTGACTCGCGCAGCGATGTACTGGCGGCAAAAGCGGCGGGGGTCAAATGTGTGGCGCTCAGTTACGGCTATAACCATGGCCGGCCGATTGCCGAAGAGTCGCCGGCGCTGGTGATCGACGACCTGCGCAAGCTAATTCCCGGTTGCCTGGATCCGGCCGCTGAGATAACGTTGGCCGACGCTGTTCAACCCCCTTCTGGAAACGCCATCGTGGTGGTCACTCGCAAACTCTGGATGAAAGTCATCAAGGCCCTGGCCCGCTGGCGTTGGCGCGCCTGACTTGTTCCTGGCCGGTCTACCGGCGCGTTTGCATACCTGACTGTTAGCACCTCAAGCCACGAGGCTACTCCATGATCCGCGAAGAATTCCTGCGTTTGGCCGCTGCCGGCTATAACCGTATCCCGCTTGCCTGCGAAACCCTGGCCGACTTCGACACGCCGTTGTCGATCTACCTGAAACTGGCTGACGAACCCAATTCCTACCTGCTCGAATCCGTGCAGGGCGGGGAGAAGTGGGGCCGTTACTCGATCATCGGCCTGCCGTGCCGCACCGTGCTGCGGGTTCATGACCATCACGTCAGCGTGACCCATGACGGCGTAGAGATCGAAAGTCATGAAGCGGAAGACCCGCTGGCGTTCGTCGAAGCCTTCAAAGCCCGCTACAACGTACCGACCATCCCCGGCCTGCCGCGTTTCAACGGTGGCCTGGTGGGCTATTTCGGTTACGACTGCGTGCGCTATGTGGAAAAGCGTCTGGGCAAGTGCCCGAACCCGGATCCACTGGGCGTGCCTGATATTCTGCTGATGGTGTCCGATGCGGTGGTGGTGTTCGACAACCTCGCCGGCAAAATGCACGCGATTGTCCTGGCCGACCCTTCGCAGGAAGCTGCCTTCGAACAAGGTCAGGCGCGCCTGCAAGAGCTGCTGGAAAAACTCCGTCAGCCAATCACCCCGCGCCGGGGCCTGGATTTCAGCAAGCAACAATCGGTTGACCCGGTGTTCCGCTCCAGTTTCACCCAGGACGATTACGAAAAAGCCGTCGACACCATCAAGGAATACATCCTGGCCGGTGACTGCATGCAGGTCGTGCCGTCCCAGCGCATGTCGATCGACTTCAAGGCGGCGCCCATTGATCTGTACCGGGCGTTGCGTTGTTTCAACCCAACGCCTTATATGTACTTCTTCAACTTCGGCGACTTCCACGTCGTCGGCAGTTCACCGGAAGTGCTGGTGCGGGTCGAAGACAATCTGATCACCGTCCGCCCGATTGCCGGCACCCGTCCGCGTGGGGCCAACGAAGAGGCGGACCTGGCGCTGGAGAAAGACCTGCTGTCCGACGACAAGGAAATCGCCGAACACCTGATGCTGATCGATCTGGGTCGTAACGACACCGGTCGCGTATCGGAAATCGGTTCGGTGAAACTCACAGAGAAGATGGTCATCGAGCGTTATTCCAACGTGATGCACATTGTTTCCAACGTCACCGGGCAACTGAAAGCCGGGCTGACGGCAATGGACGCATTGCGGGCGATCCTGCCGGCGGGCACCTTGTCCGGCGCACCGAAGATTCGCGCGATGGAAATCATCGACGAACTGGAGCCGGTCAAACGTGGCGTCTATGGCGGCGCGGTCGGTTACTTCGCCTGGAATGGCAACATGGACACTGCGATTGCGATCCGCACCGCCGTGATCAAGAACGGCGAACTGCACGTGCAGGCCGGTGGCGGCATCGTTGCCGACTCGGTGCCGGCGTTGGAATGGGAAGAAACCCTGAACAAGCGTCGTGCCATGTTCCGCGCAGTCGCCCTGGCTGAACAAACCCCGGAAAGCTGATCGATGAACGTGATCCGTATGCCATGTCAGCTTTGGCTGACAAAGCGCTGCGGGTCGCTCATTCGAAGGCAGCCTTTATAGTCCGTGAATTCAAGAGGTTCTCAAGCCATGTTGCTGATGATCGATAACTACGACTCTTTTACTTACAACGTTGTGCAATACCTCGGTGAGCTCGGCTCCCAGGTCAAAGTTGTGCGCAACGATGAACTGACCGTTGCCGAAATCGAAGCCCTCAACCCTGAGCGTATCGTTGTGTCGCCCGGTCCTTGCACGCCGACCGAGGCGGGCGTCTCGATTGACGTCATCAAGCATTTCGCCGGCAAACTGCCGATTCTCGGCGTGTGCCTGGGCCATCAATCCATCGGCCAGGCCTTCGGCGGCGATGTGGTTCGTGCTCGCCAGGTGATGCACGGCAAGACCAGCCCGGTGTTCCACGAAGACAAAGGTGTCTTCGAAGGCCTGAACCATCCGCTGACCGTCACGCGTTATCACTCGTTGATCGTCAAGCGCGAAACCTTGCCAGACTGCCTGGAGCTGACCGCCTGGACTCAGCTTGAAGACGGTTCGGTCGACGAGATCATGGGCCTGCGCCACAAGACGTTGAACATCGAAGGTGTGCAATTTCACCCTGAGTCTATCCTGACCGAACAGGGGCACGAGCTGTTCGCCAACTTCCTCAAACAAACCGGCGGCACGCGCTAAGGACTTCCCATGAATATCAAGACAGCCCTGAGCCGTATCGTCGACCACCTCGACCTCAGCACCGATGAAATGCGCGATGTAATGCGCGAAATCATGACCGGTCAATGCACGGATGCGCAGATCGGCGCGTTCATGATGGCCATGCGCATGAAGAGCGAAAGCATCGACGAGATCGTCGGCGCCGTGTCGGTCATGCGCGAGCTGGCGGACAAGGTCGAATTGAAGACCCTCGACGGCGTGGTCGATGTGGTCGGAACCGGCGGCGATGGCGCGAACATTTTCAACGTCTCGACGGCTTCTTCCTTTGTTGTGGCAGCGGCCGGTTGCACCGTGGCCAAACACGGTAACCGTGCGGTCTCGGGTAAAAGCGGCAGCGCCGATCTGCTGGAGGCGGCGGGCATCTACCTGAACCTGACTGCGGTTCAGGTGGCGCGTTGCATCGACAACGTCGGCATCGGTTTCATGTTTGCCCAGACTCATCACAGAGCCATGAAATACGCCGCGGGCCCGCGCAAGGATCTTGGTCTGCGTACCCTGTTCAATATGCTCGGCCCGCTTACGAATCCGGCCGGCGTGAAACATCAGGTGGTGGGCGTTTTCAGCCAGGCGCTCTGCCGGCCGTTGGCCGAAGTCTTGCAGCGTTTGGGCAGCAAGCACGTGCTGGTGGTGCACTCGAAGGACGGTCTGGACGAGTTCAGTCTGGCCGCGCCGACTTACGTGGCGGAACTGAAAAATGACCAGATCACCGAGTATTGGGTCGAACCGGAGGATTTGGGCATGAAGAGCCAGAGCCTGCACGGCCTGGCGGTGGAAAGCCCGGCCGCTTCGCTCGAGCTGATTCGCGATGCCCTGGGCAAGCGCAAAACCGAGAGCGGTCAGAAAGCCGCAGAGATGATCGTGCTCAATGCCGGTGCTGCGCTTTACGCCGCCGACCTGGCGACCAGTTTGAAAGAAGGCGTTGCCCTGGCGCACGATGCGCTGCACACAGGCCTTGCCCGGGAAAAACTTGAGGAGTTGGGTGCATTTACCGCGGTATTCAAAGTGGAGAATGAGGGATGAGTGTACCGACGGTTCTGGAAAATATTCTGGCGCGCAAAGTCCAGGAAGTCGCCGAGCGTAGCGCTCGTGTGAGCCTGGCGGAGCTGGAAAGTCTGGCCAAGGCGGCCGATGCACCCCGTGGTTTTGCCAAGGCATTGATCGCACAGGCCAAGCTGAAACACCCGGCGGTCATTGCGGAAATCAAGAAAGCTTCACCCAGCAAAGGCGTGATTCGCGAGAACTTCGTTCCGGCGGACATTGCCAGGAGTTACGAGAAGGGCGGCGCGACCTGCCTCTCGGTGCTCACCGATATCGATTACTTCCAGGGCGCCGATGCGTATCTGCAACAGGCCCGGGCGGCGTGCAAACTGCCGGTGATCCGCAAGGATTTCATGATCGACCCGTACCAGATCGTCGAAGCCCGTGCATTGGGCGCTGACTGCGTGCTGTTGATCGTCTCCGCATTGGATGACGTGAAAATGGCCGAGCTGGCGGCAGTGGCCAAAGGCGTCGGCCTCGATGTGCTGGTGGAAGTCCATGATGGCGACGAGTTGGAGCGCGCCTTGAAAACCCTCGATACTCCCCTGGTCGGCGTTAACAATCGCAACCTGCACACGTTCGAAGTCAGTCTGGAGACTACCCTCGATCTGTTGCCGCGTATTCCGCGTGATCGTCTAGTCATCACTGAAAGCGGCATTCTCAATCGGGCCGATGTCGAGCTGATGGAAATCAGCGACGTGTATGCGTTCCTGGTTGGTGAAGCGTTCATGCGCGCCGAAAGCCCGGGCACCGAGCTGCAGCGTCTGTTCTTCCCGGAGCGTGGTACGGCGGTGAGTGGTTCTACACTCGACTGACGACATGCCGGAACCCGTGGTGCTGCCTTCGCGAGCAAGCCCGCTCCCACATTGGATCGCCGTTGTCTGGACGGATGCGAACCAATGTGGGAGCGGGCTTGCTCGCGAAGAGGCCCTACAATTCCCCAAAAAACTCATGCTTTGTGGAGCAGTCCATGACCCAGTCGACACATCTAACCGTTGAAGCGGGCCTGCAAGCCGAACAGGATTTGCTGGCCTCAGTCTGCACCGGCGACTCGGAATTCGGTCTGCTGTTCTGGCAGCCAAGTGACAAAGCATTGGTCATGCCACGCCGCTTGAATCGCCTGCCTGGCTTCGAAGCCGCCTGCGAAGTATTGGCCGCCGCCGGCTGGCCGGTACTGTTGCGTGAAACCGGCGGCGAACCCGTGCCGCAATCAGCATCAACCATCAACATCGCACTGGTCTACGCGCCGCCCCGCAGCGAGGGCGACCAGAATCGCATCGAAACCGCCTATCGCAGGCTCTGTGACCCGATCTGTCAGTTGCTGGATGAATTGGGTGGCGTTTCGTCCTTGGGCGAAGTCGATGGCGCCTTCTGCGACGGCCGTTTCAACGTCAATCTGGATGGACGCAAGATGGTCGGCACCGCTCAGCGCTGGCGCCAGAGCAAGGGCGGTTCGCGTCCGGTCGGCTTGGTGCACGGCGCTTTGTTGCTGGATGACGAGCGCGAATCGATGGTCGCCGCAGTCAATCGCTTCAACAAGGCGTGCGGTCTGGAACAGCGGGTTCGCGCCGAGAGCCACATCGCCTTGCATGAAAAGTTTGCGGCGCCCGATGCACTGGAGCGGCTCGACGCGCTCTATCGCCAGTTGCTGGCAGACATGTTCAAGGTTTAGCGCGTACCGAAGACCACCATGGTCTTGCCTTTGACGTCGACCAGGTTGCGTTCCTCCAGATCCTTGAGCACGCGACCGACCATCTCCCGGGAACACCCTACAATCCGCCCGATTTCCTGACGGGTCACCTTGATCTGCATGCCATCGGGGTGGGTCATGGCGTCTGGCTGTTTGCACAGTTCCAGCAAGCAACGAGCGACTCGGCCGGTGACGTCGAAGAACGCCAGGTCACCGACCTTGCGGGTGGTGTTGCGCAGGCGCTGTGCGATTTGTCCGCTGAGTACGTAAAGAATGTCTGGATCCTGCTGGGATAACTCGCGGAATTTGGCGTAGCTGATTTCCGCGACTTCGCACTCGATCTTGGCGCGCACCCAGGCGCTGCGTTCCTGTTCCAGGCCGGCCTGTTCAAACAGACCCAGCTCACCGAAAAAGTCTCCGGAGTTCAGGTAGGCAATGATCATTTCCCGACCGTCGTCATCCTCGATCAGGATGGTGACCGAGCCTTTGATGATGAAAAACAACGTCTCCGAGCGGTCGCCGGCGCAGATGATGTTGCTCTTGGCCGCATAACGACGGCGCTGGCAATGCATCAACAGCTTGTCGAGGTTTTTGACTTTGGGTGTAGGGGCAATAGCAACCATGGTTGTATCCCGAAAAAGACTGCACGGTATGTTTGGTTTTTTTATGAGGCGCTGAGGTTGCTTCAAAGATGGCTATGCGCCAGCGAATTGGCGCCAGCTTAACAGGCACTTCCCGCAATATTCGAGATTTTACCTACAAGCCGGAACGTTATGTCCTAGGACGGCGAACGCTATCAATCCAGGGCCCTGTGCTAAGCTGGCGACCCTTTTTTATACAGTGGAGTCTTGGCGATGAAGGCACGCATCCAATGGGCTGGCGAAGCCATGTTCCTCGGTGAATCCGGCAGCGGTCATGTCGTGGTCATGGACGGTCCGCCCGATGCCGGTGGTCGTAACCTGGGTGTCCGGCCGATGGAAATGCTTCTGCTGGGTGTCGGCGGTTGCAGCAATTTCGATGTGGTCAGCATCCTCAAGAAATCCCGTCAGGCCGTCGAGAGCTGCGAAGCCTTCCTCGAGGCTGAGCGCGCGACCGAGGACCCGAAGGTTTTCACCAAGATCCACATGCACTTCGTGGTCAAGGGGCGCGGGCTGAAAGAAGCCCAGGTCAAGCGCGCCATCGAGTTGTCTGCCGAGAAGTATTGCTCGGCCTCGATCATGCTCGGCGCGGCGGGCGTCGCGATTACCCACGACTACGAAATCATCGAACTCGGTTGAATCGACATTCAACTATCATAAAAGCAGTGCAGACTCTGGCGATCCCAAGCTGACGTCTGCATAATGCGCCACTTTTTTCAGGGTAGTGGTCCGTCAACCAACCGGCCGCTCGCCCGAACAGACAACCAAAATCGCCATCGCGAAGAGGTGTTAACCGTCCTACGCAGGTGCGTCGTTCGCATCTGACGGGCATGCTTGATCACGCGGCCCGGGCCGCAATACATAGAGAGTTTTTAACGGTGAAAAGCAAACTCAAGCTCCACGGGTTCAATAACCTGACAAAGACCTTGAGCTTCAACATCTATGACATCTGCTACGCGGAGACCCCGCAAGACCAGCAGGCTTACGTCGAGTACATCAATGAAGAGTACAACGCGAAACGCCTGACGCAGATCCTCACAGAAGTTGTCGATATCATTGGTGCCAACATCCTGAACATCGCCAGTCAGGACTACGACCCACAGGGCGCCAGCGTCACGATTCTGATCTCTGAAGAGCCGGTAACGCCGACCGACAGCCAGATCGAAGAATCCCCGGGCCCGTTGCCCGAGATTATCCTGGCCCACCTCGACAAGAGCCACATCACGGTGCACACCTACCCGGAAATCCATCCGGACGACGGCATTGCGACCTTCCGTGTGGACATTGACGTGTCGACCTGTGGCGTCATTTCACCGCTGAAAGCGCTCAACTTCCTGATCCACCAGTTCGATTCGGACATCGTGACCGTGGATTATCGTGTGCGCGGTTTCACCCGTGACGTCGAAGGCAACAAGCACTTCATCGATCACGAGATCAACTCGATTCAGAACTATCTCTCCGACGACACCCGCGACGCGTACCAGATGACCGACGTGAACGTGTACCAGGAAAACCTGTTCCACACCAAAATGCTGTTGAAGAACTTCGAACTGGATAACTACCTGTTCGGCGATGCGACCAACAACTTGTCCTCTGAGCAGCGCGCTCAAGTGACCGACCGTGTGAAACACGAAATGCTCGAAATCTTCTACGCGCGCAACATGCCGACCTAAGATTTCGATCACAAAAAAGGCGACTACCTCACGGCAGTCGCCTTTTTTATGTCTTGCCCTCGTAGGAGCAAGCTTGCTCGCGATGGACGTTAACGATAACGCGTGTTTTCTGGATAAACGCGTTGCCCTCAGGTTTATCGTGAGCAAGCTTGCTCATACAAGAAAATCAGATCCGGTACGTACTCTTGGTCATCACCTTGGCCATCAAGCTCATCCCGAATTTCACCGGCGCCGGAAACCGAAAGCCCCCTGCCTCCAGCGCACTTTCGGCATGGTGCTCTTCATCTATCCGCATCTGCTCAAGAATCGCCCGGGACTTTTCGTCCTCGGTCGGCAACTGCTCAAGGTGTTCGTTCAGGTGTTTGCACACTTGATGCTCGGTTGCAGCCACGAACCCCAGGCTGACTTTATCGCTGATCAGCCCGGCCACTGCGCCAATCCCGAACGACATGCCGTAGAACAGTGGATTGAGAATGCTGGTGTGACTGCCCAGTTGCTTGATGCGTTGCTCGCACCAGACCAGGTGGTCGATTTCTTCTTCGGCAGCATGTTCCATGGCCGCGCGGACCTGCGGCAGCTTGGCGGTCAGGGCCTGGCCCTGATACAGCGCCTGGGCGCAGACTTCGCCGGTGTGGTTGATGCGCATCAAACCGGCAACGTGCCGGGTGTCTTCGTCGCTCATTTGCGTTTCCGGCTGCAAGATCGCGGGGGACGGGCGGTACGGCTGGCCACTGAAGGGCAGCAGGGTACGCATCGCGGCATCGGCTTGCAGCAGAAGACGGTCAATTGGCGAGTAGTGACGTTGGGTAGTCATGCTGACCTCCGGGAAGAATCTCGGCGGCCAGTTTAACCCAATCGGCCGGGGAAGGTTTGCGCTGGGTCATTGCGACGCAGGCTGCAACTGTAGGAGCCCGGCTTGCCGGCGATGGCGGTCTCGATGACGCCATCGCCGGCAAGCCGGGCTCCTACAAGGGCGGGGTATGAATCAACCCGGCGGCCAGTGCATCTGACGCTGACCCAGCACATGCATATGAATGTGGTAGACAGTCTGCCCACCTTCCTCATTGCAGTTCATGACAACGCGAAAACCTTTTTCGCAACCCAGTTCCAGTGCCAGGCGCTGGGCAGTGAACAGAATATGCCCGGCCAATGCCTTATCGTCCTCGGTGAGGTCGTTCAAGGTGCGCACCGGCTTCTTCGGGATCACCAGAAAATGCACCGGTGCCTGTGGGGCGATGTCGTGGAAGGCCAGTACCTGGTCATCCTCGTAAATGATCTTCGCCGGGATTTCCCGGTTGATGATTTTGGTGAACAGAGTATCCACAGCTGTTTCTCCGTTATTTGGCTGGCCTGAGTGTACTCATCGGATATCGCCGAGCCCAGCCTTTTGCCTTGAAGGTTGATCAGCGCGGACAGTAGGCCTTGTTGACCATGCCCACGATTGTCCGGGTCAGCCAGCGCGAGCCAAGCCGTGGCAGGAAAGCGAACCAGCGGTTCAGACGACCCGGAATGATAATGGCGCGATTTTTATCCAGCGCCCGCACGGTATAGAGCGCGACTTCCTCGGGACTCATCAGCAGTTTGCTGTCGACCAGTTTGTCGGTGTCCAGTTGTGCGGTTCGGAAAAACGCCGTGCGGGTCGGACCGGGGCACAGCACCGAGACCTTGACCGCGCATTTCTTCAATTCAACGCGCAACCCTTCGGAAAAGTGCAGCACATAGGCTTTGCTGGCGTAGTAAGTGCTCATCCACGGGCCGGGATGGAACGCTGCAACCGAGGCGACATTCAAGATCTGCCCGCCCCCCTGCAAGGCCATGCTGTTGCCGATGGCATGGCACAGGCGAGTGAGGGCCAGAATGTTCACTTCGATCAGGTCTTGTTCGGTCATCCAGTCCTGCGCCAGAAACGGGCCGCAGGTGCCGATGCCGGCGCAGTTCACCAGCAGGTCGATCTGCCGGTCGCCTTCTTCCAGCTCCAGCAGAAACCCGGACAAGCGCAGTGGCTCGCCGAGGTCGCAGGCGCGAAACAATACTTCCACGCCAAAGCGTTGGGTCAGTTCTATCGCAATACTTTCCAGCTGATCACGCTGTCGGGCCACCAGAATCAGGCTACGGCCACGGCGAGCCAGCGCTTCGGCCATCGCCAGGCCGATGCCACTGGAAGCGCCAGTGATCAGAGCGTAACGGGTCATGCAGTTCTCCATCGCAACAGCTCCGCGCCGGCGACGCAGGTGTCACGGGCGGGGAGCGCTGTTCATTCTTTCGCAGAGTCTACAGGGGCCGAGGCTTCTTCGGCTTCCTCGTCTGCGGAATCGGGTGCTGCTTCTGCCTCTGCAGCAGGCTCGACTTCCACTTCCTCCGTGATTACCGCACCGCTGTCATAGCTGGTTTCGGCCGCGCTTTCGTACTCTTGCTGGATCGCACTGAAGCCACCCGCCAGCAGACCAACGAAACCGAGGGCTATCACCACGACCCACAGCGAAGACAGCACTTTGACCGCCGTAGTGTTCGGCGGTGGTGGAGGGCCATAGCGATTGGCGATGTTGGTGCCCGGCACGCACATGATCACGAACGGAAAGAAACTGCCCACGAACGGCACGAGATTCAGTAACCAGAGCCAGCCGGACCAGCCAATGTCGTGCAGGCGCTGAACGCTGATCTGAATGCTGACGACCGCGATGGCAATGCACAGGAAAAATACCAACAGCCCTCCGACAATCAGGCCAGCGGTCGAATCGCTGCTGATCAGGGCGATGGCGAAAATTGCCACTACCGACCCGATGCCGAGCATGACCAGCGTCAGGACCATGGTCCAGGCCAGGTAACGCAAACGGCCGATGCGACCTTCAACGCCAAAAGGCTTGAGCGTGCCAAACTGTGGCAGGTTTTCGCCAACAGTAGCCCGTGGCGGTGCATAAGGAGATTCGGGATCTGCGAATACCGATTGGCTCGAGGCAGGGGCGTGGTGTTGAACATCGTCCAGGCTCAGTTCAATCGAGGGTTCTGCCTCGATCCGGGCATCGATGCCGGTTTTCGTCAGTGCCTGAAGGTAGGTGTGCGCCTCAGTCTGCGACAGGCCTAGCTTGAGCGCAACCGTCTTCCCGGTGAACAGCCGTTCGATGGCTGCCACTTCGCTTTTGTACAACGCCGCCAGATTGAGTTTGGCAGTGGTGATATCGACCCCCGGCAGCAGAGCGCCGTCGAATACGATCTTGAAACGGTTGTCGCTCATTGCGAGGCATCCTTGTCGCGAGTGTTTGAGTATTTAGAGTGTTGCGAGCACGGAGTGTAAGGCCAGCCGAGGATGGCTGGCCAAATTTTCCTGTCAGCGCGGCCAGCGTTTCGGTAGCTGTGCTGCCAGTTCCAGCGCCTTGCGGTATTCAGCGTCCAGCCGGGCAACCAATTGATCCACGCTCGGCAAATCATCGATCTCCCCAACGCCTTGGCCGGCGGACCACACGGTTTTCCAGGCCTTGGCTTCATCGCTCAATGGCTTGAGCTTGGAGCCGAAATTGACCTCGCCCTTGTTTTGCAACGCCGCCATGTCGAAACCGGCAGCTTCCAGGCTCTGACGCATAAAGCTCGCCGGTACGCCCGAGACCGCCGGCGTATGGATGATGTCTGCCGCTCTTGCGCTCAGCAGCATCTCTTTGTAGGCGTCAGGCGCATGACTTTCAGCGGTGCCGATAAATCGCGTACCGAAGTAGGCCAGATCCGCACCGAGCAATTGCGCAGCCAGAATCTCGTGGCCATGGTTGAGGCACCCCGCCAGCAGCAGCGTCTTGTCGAAGAACTGGCGGATTTCGGCAATCAGTGAAAACGGGCTCCAGGTGCCCGCATGTCCACCGGCACCCGCGGCCACGGCAATCAAGCCATCAACGCCCGCTTCGGCGGCTTTTTCTGCATGGCGACGGGTCGTCACGTCATGGAAGACCAGGCCTCCATAGCTGTGAACGGCGTCGACCAGTTCCTTCACTGCGCCGAGACTGGTGATCACGATCGGCACTTTGTGCTCGACGCAGATGTCCAGGTCCGCCTGCAGACGCGGGTTGCTGTTGTGGACGATCAGGTTCACGGCATAAGGCGCGGGGTTATCCAGTGTCGCCAGGCCCGCCTCGATTTCTTCCAGCCAGGCCTTGAAGCCGCTGCTTTCACGCTGGTTCAGCGCGGGAAAGCTGCCCACCACGCCATTACGGCAGCAGGCGAGAACCAGTTGCGGGTTGGAAATCAGGAACATCGGCGCCGCCACGACGGGCAGACGCAGACGTTGTTCGAGCAAAGCGGGCAGCGACATTGGAAGTACCCCGGTGAGTGGTGCCGATTGAAGTTAGAACGGCCGAACGACGACCAGAATTACAATAGCCAGCAATATCAGAACCGGCACTTCATTGAACCAGCGATAAAAGACATGGCTGCGGGTGTTCTCGCCACGGGCAAATCGTTTTACCTGCGCACCGCACATGTGGTGGTAGCCGATCAGGATGACCACCAGCGTCAATTTCGCGTGAATCCAGGCACCTTGGCTGAATATGCTTGGGTTCAGCGCAATCAGCGCAATACCGAAAATCAGCGTGGCGATCATCGCGGGCCCCATGATGCCGCGATAGAGCTTGCGCTCCATCAGGCTGAAGCGTTCTTTGCTGACAGCGTCTTCGCTTTGGGCGTGATAGACGAACAGGCGCGGCAAGTAAAACAGGCCGGCAAACCAGCAGACCATGCTGATGATGTGAAGCGCTTTGAGCCACAGATAAAGCATTTTTAGTTATTCCCAGGTTCACGGTAGCGAAGATAGTAGAGGGTAGAGCGTCCGCACGTCACCTTGACGGTTGTCGCAGGCGCGCGCGGCCCCTATTATCGACGGCTTTCCAGTGGGTTCGTTGAGGGCAGGTTTATGGTCAAGGTCGGTATCGTCGGCGGCACGGGTTACACCGGTGTCGAACTGCTGCGTCTGTTGGCACAGCATCCGCAGGCAGAAGTGGTGGTGATCACTTCCCGATCCGAGGCCGGTCTGGCCGTGGCTGATATGTACCCGAACCTGCGCGGTCATTACGATGGTCTGGCGTTCAGCGTTCCGGACATCAAGACCCTGGGTGCCTGTGACGTGGTGTTCTTCGCCACGCCTCACGGCGTCGCCCACGCGCTGGCCGGTGAACTGCTGGCGGCCGGGACCAAGGTCATCGACCTGTCGGCGGACTTCCGTCTGCAAGATGCTGACGAATGGGCCAAGTGGTACGGCCAGCCTCACGGCGCGCCGGAGCTGCTGGATGAAGCGGTCTACGGCTTGCCGGAAGTCAATCGCGAGCAAATCAAAAAGGCTCGCCTGATCGCCGTACCAGGTTGCTACCCGACCGCTACGCAACTGGGTTTCCTGCCATTGCTCGAAGCCGGTCTGGCCGATACCACTCGCTTGATCGCTGACTGCAAATCCGGCGTCAGCGGTGCCGGTCGTGGCGCTTCCGTAGGTTCGCTGTACTCCGAGACGTCGGAAAGCATGAAGGCCTACGCCGTCAAAGGTCACCGTCACTTGCCGGAAATTCGCCAGGGGCTGCGTCGTGCTGCAGGCAAGGACGTCGGGCTGACCTTCGTTCCGCACCTGACCCCGATGATTCGCGGCATTCACTCGACGCTCTACGCGACGGTCGTGGATCGTTCGGTGGATCTGCAGGCGCTGTTTGAAAAGCGTTATGCCAACGAACCGTTCGTTGATGTAATGCCCGCGGGCAGCCATCCGGAAACCCGCAGCGTGCGCGGCGCCAACGTCTGCCGTATCGCCGTGCATCGCCCGCAGGACGGTGATCTGGTGGTGGTGTTGTCGGTGATCGATAACCTGGTCAAAGGCGCGTCGGGTCAGGCAGTGCAGAACCTGAACATCCTGTTCGGGCTGGATGAACGTCTGGGCCTGTCCCATGCCGGCATGCTGCCGTAAGGTTTTATCCCGCTCAGCAAAAAGGCCCGCCAAACGGGCCTTTTTGCATTTCCCGCCGGCAATCGGGTTTATTGATATACCGTAACAATAGTTGACCGATTTTCTAGGAGAAGCGGATAATGCGCGTCATCACGCATTATGGCGGCGTAACGCCGGGAGATAGTCAGCATGAGCGTCGAATCCTTCACCCCCACGGCTTTGCAATTCACTCACGGTGCCGCGCACAAGGTGAAGAGTCTGGTCGATGAAGAGGGGAATGATCGCTTGAAGCTGCGCGTATTCGTTACGGGCGGCGGTTGTTCAGGTTTTCAGTACGGTTTTACCTTCGATGAAGAAGTGGCCGATGACGACACCATTGTCGAGCGCGAAGGTGTGAGTCTGGTTGTCGATCCAATGAGCTTCCAGTACCTGGCAGGCGCCGAGGTGGATTACCAGGAAGGTCTGGAAGGTTCGCGTTTCGTTATCAAGAACCCGAACGCCACCACCACGTGTGGCTGCGGCTCTTCGTTCTCGATCTGATCGCGCTTCACCGCATGAACAAACGCCGCATGACCTCAGGGTCATGCGGCGTTTTGCTGTCCGGGGTTATGCTTCAGGCGGGGTAGATGGCGCCGAGTATGCGCAGGCCGCGGGCGCCGGTGACGCTTGGGCGGTTGGCGGCGATGCCTTCGAGGCAGCAGTGGGCCAGCCAGGCAAAGGCCATGGCTTCGACCCAGTCCGGGTCAACGCCATGAGTGGCGGTGCTGCTCACTTTTGCGTTCGGCAATAGCCTGGCCAGGCGGTTCATCAGTGTGGCGTTGTGCGCCCCCCCGCCGCAGACCAGCAACTCCCGGGTATCCGCTTGAGCGTTTTGCAGTGATTCGGTGATGGTCAGTGCGGTCAGCTCCAGCAGCGTTGCTTGCACGTCTTCGGCGGCGAAGGTCGGCAATTGCGAAAGATGCTGTGTCAGCCATGGCAAGTTGAACACTTCACGACCAGTGCTTTTCGGGCCTTTGGTCACGAAGAATGGATCGCCGAGCAGCGCTTTCAGCAGAGCAGGTTCTACCTTGCCGCTGGCGGCCCATTGGCCGTCGCGATCAAAGTTCTCGCCGCGTTGCTGATGAATCCAGGCGTCCAGCAACACATTCCCCGGGCCGCAGTCGAAACCCGCCACCGGTTTGCCGGGCTCGATCAGGCTGAGGTTGCTGAAACCGCCAACATTCAGTACCGCGCGGTTACCGGCCTGTTCTTCAAACAAGGCTTCGTGGAAGGCCGGAACCAGCGGGGCGCCTTGACCACCGGCCGCCACATCGCGACTGCGAAAGTCACTGACCACGGTGATACCGGTCAGTTCGGTCAGCAGGGCGGGGTTGCCGATTTGCACCGTGAAGCCGCGCGCCGGTTCGTGGCGAATGGTCTGGCCGTGGCTGCCAATCGCGCGAATGTCTTCGGGTTTCAGATTTTGTTGTTCAAGCAGGGTGTGAATGCCCTGCGCCGCCAGCTTTACCCAATTCTGCTGGGCAATGGCTGAGCGGGCGATTTCGTCCGGACCACTGGCGCACAAGCCAAGCAGCTCGGTGCGCAGGGAGTCAGGCATGGGAATGTAGTGCGTGGCGATCAGCCTGATCGTCGGCGCCACCTCGACCAGCGCGATGTCCAGGCCATCAAGGCTGGTACCGGACATCACACCAATATAGAGCGTCATGGCTTAGCGCTTGCTCGAAGCCAGTTGGGTGGACTTCTCTTGGTCCATGCGCGCCATCAGCGGCTGACTCTGCGCGAGGAAGCGAGCGCGTTCTGCTTTGGAAATCGGATCGGCCATCGCCACCTTTTGACCCAGCGGATCGACGTGCACACCATTGACCTGGAACTCGTAGTGCAAGTGTGGTCCGGTGGACAGGCCGGTGGTGCCGATGTAACCAATGACTTGACCCTGCTTTACAGAGCTGCCGGTCTGGACGCCTTTGGCAAATCCCTGCATGTGGCCATAGAGCGTGCGATAAGTGTTGCCGTGTTGAATGATCACGGTATTGCCGTAGCCGCCACGGCGACCGGCCAACAACACCTTGCCGTCGCCGGCAGCCTTGATTGGCGTGCCGCGCGGAGCTGCGTAGTCGACACCTTTGTGGGCGCGGATCTTGTTCAGGATCGGGTGCTTGCGACCCATGGAAAACTTGGAGCTGATGCGGGCGAAGTCGACAGGCGTACGAATAAACGCCTTGCGCATGCTGTTGCCATCAGCGGTGTAGTAGCTGCTGTTGCCCTGTTTGTTGGTGTAGCGCACGGCGGTGTAGGTCTTGCCGCGGTTGGTAAAGCGCGCCGAGAGGATCGGCCCGTTGCCGACGGCCTTGCCGTTGACGACTTTCTGTTCGTAGATCACGTCGAATTCGTCACCCTGGCGAATATCCTGGGCAAAGTCGACGTCATAGCCAAACACGCTGGCCATGTCCATGGTCAGGCTGTGGGACAGGCCGGCGCGCGCGGCCGATTGCGACAGCGAGCTGTTGATCACACCATGAACGTAGGCAGAGCGCACAGTAGGCTTGGCGGTAATTCTGTTGAATGCATAACCCTTGTCATTCTTGGTCAGCGTGATGCTTTCGAGATCGCTGACCTTGCTATGCAGGTTAATTAGCTGACCTTCAGGGTTCAGTTCAAACTCGAGTTTCTGGCCATGTTTGAGCTGGCTGAACTGCTTGGCCTGCTTGTCGCTGGCCAGTACTTCATGGACCGATGTGGCTGGAAGACCGACTTTCTCGAACAGGGTGGAGAGCGTGTCGCCTTTAGCGACGATCACTTCCCTGTGGTTGGGTGCCTTCTTTTCTTCGACAACCGGAGCGGGTTTGGTCTGGGCAGTTTCCTGGGCTTCTTCGGCGCTATCTTCGATCTGCGCAAAAGGGGAAGTTACCGGCTCATTTGTGGCTTGGGCGACGTCGGCAGCGTCTTGATCTTGTGTCAGTTGTTCAGCAGGGCTTTCCAGTTCAAGACTCAGGGTCGTCTTTTTGGCTTCTACATCACTGGAAGGAAATACCAGAAGCGCCAGGCTCAGAAGGGCGGCGATGCCACTTGCTGCGAGCAGGTGGGTCTTCGGGTAAAGCGGTGGCGCTTTAGACGATTCTTTGGTCATAGGTAATTTTGACTTTGAAAAAAGATGAATTGGAAAAGATGAATGACATGATGAAGATGAAATAACTGTATAAAATATAACCAAATCATCTCTGAAGCAAGTCCGTGGTCACTCTGCCAGCGGATTGGCGTCATTGCGCCGGCCAAACTTTGTATTTGACGCGCGATCTTGTATGGTTGGTCCCCTTTGAATTCGAGCCTTGCGGGTCTGTTATGAAGTCGGTTGAAGAGCAGCTAGCGCTGATCAAACGTGGTGCGGAAGAACTGTTGGTCGAGTCCGAGCTGATCGAAAAGCTCAAGCGTGGCCAGCCGCTGCGTATTAAGGCAGGCTTCGATCCGACCGCGCCGGATTTGCACCTGGGTCACACCGTGCTTATTAATAAGCTGCGTCAGTTCCAGGAGCTGGGGCATCAGGTGATCTTCCTTATAGGTGACTTCACCGGGATGATCGGCGATCCGAGCGGCAAGAGCGCAACGCGTCCACCGCTGACCCGTGAGCAGGTTCTCGAGAATGCCGAGACCTACAAGACTCAAGTCTTCAAGATTCTTGATCCGGCGAAAACCGAAGTGGCGTTCAACTCCACCTGGATGGATCAGATGGGGCCGGCTGACTTCATTCGTCTGACATCGCAGTACACCGTTGCGCGCATGCTCGAGCGTGATGACTTCGACAAGCGTTACACGACTAATCAGCCAATCGCCATTCACGAGTTCCTCTACCCGCTGGTTCAGGGTTACGACTCGGTCGCCTTGCGTGCGGATGTCGAGCTGGGTGGCACCGATCAGAAGTTCAACCTGCTGATGGGGCGCGAGCTGCAACGTGGTTACGGGCAGGAGGCTCAGTGCATTCTGACCATGCCTTTGCTCGAAGGCTTGGACGGCGTGAAGAAGATGTCCAAATCGTTGGGCAACTATGTCGGTATTCAGGAAGCGCCAGGTGTGATGTACGGCAAGCTGGTTTCCATCCCTGATGCGCTGATGTGGCGTTACTTCGAATTGCTCAGCTTCCGCTCCATGGATGAGATCAATGCATTCCGCGCTGATGTTGAGGCGGGTGCCAACCCGCGTGACATCAAGATCAAGCTGGCCGAAGAGATCGTTGCACGCTTCCATGGTGAGGAGGCTGCAGCCAGTGCTCACCGTGCAGCGGGTAATCGCATGAAGGATGGCGAGCTGCCGGACGACCTGCCGGAAATCGAATTGACCGCTACCGAGGATATGCCGATCGCTGCCGTCCTTAATAAGGCCGGTCTCGTGAAGAATTCGGCGGTGGCGCGTGATCTCCTGAACTCTGGCGGTGTTCGTATAGATGGCGAGGTTGTCGATCGCACCTTTATATACGTACTGGGTGCAACCCATGTTTGTCAGGCTGGAAAGAAGGCATTTGCGCGTATTTCGCTTAAATCCGAATAAAGCTGAAATCAGGGGTTGACGGCAGATTCTGGAAGTCTATAATTCGCCCCACTTCCGGCGCAGTCGAAACGGAAAACTCCTTGATAAACAAAGAGTTACG